>NZ_FOLE01000011.1 GCF_900112255.1 Flexibacter flexilis DSM 6793
TTTTTGTGAAAGTCTTTGTAAAATAAATAGGGTGGCGTGTGGCCAAAATATTGGCATTCGGGTACATAATCCAAGATAATTTCTTTGCCATTTTCTGTCCAAGAAACGGGAAAAACGTGCGCAAATCCCCTGTTTTTATTGTAGCCTACAATCCGAATTTTAAACGGAATTTTGAGCATAAATAAAAAGCAAAGTAAAAACTTCGTTTGGTCGTCGCAATCTCCAAATTTCTGATGCCAAACTCGGCGCGGCGAATACAAAACCTCTTGGTTTTTTGGGTCAAATTTATATTCAATATGTTTCCTGCAAAAATCCCAAAGTTTGCGCAAAGTTTGATTTAAAAGCAGTATTCCGTTTGCATCGTAAACCGCTACATTGGCCAATAATGGCCGCAATTGTTCGGCGTTTTTTTCGATGTCTTCAAACAAAAATCCTACTGTTTGCCCTGCGTCTGCTCTATCGCTTAATTTGATGGCCAAACCTGAAGGTTTACTCACTTTTGAAAGATTGTTAGTTGTTATTGTCATATACTAACCTCCTCATTTAGTGGTATTTTAAGCCCTTCGGCTCTAATAAATCCTTTTACCCTTAAAGTCAAACCCGCCTTTTGCCCAATGGCTAATTTTAGCATGGTTTCGGCTGCTTTTATCTTGTCTCCCGAAAATAGATATTGTACCACATTGGCGTTAGATACGCTAAAATTTAGCTCAGGTATTAATGTTTGAGCATTGGGTTGCAAGCTAACGCCTTGCGTAAGTGGTACATCTTGGCTTGCTAATAATTTAGTCCCGTCTTTATCATAAATCTCTACTTGAATTTGTTGTAAATTATATAAAGTAGGGGAGAAATTAGAAATAGCCATTACTACTTTTAGCGGCAAACTTTGGATTGATGAAAACCCTAATTTACCCACCGAAAAACTCGAAATAAGCGGCTTTAATTGGTCGGCTCTGAATGCTTTTTGCAGGTATTCCCAAACTGCCATTAATAAGGCTATTATCAATCCAAGCCCTAATATTTTACCGACAATATTTTTTGCCATTGTCTTTATTATTTTTTCATATTGTGAATGCTTTTTTTAAGTGAAACTTGTATCTTTGTTTTGTCGTGCTGTATTGTTGAATGCAAAGGTATATTCCGAAAAAATAACGTTTCCGATTACGTCCGCTTTCGTCTCCTTTCGTTCCCTATTTTCCGTTATTTTCCGTTTTAATCCGCTTTAACATTGTTTACCTAATGCCATGAAAGAAAAAGAAGCCAATAACTTTAACTTTACTGCTATGAGTAAAGCCCAAATAACAGAAGCGTATAATTTCAGGGATTTCAAATCTGTACACGCACGAATAAAAGATATTGTAAATATTGGTCGCCGAAAAATGTTCACACCCAAAGAAGTATCTTTAATCGTGGACGCGCTCGGACCTTTTGGTAGTAAGCCATAAAAAAAGCCCCAAAAACGGGGCTTTTTTTATATAGGTACAGGTAATATATTTTTAATCTGCGTACCAATTAAATACATTACTGTACGCAAAAAACAATACAAGGGCGGTTAATCCGATAAAAAACACAACAAACTCTTTTGTTATGGTCTTTTTTATGAATAATTGCCTTACAAAAAAAATAAGTGATACTATTGTCGCCGCAAGTAAACCTACACTGACAAGGTGATGTAACTCATACCCTGTCAGTGTTTTGGGGTCGCTGGCTGGGGTGTATCCAAAAGTATATGCCAAAAAATAAAATGATAAAATCCAAACTACACACGCGTAAGGACTGAACGCTACTACTTTATTATTCATGGTTATTTTATTTTATTGAAAAGGTCGTTCCATCCCTCGTCTGGAGGGCTCTTTAATGGTTTTGTTCTAAAAGGATAGGCTACTAACTCTAACACATCAGCATAAACCACACTGTAAGTAATTGTACTATCTTCGTTAATGGTAACGGTAGTGCCGTCTGATACTTTGTAAATCTTGCCATTGAACGCAAAGCCATCTATTTTGCTTATAGTTGCCGTATTGGACGCTAAAGAAGCGGCCTTTGTTCCTTCTTCGGGTTTAAACCATATATCTATATTGGTTTTATTGGTTAGCCAACTTATGTTTTTTCGCCTATTTCGCTGGAAAAGACTATGTAAAATTGCAGCTAAAAAGGCTAAAACAAAAGCAGCAACTCCTTTATTTTTTGTACTCATAACGTAGGTATTTTTTTGATATTTCGATTATACTCTAAAGAAATTAGGTTGCACCACCAAACCCTGCATAGCCCTCTTTCGTGCTATTTCAAAATTCTTTAAATCCAATTCAAAGGCGTAAATATTACGATTAAGCTCACGGCTCACCAGTGATGTTGTGGCACTGCCTGCAAACGCATCAAGAACAGTGTCCCCTTCCTGCGTGCTGTCTATAATAATCTTTGTAATAACCTCAATCGTCTTTTGCGTGTCGTGCACCTTTTCGCCGTTGGTTTTCTTTGCGCCCGAACTAAACCCTGCGCTTTTTCCATACATTAGAACCGCCCCGATTAATATTGCAACCTTCTTTTGTGCCGAATATTATAAATTCATGTGAAAAATTGTAGTGATTGCCTGCCATATTTCCTTTATCCCAAACAATTAAATTTTTCTGCTTTAAAACAGAATTGAATATAGGATAAAAAAATGCGTAACTTCTAAAATCACAGAAAAAAAATACTTCTCCGTCGTCTTGTAATACTCTTTTGAATTGTGCGAACAATTGCGAAAAAAAGGGGGCACAAATGGCCAAATCAACAAAAGAGCCTTTCTGCCCGTTGTGTGTCATTCCCAAAAAATACGGCGGGTCGGCTATAATTGTTTTGATGGATTTATCAGGCAAATATTTAATGCCTTCTAAAATATCCATTTGATAAATGTGATTAGGTAATACTTTCATTTGCATTGTAATTTTTTGATGATTAAATTAACGTAAATATAATGTTTTTAAACAAAAAAAACACCCTGTTACGGGTGCTTTTTTTTGTTTAAATCAAAGCTCTATTGCGGCTTTTGTCAGGTCTTCAACATCCCCGAAAAAATACATAAATAGTTCCCTTCCTGAATAAGAAACAGCAAGGCATAAATATATTTTATTTTCGTCTTCCACTGTTTCTATTCTCAGGATTTGAGAGGGATTAAACAACTCTGCTATATTCTCTTTTTCGCTTTCGTCCGAACCGAAATGTAGAGGATAAAATTTTGCCATAAATAAATACTATTTGCATGGGTTATTTTGTGATTAAATCAAAGCTCTATTGCGGCTTTTTCAAACTCTAACAATGTTCCTGAAAAAAACACGTAAAATTCGCGTTCTTCCTTTTTAACCAAAACCCTTAAATACTTGGATTCTAATCTTCTTTCCACGGCAAATCTACCAACAAGAACTTCTTCTGTATCTATTTCTCTGATAGAAATAATCTGGGAGACATTGAATAATTCCACCACTTCCCTGTGTTCTGGTTGAAGCTCGTACTTTAGAGGGTAAAACTTTGCCATAAATAAATACTGTTTGCATGGGTTATTTTATAATTAAATCAAAGCTCTATTGCGGCTTTTTCAAACTCCAACAACGAACCTAAAAAATACATAAAAGTGTGATAGTTTAAGAAAGAAAAACGTAATACACAGGACTACCAAAGTAATGACTTGACGTAATTTTGTATTTAATTCTTAACTCCTCAAATTCTTTTTTACTCACGCCAAATTTTTCAGGATTAAACTTGTCAACTTCGCCCAAACACTTCATATTAGGGTAATTATCCCTTATAAAACCAACAGCTTGCTGATTGCTTAATTTGTCTGGAATGGCTAAAAAAGAGAATAAACCTGCATTTATCATAATGCTTGATTTTATTTATAATTGATTAAATAATGAACAAATTCTTCTTGTGCGCCTGTCGCGGCTGCCTGCTTGTTGTTTTGTAGAAACAACCAATAATCTGCCCAACCTTTAAAGTTAATACAGGATTTTTTGTAGCCTAATTCCTTGTAAATAGAACACGAAAAATCCAAAGAAGAAACGCTACTGTGATTGAGTGAAAAGAGGCAAAACTTATGCAACAAAACAGTTTCTATTGGCCTGTATTTGTATGGCTGCTTTGCGTTATTTTCGTAGAAAGCAACTACTTTTCCAAGCTCTGGGTCGTCGTGCCATTCAGATATATCTTGCATCGGTTCGGATAATGGCAAGCTTAAAACACGAAAAAAAGCGGTTTGGTTGTTGTAATCTAAGTTGCAATACACGTTAGCTATTTCTTTTTTATTTTGTTGAATTTTTTTTGCGATATACTTTATATCGCCCTTATATCCTTTATTGTGGTAGTGCGCAAAATAAGTATTAATACTATTTTGTGTCATTTTTTGAAACGCACGCAATGCAGGGATAATTTTATTCAAAATAACCACACCTTGTGCGGCGGTTGGTGCGTTTTCGTAAACGTCTGTTGTTGTTTGGTTTTGCATAAAAAAAGGATTAAAATTTAAAATAATCAGTATATAAAATGGCTGCAAAAAACATAAGGCTTGCACCCAAAAACAGCCCGTAACAAAATGCGGCAAAGCTGCTTAATAGATTGATTTTATTTAGTAGATTCCACATGGCTAATAATGGTTTTGAAATTGATTAATCGTGCGTGTGATGGCCTCGACTGCCTGCGGCGGCTGCACTGCCTTTTGGCCAAAATCTAATTCAATCGGGGCGGCTGGTGCGTCGGTGCATATCGTGCGGCTCGTTTGCACCTGCTCCATTGTCAGGCCGCTGTACGCTTCGGTTTGGGTTAAGAAGTTTTTGGGCTTCGTGCCTGCAAAACCTGTTATTAGTTCGGGTTTGCCGTTGGGGTCTAAAATTGTATTGTAGTATATAAAAGCCCTCCAAAGCCTGCCCGAAACATTGAGTTTTTGAACGTATTGGATAAACTTGATGTATCCATTGTATTCATTCAGGGTCTCGTATTGCATTGTTCCGTTTCTTTCGTCTTCAAAGTCCATAGACCAGAAACGGGCAATGTTTTGCGTTTTACTCTTATAATGATTCTCGTTATAATACAATTGCATTACAAAAAGGGAATCGCTCTCGCTGGACGGCAATAACACGCGCCCTGCTTTTTTATCAGAAATTAGCATAGGATTGGAATTAAAATTTGGAGAAACCACCAAAAAGGGCTATAATTGCAGTGCTACATGCTTTTGCGCCCCTTTGGCCTCTGTAGTCGGCGAGTTTAACAAAACATTACACTGTACGCATTGTTTTTGCGGTCTATGTGGCCGCCGCGCCCCGCCCCCTGTTATTTTTTTTGTAAAAAAGTCCTTAGTCGCAAAACTCAATTCATAACACTGCAAAAATGTTAAACTTTAAGCCGTTAAAGGGCAATTTTCATTTCAGTTTTTTAACAGTCCGAGACTTATCCACATATCCACCGCTTAGTTACTATTAAATAGTTTTTTATATGTAATACCTTTTACTTTTGAAAAGTTACTATTTAATATGTGCCGCAAATTGCGGTATATGCAAAAAGAAGTGTCGTTGATTTTCAGTTGATTAGTGAGAATTTCAATTTTTCGGTTAAGCTGTGTTAAATTCGCGTAGAATGGCATAACACAGTACACAGGAACGGCAATACAAGGGCTTTGATTTGATGCCTCAAATTTCGCGGGGCTAACGTATGGGCTTTGGGCGGCCTCTTCGTCTGTCATATAGTACTCGTACAGGCTTTGGCCGTCGCCGTCGTCTCCTGCTTCAACAAATACCACTTCTGCTTCTTGCACGGCTATCAGTTCGGCGGGTTGTTGGCCTGTAACTGTGGTTGCTTCTGTTGTGGTTGCTTCTACTGCCTGCACTGGCTCTCCCTCCACTGGCTCGGTCTGTACTTGCTTGCGTGGCTTCCTGTGCTTTTTGACTAATCCAAGATTGGGGTTGATGTCGTCTTCTTTTTCCTGCTCTATGAGCTTTACAATAGCCTCGCTATTGATGGCCGTCAAGTCCACCTTATAAACTGTGTTGAATCGTGCAAAATGCCTATGCGTTGGCGCAATGTCAGTTTCTTGCAAGAAACCTAACACTAACATTTTTTTGATGTGACGCGCTGCACTGTCGGTGCTCTGGTTCATTGCACCCGCTAACATGGCCGTACTAAATTCCACGTAATAATCTTGTAATTGTGAAAAAGAGGCCGCAAAGAGATTAACTACATTTTTGATGGCCGTTAAAAATGTACCTCTGATTGTATGACGCAATAATTTGCAAGTAAAATTATACTCAGCGATGCGCGTTTTGAGCAAATCGAACATTTCCGTTACGGCTGTTTTCGGGCTTTTTTTAGCCCGAAAAACAACATTAGTAGCCGTATTATTACCAATTGTATTATTACAAATTACATTAGCTGCATTGCCAATAATTGGCGCGTGTAGCAGGCTTGGGCGTGTAGTTATTTGCATGACTAAAAAAGTGAAAATTGAATGTTGGTTAATTTTACTAAAGCCTGTTTTTCTGTGTCATTGGCTGCCATCATGGCTATCTTGCGTAAAGTCGTGGTTTGCGTATAACGCAATTCAAACGCGCGGCCTTTTGACCTTTCCAAATACTCCGTGTCGGCTACATTTTTGAGATAATTAATTTCTTCTTCCGTTAGGGAAATTAAACAATTATCGTTAAGTTTGCCATACAAAACACCTGCAATAGGTTCTTTTATTTTATCCAATAAAGCAGATTTAAAAAAATCAACTTCTTTAGTTGAAAATATAAATTGAGTCATGGCTTTTGGTCGGTTTGGGTTGTAATTATTTCACCTGCATTTTCTAATAAAATGCGCATCTGCTCGGAAAATTCTGTCTTTGTGTGTATGTCGTAAATATCAATACCAGATTGTAGGTCTAATAAGATATTTTGAAGACTATCTGATTCCTCCGAATCCAATATATTATTAATATGATTGCGCAATACAAGCGCGTCTGCAATGTCGATTGCTAATAATACTTTTGCCATACTAATTTACATTAACAAATTCAACCATAAAACCGCGTTTTTCTAAACAAATAGCCAATTCTTTGGCTATTTCTTGACTCATTTTTTGCAGGTCAAGAGAAAATTTTTTACCTTTGCTTTGCATTTTAAAATATTCAATATACATACTTTTAATATTTAAGTTTAAAGCCCGTTTACGTCTGTATTTGGGCTTTTTTTACACAAGTGCACTTAAAATAAATGCACTTGTGCGCAAAATTCTGAAACCTTCTACTCCGTGTGCCCGAATAACTTCAAGGTAGGCACACAGCAACACACAAACTACTAAGGCGGGCGGTTCGGGTTGGGGATTTTAGATTGATTTTTCATTTATGAGATGATTTAGTTATTTTCCAATAATGATTTGGGTATTGATTTTAAAATAAAATACCTCGAAAGCTCGGGAGATAGCTGTATTTTTGGTGGCGGTGGCGGGTAAATACTCTCCTCGTCTGCTTCGTTTTTTACCAAATACTTAGCCAAAAATTCTAATTCCAAACGGCCAAATGTACCCCTGCTTAAGGCTGTTGTATATGCGCCTGTTGTCGATTTGAATTGCGATGCGTACAAGTTGGCTACCTCTGTTTTTAGTGGAGTAGGGAGCGTGCGCAAATACTCAATTACTGCGGCTTTGTTGATTCGTTTCATATATTAATCACCACATAAAGTGCCATAATATGGTTCTTTTTTTAAGGCATATTTAAAGCGAAAATGCCTTTCGCTTGCGTGTTTGGCTGCAAGCAATATGCTTGCTCTTAGGTCTGTTTTCGGATTGAAGTTTTCGTTTATAGTCTCCCAATAATTAGCCACTTCGATAAGCCAAAGAAATTGAATATAAGTAACTCGAATAGGTACAATTACCGTTGGTGATACAAGCTGAATATCTGCATTATACTTCCTTATTTTCGCACCTAAAATCTCCCTGCACGAACCTCTTTGTAGTTCAAAAGCGAAAGAAGCATTAATACACTTTTCTTTCTTAACCACTCTTACATACTGCTCAGCAAGTACTGCGCCTTGTGCGGCGGTTAAGTTGATAGTTAGGTATTTGGCTTCGTTATTCATCTTCATCAAAACGAAAAACGGTTGTATTCATTCGGGCGGCTATTTCCTCCTTGAACTCGTCTAATACAGGCACTATTTCAGATAAGAAAGCGTGCATAACTGCGTAACCTTTCCGTTTAGCTTCTTGCGACATTTCCCCGAACAATTGAGATGGTGAATCAAAGGCATTGGCTTGTTCGGATTGCGCTTGTTTTTCTGGCACCTCGTCGGCCAAATACAAAACAATAGGTTTGTTCACTCGTCCGTAACCATACCTAATAGAAAGAAAACGAATGCCAATATCTTTGGCCTTGTCAGCTATACGAGATAAGTGTCTAGCAATATAATTGCTATCTTCACCCTCTATGTTGATATGACAAATAGTAATTTCGTCAGGGTCTTTAATTGCAATTTCGCTATCACTATACAAGGATAGGCGTTTTGCCAAATTGTCTAATTCTTTAAGGCAATACGCTGGTTTGATAATTTGATTTTCCATTTTTTATAAGGGGGGGGGTTGTGAAAATTTATTTTTGAGGTTGTTTTTATTCGTATAGTTTAACGCTTGCTTTGAATTATTGAAATTCTTAGGTTTGAGTAGCCTTAGTAGGAGCTAAGGCTTTAAATTTTCTCAAACCTCAAAATCCCGATTAAAATGAATGAAATCGAAGAAGGAAATGTTGTTAGGCTGCTTAGTGATGAAGTAGCAGAAGTTAATTCAGCACCTACATTTACAGTTGGCTACAAATACACAGAAACATTAGATGGAATAGATGTTGAAATGGCTGTTTGTTATCACAGCAAGGGAAATAACATAGAATCCGTAAAAATCCCTGTCAGTGCACTTGCCGTTATTGCTTAATTGGTTTGCTTGGTTTTTCACAACCAACAATCCAGTTATACATAGTTTTGGCTTCGTGCATCTTGCTTAAAATGTCGCCTGCGCCTGCTGCCATTTCTAAGCATCTAAGGCGTAACGAAACATCAGTATTTGCATTTTCAACCAACTGCAACCCTTCTTTTTCGGGGGTTGCTTTTTCTTTGTCCTTACTCATAATTTTGTATTTTTAAAATGTGAAAATTGATTTTCGACGTTGTTTTTTGACTTTATAGGCCAAAATCTGATTTAGGACACTGTAATCAGTAGAAGTAAAATACCAACGACTAACAGATATAACGCGGCTACTTTCTTCCTTTTTGGGCTTACGGCCTTTAGGCTCTTTCTCCATACGGCTTAACTCCGTTTATCCAGTCCGTTACAGTTTGTTGATTCGGGTGTTCGTAGGCTGGATTAGTTACCCATTCGTAAAACTCTTCTGCTATCCGTGGGCTTGGTAGTGAGGATTGTCCGCTATACTCAACCCGTGCCAATTTCAAACACTCTAATCTGAGTAGCTTTTCCGATTCCGTGTAGGCGGGTTTTTCTTTGTTTTCCATAGTATTTACTGTTGAAAAGCCAAAAATATCCTTATGGATTTACTTTGTTTTGTCTCTTTCATTTCTTACTATTGTTCAAATTTTAACTTTTAAATCTTATAAGAAAATGAGCAAAACCGACCAGAACCAAAGCGGTAACAAAGCCAATGAGAAAACTAATTTTTCCGCCAAATCGCCTGAAGATTGGGTTTCTTTGGCGGGCTTTGTCGTGGAATCTGTAAGAGACTTTTTTAACCAAAAAAACACGTCTGCTTCTGATGCTGCCGCCGCTAAAAGTGCCGCCCGAACTGAGGCCGCCCGAATTGCTGCAAGCCGCTACGAACAAGCCACCAATTACCGCACCCGAAAACACAAGCAAAATCTTATTTATCAAGGTTTTATTACTGTCGCTTGCTTGATTACTGTCGTTCTCTTGGGTAAGTGCTGCATTATCGACAATTGTACTACTGGCACTTTGATTGGCACTATCATTGGTTACACGCTCGGACAAGTTATTGATTGATTGAGCATTTGGCCTTACTCTCGACAACCCTCGACTTCTTGGTTTGGGGGTTGTTCTTCTTTTAGCTCTACGCATACACTACACCTGTTTAGCCTCCAACGCTTCTTTGATTTCGGGGTACTGGTTTCGTAGCGATTCGGTTACGATCTGACTCAATGCTAATCTTTTTTGCTTTTTTAATTTTTTGTAATCCAATTCTATTGCCTTTGGCAAAGAAATTGTTACGTTAAATGTATCTCGTGCCATACGCTTTTTTGGAATGAAATTTGTTGTTACATTTGTAATGCAATACACCATATTTGTATTAACGTGTAAGTGTTTGCATTACAAATATGTAGTATATATACTTACATTGCAAGTATTCATAATAAAAAAATGTAAATATTTTTCAGTATGAAACATATAGGATTAGTAATCAAGCAGTTGTGTAAAGAAAAAAATATCAGTATTACTACTGTTGCCGAAAAACTGAATAAAACACGCCAAACTGTTTATCAGGATTTCGCGAGGGACAACTTTACAAGCCAAACACTGGAAAAATACGCGGAAATATTAGGTATGACACTGCCTGAACTTTTAGCGCAGTGTCAGGATAATGTAAGTACAGATACTTACAGGACTAATAATAGTGCCATTCGCGAAGAATGGCAGGCTACCAAAGAGAAGGTTCAAGAAGAACTTGAGTTTTACAAAAAAGAGCTTGAGTTTGTAAAAAATCTATTATTGACAGAACAAAAAGCACATGCAGAAACACGGCTAATGCTGGGAAAGAATTAAGTAAGTAACTGACCCTTTGGAGAAGAAAATTTTTTTGGGCGCAAGCCTAAAAAAATTTACCTACCAATGTTACCTACTATTTTTCGGTTCGTCCGAAAAACAGGGTTTAAATCAAATTTGAGCTATATTTTTACTTTACACATAATTAAAAAACAACGATGAGCAAAACAGTTATCCGCAACGATTGGACTCGCGAAGAAATCGCTGAAATATACAATTCTCCAGTTTTGGATTTGATTTACAGAGCTGCCACGACGCACCGCGAATATAACGACCCGCAAGAAGTACAAGTTTGTACGCTTTTGTCTGTAAAAACAGGCGGTTGCCCAGAAGATTGTGGCTACTGTCCGCAAGCGGCACGTTATCACACCAACGTAAAAGTACACAAACTTATGCCCGTAAACGAAGTGTTGGACGCAGCGCGTAACGCCAAAGATAGCGGCAGTACACGTTTTTGTATGGGTGCGGCTTGGCGCGAAGTGCGCGACAATCGAGACTTTGACAACGTGCTGGAAATGGTGAAAGGCGTAAACTCAATGGGTATGGAAGTTTGCTGTACTTTGGGTATGCTTACCGAAGACCAAGCCCAAAAATTGAAAGATGCTGGCCTTTATGCCTACAATCATAACCTTGACACCAGCGAAGAGCATTACGATAAAGTAATTACGACTCGCACTTACGACGACCGTCTGGACACTATCCAGCACGTGCGCAAGTCGGGCATTGCGGTTTGTTCGGGTGGTATCATTGGTTTGGGCGAAACACACATAGACCGTATCGGTTTGTTGCACACGTTGGCAACCATGCCCGAACACCCAGAATCTGTACCAGTAAACGCCCTTGTGCCCGTAGAAGGTACGCCAATGGAAGAACAACCTCGCGTTTCGGTATGGGAAATGGTGCGTATGATTGCGACGGCGCGTATCATTATGCCAAAAGCAATGGTTCGCCTTTCGGCTGGCCGCGTGCGCATGAGCCAAGAAGAACAAGCACTTTGTTTTATGGCGGGTGCTAACTCGATTTTTGCGGGTGATAAATTGCTTACTACGCCAAATCCTGAGGTAGATGCTGATAAAGAATTGTTCCAAACTTTGAATTTGCGCCCACGTGCTGCGTTCAAAGATGGTGAAGCTCCCGTAAAAATTGACCAAATCCCGAACACTGGTATTTTGGTTGATTAATTTTTGGAGAAAGAAAATAGAAAAAGCCGCCTTCTGCTACAAAAGTGGAAGGCGGCTTTTTGTCATTCTAAGGGCAGCGTGTCTGTTTTTTGGGTGAGTAGCCCGATTACGCCATTTTCGCCAAGCAAATATTCCATGCGGGTTTTGGCTACGGCTTGCCCGTCGGTGGTAAAATGTCGGTGCGTAACGAAAATGTGCATATTGTTGGTGATTTCGGCACGCCAATCGTCCATTCCTTCGGCTTGTACTTCTTTGGTTAGGAGCAATTGCGAAATTTTGCTGCCATCTTTGGCCAAGGTGGTTAGGCGCGTTTGTTTACCGTGCGGGATTTTTTCTTGACAAATAACTCCCGAAAATTTACGCGTGTCATAGACTTTGCCTATCGCCCAAAGCGTGTCTTGCTTGCCCAACTCGTAGCGCGAAATTTCGGGTTGCGTGATGGCTTTGCCTGCTTGCATCATAAAAAAATCTGATTCTAAAAGCGGCAAAGGCAATGTTTTGAATTTTTTAAGAAAAGGCTCTAAATCAGTATTTTGTGTTACAGCTTTCTGTTTGGGTGGTTGTTGGTAGCAGCCTGCCAGCAAGCCGCAACAGAGCAGGGTAGAGGCTACCCAGTTTTTAGGTTTTTTTATAGCCATATCAAAGTGTCGGGGTGAAAAGTTGCGTATAATAAATGGTTGTTGGGTAGGGTGTTCGCTTTGGCTGTCAGGCGCAAATTTTCCCCCAACAATAAATCTATTTCGTAGTAATGTCCCAAAAATCGGGTTTGTAGCAAGCGTGCCTGTGCCGTGTTGGCCGTGGGATTGGGTTGCAATTCCAAATGCTCAAAACGAAGACACACATTGCCAGTTTTTTGTTGAAAAATAGAAAACTGAGGCCATATTTGCGCCAGTGCGTCAGCGGCTACGATGTTGGCATTTCCCCAAAAATTGGCGGCGTATTCGCTGTTGGGTTGATGGTAAAGGGTTTGCGGCGTGCCAGTTTGTAACCATTGGCCGTCGCGCATGAGGGCGAGTGTATCGGGGAAGGCGAGGGCTTCGGCGGTGTCGTGTGTTACCCAAATGACGGTTGTCCCGTTTTCGCGTATCATTTCCACAATTTGCTGACGTACAGCATTTTTGTGAGTATAATCCAAATTGCTGAAAGGCTCATCCAAGAGTAAAACCATCGGAATTTCGGCCAAAGAACGCGCCAAGGCTACGCGCTGTTGTTGGCCGCCCGAAAGTTGCGCGGGCAGTTTGTCGGAAAGGTTATCGAGTTTGCAACGTTCTATCAGTTCCCCGACGCGCTTGCGCTGATATTCGGGTTTGTAGGCACGCAAACTGTACGCGATATTTTCCCAAACCGTGTGGCGCGGCATGAGTTGGTAGTCCTGATGCACGAGTTTGATGTCTGAGTGGCCCGCAATTAATTTCCACGCGGGACTCAATACTTTTTTCCCATTCAAACGAATCAAGCCCGTGTCGGGTTCTTCTAGTGCTGCCAAAATCCGTAACAATGTACTTTTTCCGCAACCACTTTCGCCAATGAGTCCGAGCCATTGGCCTTCGTCTAAGGTAAATGAAATGCCCGACACGGCAGGCGTAAGGGCATTTTCGTATTTTTTTGAGATGTTTTCTACTTCCAACAACATGGCCGCAAAGGTATCAAAACTTTTGGCCTTAGTCTGTCTTTTTGCGTGTTTTGGTGGCCGCTGGTTTGGCTGTCTCTTTTTTGGCTGCGGTAGTGGTTTTGCTGGTTGCGGTGGCAGTGATTTTCTTTTTGGTGGGCTTGGGCTTTTCGGGCAAAATTTTGTCTTTGTGCTCTAAGGCGAAATTGATGAATGTGTCTCGCTTTACTACCAAGCGCACGGGTGTCGGCAACATTTCGTAGGCTTTTTCCATCATCAATCGAATGTTATCTTCGTCGCTTACGATGTCTATGCCTTTGGCTTTGAGTTTGTCCCAGATGGCGGGCAATTCTTTTTCTAAAATTGATTCTAAATCCAGCATTTTATATATTTTTTGGGAAACGATATAATGGAAAGGCTAATATAGTGGATTTGCTTTTATTTCCTTTCGATTAATTTTGCCGACTGCCGTTAGTGCCAACCTATGCGCCAACACGATTTGGGCAGGCATCTGATAGCGTGTCATTTTGCTTGCTAGCCATTGCCGCAACTGTTCGGTACTCAGTGTTTGGCTTTAGCATGACTAGTCAAAAGCAGTGTTTCGAGAAGCGAGTAGGGCATAGGGCAACATTGGTAGTCATGAGATCAATGATGTTATTAAGGTTGTTTTTTTAAATAAAACAATAATTATCTATCCATTCTTAATGTATGTTTTTATTTGAATTTCAGCCGAACTATTAAGTAGATTTCACCTATTTGCCTGCAAAATTATTGTTTTTATAATTATCTTTGTATAGTTATTTTTGTCTATTAGTTGCTAATGTTGGAGGTGTCCAGCATATGCTATTTGGGTGTTATCATTGGCACTATTGATAATCATTTTCACGTTTGTGAGCACCTAATATAAATTTTATACGACAAAAATATACTTAATTGAATATTTATTTACCTTATATTGATAATGAGTATATAAGTGAAATAAATATTTGTTGCTAAATTCCTCCTGCCTACTCTGCCCAATACTTTATTGTTTTAAAAAAAACGGTTGCATCACACATTAAAATTTATTGGCTATGCGTATTTCGCTTTTTACACAATTGTTTTGTATAGTGCTTATTTTATTTGTTCCCACGTTAGTTCTGGCAGCTACTTGTACCTCTAATGGAAGTGGAAACTGGACTAATCCTCTTAATTGGTCGTGTGGACGTATTCCTATTGGCGGAGATATTATCATCATTCAAGCAGGCCATGTGGTGAACGTAGATGCACAAATTACGATTGTTGGTTCTCCTGTTCGGATTGAAAATTATGGAGAATTACATTTTGTGAATGGAAGGAAATTGAATTTGCCCGCAGGTTCTGGGGTAATTATGAATTCGCCAAGTACAATTACTAAAAGTACAGGTGGTGGAAGCAGTACCTTAATTAGTATAGGAGGCACTGATGTATGGACGGCGGCAGATGGTAATGTAATTTGTCCTAACAACTGTAATGGATTTGGAAATCAAAATGTTTTGCCTGTTACCTTGCTTTATTTGAAATCAGTAATAGCCAAATCAGGCGTTACGCTGCTTTGGGCTACGGCTTCAGAAACCAACAATAGTCATTTCATGGTAGAACGCTCAGGTGACGGCCAAACTTATAAGGCCATTGCAGAAGTAAAAGGTATGGGCAATAGCAATAGCACAACATCGTACACATATACTGACCACGAACAAAATAATGGTATCGTTTATTATCGTTTGGCGCAATATGACTATGATGGTAAGCTGACTTACAGCCGCGCCGTAGCTACACATCAATCACTTTCACAAGCCTTGTCTGTGTCCTTTTCTGCAGAAGGAACAGCGACTTTGGTAGCGACTGAAACGCCATTGTCAGAGGTAGAATTATTCTACACAGATGCCATGGGACGTAGTGTTTACCAAACCAATTTAGCGGTAAATACAGGAAGTGTAAGCAGTGTTGCGCCGCCAGCCTTATCGCAAGGCGTTTATTTGGTGCAAGTACGCGCTGCCAACGAAACCAATACTTACAGAGTTTTTGTACGATAATACATTTTTAGTGTATTACCGTCATGGCTGCTATTCTTTGTTCTTAGAACAAAGAATAGCAGCCATGACTTTTCAAATAAAAACGATTGTGCTAAAGAATAAAATTTAGTGATTCGCAGACGGTGGTGGGTTCGTTGCAACCAGTAAATAGCATTGGTCAGCAACGTAGAAGCTGTACACACGGACAAAATGCCCAAATTTGGACTCTTTTGCTCATCACAATAAATATTTTGGCGGAAGGGTTTCTGTGTGTAAATTGATGGGATTTTTTTGCCTTGTGAAGGCATAATTACCTTTTTGACTTTTGGGCATATTGGTTAAACTCCAAACAAAGATTTACCCAATATTGGAGCTGATTTTCCTGCCTAAGAATTTGCTCGTTTACATAAATATAGCCTTTGTACGTGCGGCCATTGGAGTGCATGAGGCGGCAGCCGTGCTGCTCGGCGGCTTCTTCCTGCAAAGCAGGGTCAAGACGGCAAAGAATTTCATTTTCGTAGGCACACACGCACAGTTTGTCATTGACCATAAAAGCCAAGCCGCCAAACATTTGTTTTTCGGTTACATTGGGCACATCGGCAAGCATTGCCCTGACACGGTCGGGAAGAAATGGCATAAGAGTTACGTTTATTTGTTCCCCAAAATACAAAAATCCTCTCACAGCCCGAAAGCCATAAGAGGATTTTGCTATTCAAAATAATAAAATTTACTCAATAATAATTTTTTCGGTTCTTGCTTCTCCCTGATGGTTGAAATGCAAGAAATACACACCCTTAGGCCAATGACTTGCCTCTATTTGACCCGAAACGCCTTGCCAAACAATTTGACCCAACGTATTGGTAATATGTGCTTCAGTATTTGCGTCTGCGTTGCCTACTTGGAATGTAAACAAACCTTTAGCAGGGTTCGGATAAATATTTACGGGCTCTTTTGTGCCACTCACCCAGCGTGTAGCCGTATAGGAAATCTTCCCGTCGTTGTCGGTTTGGCGCAGACGATAATAAGCCGCTTGTGAGTTGCGCAGTGTGTAGCTATATTCTTTGGTTTGGCGGCTGTTGCCTGCACCTTCCACAAATCCGATGTGCTGGAAAATGTTTCCGTCAAAACTTTGCTCAATACCAAATCCTTTGTTGTGAGTTTCGGAAGCTGTAGCCCACGTAAGTTGAATTAAGTCAGTGTTTTTACGTAAAGCCGAAAAGCGCGAAAGCGTAACAGGCAAAAGACTTTGGTCGCCAACCGTCCAAGGAGAAAAGGCCGTTACGCCAGTCAGTGTTACGTAATCTACTGCCGCATCTGTCCAAACACCGCCTTTATCTTCCCACATGCTCAAGCCATCATAACGATATAAATGCAAGTTGCTGCTGGCCGAAAGTGAACCTAATTCCGTAGTAGCAAATTCTATTTTCATGGTAGAATTAGAAGGCGTACCCGTTATTTCATATACTTTATTGATAGAACCAGTTGGTGCATAATGGTAACGGTCTATACTTACCGTACCTGCATCAGTGAGCGAAATGCCCAAACCTGCCACTTCTGTAAGTGTTCCGTCCGTACTACGGCTGCTGGCACGCACATAACCGCCTTTGTTGGATTGGCTCAAGCCCGAAGTATTATCTACTACCAAATAGTTGCTAGCACGATTTTCTGATAATAGGCCTGTAGTGGACAAATCAAGGTTATAGCTATTGAGATCTAAACTGCCTGCCGTGAGCAATGCCGAGTTGGCAACCGTAATGCTGTTACTAAGTTTAGCACCTGCACTATTGTTCACTGTAAAATTAGCGGCAGAAATGCCCGTTGGGTTGTTTATTGTTTGTAACGAAGTACCATTAAACTCATAACTTGCGCCAGCAGTAAACGTATTAGTGCCTGTCATGGCTACCGCTCCAATACCATTTGCGTGTGCTGTTTTTAATGTTGCACCTGCGCCAAGCGTAAAGTTAGCATCTCCAGCTAATCCATAAGTTCCCATCTCAAAAGTACCGCTACTGACAGTAAAGTTACTTGTTACGCCATTGTTGTTAATCGTTTTATTAGCACCTAACGTAAGTGTAGTTGCAGTGCTGTTCATACCTGCCGTTGCCAAATTAATAGTTCCAGTACCCGTTAGATATGCCGTAGTACCTGTAATAAGTAATGCGCCAGAAGAAGTTGCTTGTGTGAGAGTACCTGCATTATTAATTCCATTACGGAATGTTTTGGCTGCACTATTGGCCAAAGTAATCGACCCTGTAGAAGCAACTTCCAATAATCCATTAATTACAGTCGCGTTTCCAGCTCCAACGTTGCCCGCATTCTGCGATACCCTAAAAACAGGAATATCAGAAGTATTAGAAGTAGAAAAATAAGTGATGCCGTTAGAACTAAATTGCGAAGCAGTATTCCAATCAAAAATCCCACCGTCGGCATAGACTACTTTCGTATTGGTCGAAGTTCCTGCTAATTTTTGGGCAATATTACTTCCACCTCCTGACGTATAACGCACAATACCACCTGTATTTACAATAACAGTTCCTGTAAAAGTAATATTATCTACATTAGAGCCAGCTACTTCTACTATACCGCCGCTATTAACCGTTAGATCTGTGCCTGCGCCGTTTGCAATCGTAATCGTATTGGCGTTTGCATTCAATGTAAGTGTTCCCTCTACAGAGAGTTGGTCGAATGAAGTTGCTGCGGTAATAGAAATATTATGCCCCGATTGAATGGTAATCGTGTTAGCCGCAGAAGTAGGGGCTAAAGTAGCTGTAATCCAGCTTATACCGTCCGCAGAGCTTTCCCAGTTGCTCGCGGTAGCCCAAGTGCCTGTTTGTCGGCTACGGAAATAGTCGGTTGTATTGCTGTTACAAGCTCCATTTTGTGTAATGGTAAATGCAGCACTGGCCGTACCTGTAACCGCAGGATTAGAGGAAACTACACGTACTTTGTAGCCTGTTCCCGTAAGTGTACCTGCTGGAACACTAATAGTAATGTCTGGTACTGTGTTACTTGTGCTACTCACCGAAGCAGTTGCCAAAGGTGTAGCAAAACTACCCGAAGCATCCGAAAGTTGTGCTGTGTAAGTGTTACCACTCGTAAATGTACCTGTTGACGTTACGCCTGTAACCGTGATATTTTGGACATCCGTACAATTGGCCAATGTTACGTTGCTTGGAGTGCTCGATGCTCCAATACTATTACTTCCTCCACAAAGTACAGCCGTCGAGAGGGAGTTGCGCGGCGAAGGTGTAGCTGTCGAAAAATCTGAAGAGTTATTGTTAGAATCTGTACAGCCATTCGCAGCCCTAAAAATGGCCGTCGTAACACTTGGTGCAGGAGCAACTGCGGTTTCGTAGCTATTGGCAGTACCAAATCCCACAAAATCAATTATTGTAGCACCTCCCACAGGATTTGACCCAGAAAGTGCTGTAGTTGAATTTGTTAATGCTACTTTACCTGTAGTAGCATTTATATTGATGCTAGTGCTGGTAAAATCAGGAGAAGGTAATGCAGCTCCTGTTCCAGCATTTCCCAATTTTATTAAAAAATATCCTCCCGCTGGAATACTTCCAGAAAATGACCCTACTGTCCAACTCGTACCTGTTGCACTTGCATATTGTACTGCCCAGTTGGTAAGCGTGGCGGTTGTTGCGCCAGAATTATGCAGCTCTACATAATCATTTTGATATGTTGCACCACCACTTCCGCCGCCGCCATATACTTGGCTAATCACTACTTGGGCTTGAGTTTGGGCAGAGGCAAGCAAGGCCAACAACCCGAAAAAGATGTTGCGTAATTTTTGTGAGAACATGGATATAAGTTTTAAGTAAAATGCTTTATAAGCATTTTATTGTTAATAATGTTATGAAAATAATAGTATTAAAACAATATTGATTGTATAGAGACAGAAGGCACCAAAAATGGCCGTGAATATAGTAAATAATAATTACTTAATCTTCATGACACATTTTCATAAAACAAAAGTAAACCCTTGCAACAATTAAGCTACAAGGGTTTACTTTTATACTATGAGGTTAGGTAATAGATAAAATTAATGGCGGTAGGCCGTATGTACGGCCTTGGCCAGCACATCAGGGCGTTTTTGGTAGGGCGTAACGGGGCAAACCTCTTTGTCCAGCCCCAAAAGCGTATAAACCGCCAAGCGTGCGGCACGCACCGAATACTCTTCCGTGAAAACCATATCGTCGGCGATTTCGACAAACTGACTAATCATGGCCAAATTCGTAGAACCAACTGGCACAACCGCAGGGCGATCGGCTTTGGCGCGTGGCTGAAACAGCGCATCAATGTAAGGCAACATCACGGGTATAACATTAATTACACTTTCTTTGATTGCTTGCTCATGCTCTTGGAAATGCAAATGCCCAATCAGTTCGGTCAGGATTTCTTCTCCCGTACAGTCTATCATGCGTTTTTTGACAAAATCGCCCACCTTGTCGGGATACAGGCCATAACCCCAAAAAACGGTTGTGTTGCTGCCCTGCGCCTTGAAGTGCGGTTGCGCGGCTACCACAATCGACATACGCCACGAAGAATCTTTGAACGTCATCAATGCGCCGCTACCAGGTTTGTTGCCCGAATATTCCTCCAAAAGTTGTAGCATTTTATCACCCCAAAAAGTAGCCGTAAACGAATACCATTTGGTCTCGTCGGGTTTGCTGAAAAACGGCAACGGATTCCCCAAACGATTTGGCTTTTTGTCGGCTATTTTCTTCCACAACAAAAACGAAGGCGGATTTTCGGGCAAATAATGTGCTGGCGTTTTATAGTCGCCGTTGCTGGTATTATCTGTAATACAGCCATTTGTAAAAAATACTAAATCCGTTTCGGCTACACGAATCACTTCGGTTTGGCCGTCGGCGTTTTGGCATTCTATGCCCGTTACGGTGATGTTGTCGGTGTCGGCAAACTGCAAATCCGTAACCGTTTTGCGCAGCGAATAACCTACCTGATGTTTGTCTAAAAACGATTTGAGCGGCAAAATCACCGATTCATATTGGTTGTACGGCGTGCGGGTTACGCCTTCGAGCGTGTCGATGCGCGAAAACTCCAAAATCATGCGGTGCATATAGCGTTTGAACTCAAACAGACTCGACCATTCTTGCCACGCAAACGTAGTTTGCCACATATACCAAAAATTGGTTGTGAAAAATTGTTCGCCGAACCAGTCGCGAATCGTCATGTTATCGAGCGTATTTTCGTCTGTGAAAAAGAGTTTGAGTAATTGAAGGCGGTCGTCATTACTAAAACCCATGTCGTGCGCGTGCAAAATGTTACTGTCTTTGTCGATGAGTCGGGCTTTGGCGTAAGTCGGGTTGGCGTGGTCGAATGCCAATATTTCATCTTTTACAGAAATATTCGGTATGTCCAGCGACGGAATACGGCTGGTTAAATCCCAAAAATTTTCATAGGTTTCTTCGTTGAGCATACGCCCGCCCCGACAAACAAAACCATCTTGTTTTTTGCCCGAACCGTCGTTGCTGCCGCCCAAAATCGGGAGAGCTTCGATAATGTGAATGTTTTCGCCTTTAAAGCCGCCCTCTTCGAGCAGATACACCGCACCCGCCAAAGAGGCCAAGCCGCCGCCAATAAAGTAGGCTTTTCTATTTTCGTTTGTTGAGCTCATACGCTTTGTGTTGTTTTAGATAATAACAAAGGTACCCGACAGGCTCAAACTAATTGTTTGCCCAAATTCCGTAAAATTTAGCGCAAAGTCGGTTGCTTTTCGCGGTACTGTTGCGGAGAATGCTGGGTGTGTTTTTTGAAAAAACGGCTAAACGTCGCCACCGAACTAAAGTTGAGTTCATAGGCAATGTCCGAAATGTTCAGGTGTTTTTTGTTCAATAAAAAACACGCTTCTTTCAGTAGGGCTTCGTCTATGATTTGGCTGGGCGTTTTGCCTGCGTTTTTGCGTACAATTTCGATGAGATATTTACTTGAAATACAAAGTGTTTCGGCATAAAATAACACGTCTTTGTGGTGGCGTGCCTGCGTTTTGACCAGCTCCACAAACCGAAAATAAAGGTCTTTGGTTGCGCTTTTGGTCTGAAGTTGCTTTTGCGGCGACTGCTGAAATAGTTCTGCCGTTTCCAGCAACAAATAATAAATGATTGTCCGTACGATTTCGTCTTTGTAAACGCTGGTTTCTTGCGTTTTTTGCTCCAGATATTGCAAAAGTTTGAGGCATTTTTCGCTTTCGGTGGCGCGGCTCTCGATGAGGCTATACGAACGATTTTGTAACAAAAAAATATCTTCCAACACCAACGCATTGGGCATTAGGAAGTTTTTGTCAAAAAAAAGCAACTTCATGCGAAAATCTTTGCTGAAAGCCAAAAAATGAATAATCGTGGACGGGGCGGCCACCATCATTCCGTTTTGGCCGATGCTACACAGGCGGTTATCAATTTCTACCTCTATTTGGCCTTGCGAGCAAATGCACAAAGAGTAATAGTCCATGCGAAACGGTGCGGCGGGAAAGTCGGTGAGCTGATTGCCCGTAGAAATATAATAGGGCTGCCGACACTCTACCCCAAAGTAAGAGAGCGTATCTTGTATTCGGTCGAAAGGTTGATTCATTAAAGCAGTGTTTTGAGAAAGCAATTTGTATTTAATTAATTTCTCAAAAGTAATACAGGAATACAAAACCTGCGTTCTGCGGGCTTTATATTCCTGTATTTTGGGTATTAAATTTTGATTAAAAGACTAATAAACAAGTGTTTGAATCGCGTGTGCAGGGATGTTGAGGGTTACACGTTGCGCACCAACTATCAAATTGTATTTTACTTCTTTGTCTGTCTCGTTCATGACCACCGTCGAAACCTGTCCGTTTTTGTTTTGGAACGACACACTTTGCAGGTTGCTGCGGCTCACCGCCGAGCTTACGCGCTTGGCTTCGGGCTGTACGAATTTCGAGAAATGGCCAATGTAATAGTACATCGGTGTATAAATCAACTGGCCAGTTTTGGTGTCGGCGTGAATCGGCGCAAAGCAAAAATTGCCAACGTGGTTAGGACCGCCTTTTTCGTCGAGCAAAATATTCCAGTCTGTCCAACCTACTGTTCCGTTGTTGAAATCGTGCAAAATATTGCGGCCATAATGTTCGCCATTGTCCCAAAGTTGGTAGCCTTCTTGCTTGAAACTTTCCTTGCAACCTTCCGTAAAGAACAGATTTACATTCGGATACGCTTCGTGTACGGCTTTGGTGTTATCGAACATTTCCGTTCCGCCCGACCAAGTTTCGTACCAGTGAAAGCCCATACCCCAAACGTATTTGAACGCGTCGGGGTCAGAGAAAATCACGTCGGCGCGTTGTTTCATCATGTCGCGGTTATGATCCCAAACAATGATTTTTTTGTCCTGAAAGTTTTTGGTAATCGTTGGCCCCAAGTATTTTTTCAAGAAATCGCGTTCGGCTTCTGCCGTAAAAATACACGACTCCCAAGTTTGCGTGGCCATTGGTTCGTTCTGAATCGTCATGGCCCAAACAGGGATTCCTTCTTTCTCGTACGATTGAATGAATTTTACAAAATAATCCGCCCAAGTTTGGTAATATTCGGGAAGGAGCTTTCCGCCGCGCAACATATTGTTGTTGTCTTTCATATAAGCAGGTGGACTCCAAGGGCTTACAAACATTTTCATCGGATTGCTGGCCACCTTGAGAGCTTGCTTAATCATCGGGATACGATATTTTTTATCGTGCGCGATGTTAAAAGTGCTTAGTGTTTTGTCTCCTTCTTTCACGTAAGAATAACTCCCGCTACTAAAATCGCAGCTGTTGATATGGGTACGCATAATGGAATAACCAATGCCTTTTTCGGCATCGTAATAGGCACTTAGCAACTCTTTTTGCTTGTCTGCGGACAGTTTGGCAAAAGTTTCGGCACTGGCATCGGTGATAGCACCGCCAATTCCGACGATATTTTGGAACTGAATCGAGGGTTCCACAAATACAGAAACTTCTGTTTCTAAGGGCTGTTCTGATTTGGTAAAGGCCAAATCTGCCGTTTTACTTAATTTTAAATTGGTGTTTTTGGCAGTAGTATAAACGCTTATTTTTTTACCATCTGCTAAATAATGTGTGTTGGGTTGTGCGCTCAATGTTCCCCATGACAACAGTATCGCTGCTGCTATTGTAGCTTTTGTCATTCTTGATTTTGGTAAATTGGTTTGACATTTTAAGTAATTGATACAATCGGTATTACTTGAGCATGTTTTTTATAGGGCAGCCGCGAGGCATTGAGTACAAGCAGGTTATTGATAACAATGCTTTGCACACCGCCAAGAGCCGCAGCAAATATACAACTTAGGCACTGATTGCCAAATTTTTGGGTTACGCCGCGTTTTATTGGAAATAAATCCTAAAAATTTGATATTTGAACACTTTCTTATGAATGTTATTCTTTATTAAAGCTACCTAATGGCTATTTCTTTAGATAAAACAACTTGCCCTCACTGCGGCAATACGCTTACTTTCAATCCAGAAACGCAAAATTTGGGTTGTGAGTTGTGCAATCAAGTATCTGATATTCAGGAAGAATATGTTGAGAATATAAAATATCATGTTATCCCATTTCAATTGTCAAAAAGACAAGTAGAGAATTTGTTTTATGACTGGCTTGTCAATGACAAAAACACCATTCCTATTGATATTCTCGAAAAAACAACGATTAATTTTATACATGGTCAATATTTGCCTACATGGACATTTCAGGTATTTCATGAAAATGAACTTAAAAAACATCAAGCATTGAGTTATGCTGGGGAAACGCAAAGTATTGAACCTAATGTTTTACGTGTCTTAGATTATATCAACATCAAGCCTGAACTCATTATACCTTACGAAGAAAAATACAGTATGGGTTTTGATATAGCTCCTCTGGTGCAGAACAAAGAAACTGCTTGGCAGAATTATATTAAGTGTCAAGGGGCTATGGGTGTACACCGACGTTTAGAAAGCGAAATGATTTTTTGTTATATGCCTGTTTGGGCAGTAAAATATACTTACGAAAACCAAGAATATGTTGTTTTTATAGATGGCGTTTCTGGAATAGCCAAGAAAGGAATAGCTCCTGTTGACCAACTGGTAATTAACGAAAGAAAAAGGATAAAAAAGGTAAAGATTAGCTTTTATACTTTCGCCCTAAGTTTTTTACTCTTCGCTTGTATGCTTATATCCGAACGTGCCAAAGTTACGAGTGTTACTATTTTACCAATTCTTTTGATAACTATATTATTATCAATTATTTACCTGCTATACAATGTGATTATGTCAATATTTATTCAAGGCAGAATACAGCTTCGATATGTCAAAGTCCAGAAGGAATTTGCATTGCGTTTGGCCGAGAAAAAATAATATTATTCATTTCTATTCAAATTAAAATCAATGATTATTCCATTAGACAAAACAACTTGCCCTAACTGCGGCAACAAACTTACTTTCAATCCCGAAACACAAAGTTTAGGTTGTGAGTTGTGCAATCAAGTATCTGATATTCAGGAAGAATATATTGAAAATATAAAATACAATATCATTCCATTTCAACTCTCTAAAAAACAAATAGAGAATTTGTTTTATGACTGGCTTGTCAATAACAACAATACAATTCCTGTTGATATTCTCGAAAAAACAACGATTAATTTTATTCATGGTCAATATTTGCCCACATGGACATTTCAGGTATTTCATGAAGAAGAACTTAAAAAATATCATGAATTGACCTATGCTGGCGACACGCAAAGTATTGAACCGAATGCTTTACGTGTCTTAGATTATATCAAGGTCAAGCCTGCGCTCATTATACCTTACGAAGAAAAATACAGTATGGGTTTTGATATATCTGCTCTGGTGCAGAGCAAAGAAACCGCTTGGCAGAATTATATTAAGCGTCTAGGGGCTATGGGCGTATATCGACGTTTAGAAAGCGAAATGGATTTTTGTTATGTACCCATTTGGACAGTAAAATATACTTATGAAAATAAGGAGTATATTGTTTGTATAGACGGAATTACGGGAAGAAAAAAGAAAGGAATAGCCCCTGTCGAACAACTGGTAATTGACAGAAAAAAAAGCCTAAAAAAGGCAAATATTAGTCTTTGGGTTTTTACGTTAAGTTTTTTACTCTTCGCTTATATGCTTATATCAGAACGTATTAAAATAATAGATGGCTTCACTCTGACAATCTTTTTTGGAACGATGTTTGGGTCATTTTTTTATATGATATACAATGTATTTATGTTGTTATTTATCAAAACAAAATTTAGAATCGGAATGCGACGCGACAAAGTCTTGAAGGAATTTTCGTTGCGCTTGGCCGAGAAAAAATAATATCTTTCATTTCTATTCAAATTAAAATCAATGACTATTTCTTTATAAAAACCGACTTCCCGCAACTATCGCCGCCAAATATTATTCTCTTCTTGTTCATTAGGATAGTATCCGTACTTTTGCGCCTGTTTATCTTTTTTGATTTATGGAAAATACGGCTAATCAGCCCATTGGCATATTTGATAGCGGCATTGGCGGGCTTACGGTTGCCCACGCCATTACGCAAGTTCTTCCCCTCGAAAATATTATTTATTTCGGCGATACGGCGCATTTGCCCTACGGCGACAAATCCACCGCAGCGATACAGGCCTATTCGGTCAAAATCTGCGATATGTTGCTCAAACAGAAGGTAAAAGCCATCGTTATTGCTTGTAATTCGGCTTCGGCTGCCGCCTACGAGTTGGTGCGCGAATACGTGGGCAGCAAAGCAAAAGTCCTGAATGTGATAGACCCTACTATTCGGTACATGGGGCAGCATTATGCAGGCCAGCGCGTGGGACTTATTGGCACGAAACAGACGGTTTTTTCTAATATTTACCGAAAAAAAACCGATGAGTTAGACCGCGACATTACGCTTTGTTCGTTGGCTACGCCGCTGCTCGCGCCCATGATTGAAGAAGGTTTTTTCAATCATAACATTAGTCAAAACATTATCAACGAATATCTTTCTTCGCCTGTGTTGGCCGATATTCAAGCCCTGATTTTGGCTTGTACGCATTATCCGCTTATCAAACACGACATCGAGTCGTATTACAAAGAAAATGTACAAGTGCTTGATTCTTCGCTTATTGTGGCCGAATCTTTACAAAATTTATTAGCAGAAAATAATTTGTTGCGCACTGAAAATCCGCAACCAACCAAACGTTTTTATGTATCGGATTACACAGAATCGTTTGAACACTCAACCAAATATTTTTTCCAAGAAGAAGTGCAATTGGAGCATTATCCACTTTGGGAATAAATTCTTTTGTCAAAAAAAACAACGCATTACCAAAACTTTATAACCTTTCCAGACAATGACTTATGATATTGTAGTTATTGGCGGTGGCATCGTGGGACTGGCTACGGCTTTGCGCCTGAAAGAAAGTGAGCCGACCCTCAACATCGCCCTTATAGAGAAAGAAGACGAACCCGCACGCCATCAGACTGGCAATAATAGCGGCGTAATCCATTCGGGACTGTATTACAAACCTGGTAGCCTAAAGGCCAAAAATTGCATAGATGGCTATTGGCAACTGATTGACTTTTGCCAAAAACATGAAGTGCCTTTCGATTTGTGCGGCAAAATCGTGGTTGCAACCGACAAATCTGAGTTGCAAGCCCTCGAAAATATTTACCAACGCGGCATTGCCAACGGCCTTACCAAAACCCGCAAAATAGACGTAGCCGAAATGCGTGAATACGAACCACACGTAAACGGCGTGGCGGGTTTGCACGTGCCTTATACGGGCATCGTGAACTATAAAGTAGTGGCGCAGAAATACGCCAAACTGCTGGAAAACGCAGGCGTGAGTTTGTTTTTTAACCATAAAGTGCTGGATATTAAGAAACAAACCAATGTTTCGGACGTAGTAACCGACCGCAAAACGTTGGTGGCTCGCTTGGTTATCAACTGCGCGGGTTTGTATTCCGACAAAATCGCGGCTCTGGGGCAACCTTCTTTGGACGTGCGAATTATTCCGTTTCGTGGCGAATATTATGTCCTGAAAAAAGAGAAAGAATATTTAGTTAAAAACTTGATTTATCCTGTACCCGACCCGAACTTTCCGTTTTTGGGTGTGCATTTTACGCGCATGATGAAAGGCGGCGTAGAGGCAGGTCCAAACGCGGTGTTTGCTTTTAAGCGCGAAGGCTACAAACGTACAGATTTTGACTGGACGGAATTTTGGGAGTCGGTGCGTTGGCCAGGTTTCCAGAAAGTTGCTACCAAATATTGGCAAACGGGTTTGGGCGAATATTACCGTTCTTTCTCCAAAGCTGCTTTTACGAAAGCCTTGCAAAAACTCATTCCCGAAATACAAGAAAGTGATTTGGTGGAAGGTGGCGCGGGCGTAAGAGCGCAAGCCTGCGACCGCACGGGCGGCCTGATAGACGATTTCTTGATTTTGGAAGATAGCCACATCATCAACGTTTGCAACGCGCCTTCGCCTGCGGCTACTTCGTCGTTGGCCATTGGCACGACTGTTGCCCAAAAAGCCTTACTTCATTTTAAATAAAAATCTGCTTAGTGGCCTGTACTACAATGCGTTGAGTACAGGCTTTTTCTCCTATAACCATGCCCAAATTAAGTGTAATTATTAACCCAATTGCAGGGACAAAAGACAAATCTCAAATCCCTGACCTTGTGCGCAAAACCTTAGCCCAACATTGGGACGTAGAAATTTTGAACACGCAACACAGAGGCCACGCCACCGAGTTGGCACGCGAGGCCGCACAACGTGGCGTTGAGGCCGTTTTGGCGGTTGGTGGCGACGGAACAGTAAATGAAACCGCGACGGGTTTGGTCGGGACGGATACCGCATTGGCCATTTTGCCGATGGGTTCGGGCAATGGCTTGGCCAGACATTTACAAATCCCGATGGCACAACTCGCGGCCATTGAGCACTTGAAAACGGCGGCAGTCCGCACCATTGACTCTTGCCAAATGAACGGCCAAGCGTTTTTTTGTACGGCGGGAATGGGTTTTGATGCGCATATTGCGTATTTGTTTGCCCAGCAGCACACACGCGGCCTGAGTACTTACGTGCGCACGACACTCAACGAGTTTTTTTCGTACAAACCGCAACGCTATACACTGCATTTCGATAACCAAACGCAGGTGCGCGAGGCTTTTCTTATCACGTTTGCCAATGCCAACCAGTTCGGTAACAATGCTTTTATTGCACCGTTGGCCGACATTCAGGACGGTAAAATGGACGTGTGCGTGATGAGTCAATTTCCTTTGTATCAGGCGGCGGGGATTGGTTTGCGCATGTTTGCCAAAAATATTCACCGTTCCAATTTTATGGAAACGTGGAAAAGTGGCGGCGTGGTGGTGGAACGCGAGCAGGAGGGAAGCGTACATCTGGACGGCGAACCCGTGCAAATGGGCAAAACCTTAGAGCTGAGCATGAAGCCCCAATCCCTGAAAGTGTTGGTTTCGCCCAAAGCAGATTTCGTGTAAAAAATTTATAGATACAAATGGTTTTCTTTCATGAAGGAAACCATTTGGTCTAAAGCGGCCAAGCCAACTTGTACAGCCGCCACTTGATTTTCAAAAGGTTCTTTTCTGTTGAGCTTGGGGACAACTTGCCGAATGGCAAAAGCACCTTTATCAAACTCTTTGATAAAATAGTGGTCGGGTAAAGAAATATTCGGTTTTCTTCCAAATTCTTTGGGAATAGTAACTTCTACAAAACCGTGTCTTAGTTTGTGCCGAAACTTTAATTTTTCGTTTTCTCTAATACTAAAAACAATAAAATCACTTCCCTCTGGCACGCTTTCGGGTTTTTTCATGGCGTACAGCGGATAATTTGCCTCTTTGTATTCCCAATAAGCCATCCAAAACCGCTGTACCACTTCGCAATTCTCGGCCTGATAGCCTCTTCTTGATTTTTCGATAGCGATTTGTACCAGATTGGCGCGAAATGCAGCTCTGGGCGTGGCTTCACTGGCGATGAGTTGCATCAGGTTTTCGTAACTGAAACAAATCTCAAAATCGCTTTGATTGCTGATGTATTTTTGGGGAGCAATCAGAATGCAAAAAAATGCGTCGCATTCGTTGCTTTGCAGGTATTTTAATCCTCTTTTTTCGTATCGCGCGAACTGTTCGGGCTGGAAATTGGCATCTATTTTATTTTCGATCAGCAGGCAAATAACTTGGTTTTCGGAGCTAATGTATTTGACCAAAATATCAGTTTCGCCTAAAGTTGAATCCGTAACACTGCGCCACGCGCCCTCATATTCCTGCATTTCGGGCAAATGAAGTTGGTTGGTAAAATGCGTTCTGAAATTTTCGTTGCATTCGAGCTCTTCGAGGATAAGAATATCCATGTCGCGTTCTTGTACGGCTTCGAGTTTTTGTAGGTTTTCCATCTTTGGAGAATAAATTTTGTAATAAAAAATGATCCCTGTGCCAGTTTTCGCCGACACAGGGATTTGGGTAATACGTTGATATAAAAATAATTATGCCAAAAATTTTGACAAATCTTTCATCATGATTCGGTCTTCGTAGAAAGCTTTGGCCACCACCACAGCCCATACGCCCAACTCGTTGAGTTTTTCGATGTCGGCTACTGAACGTACGCCGCCGCTGGCCACTACGCGCATATTCGGGAACATTTTTACTACTTTTTCGTAAAGTTCAAAGTTTGGCCCTTCCAACACACCGTCGCGGGTTACGTCCGTGCATTTGAGGAATTGCACGCCTCTGTCGTAGTAGTATTGGATGTGGTCAAAAGTATTGATGTTGGTTGTCTGATGCCAATTATTGATTTTGATAAGGCCTTCGCTGGTCGTGTCGGCACCCAATACCAGTTTGTCGCGGCCAAACGAAATGAGCCAAGACATGAATACGTCTGGGTGTTTGGCGGCCATTGTGGCGATAGTTACGGTTTTCGCGCCGTTTTCCAAAGCCAATTGTATGCCGCCGTCGGTACGGATACCGCCGCTAAAGTTGATGTTCAGGTTGGTATGGCCTGCGATTACTTGTAGGGTTTGGTAATTTACAACCGATTGTTGCTCTGCTCCGTCTAAGTCCACAAAATGCAATCGCTTCATGCCGTGGTCTTCAAAATATTTGGCTAAATCTAAAGGCGATTTTTCGTAAAGAGCCGCATTGAGGGTGGCAGAGGAAGAAAGTTTCGCCACTTTTCCGTCTACTATCGAAATGGTAGGAACTACTTGTATCATTGCTAAATATAAATTTTGTTGGATTGATGTTTGGATTCGCCTTACTACCGTAGTAGTTGTAGGTTTGTAAAAGTAATGATTTAGCTCAAAAAAATAAGTGCAATAGGATTTATTTTTATAAAATTTTCAAAAATGCCTCCTAAAAAAGATTGCTAATTGCCAATTCGGATATTTTTGCCATGCACCTAAAACAATCTACAATCTGTTACTTTTCGGATATAGACGTTCTGTGTGGTCATGTTGTTTTTATTTTTTCTGAAAAATAATGGAGCAAAACATAAAATTTTGGTTGCAGCAAAAAGAAATAGATAATGGTTTAGAGCAGTGTTTTTGCGGTAATATTTTTTGTTGCTTCATTTTTTTGAAAAATTTTCAAAATTTAACAATTTGATAATCAGTATTTTTTGTGATTATAGAGAAAAAAGTCGAAAAATTTTCTAGCAAAAGTTTGCAGATTAGAAAAACCTGCCTACCTTTGCATCGCAATTCAGCAATAACAAAGCAGAAAAGCACAAGCGAAAGTAGCTCAGTTGGTAGAGCGCGACCTTGCCAAGGTCGAGGTCGCGGGTTCGAACCCCGTCTTTCGCTCTTTTTTCGTTTAAAATCGCTTAGACGAAGGCCGCCGGGATGGTGAAATTGGTAGACACGCAGGACTTAAAATCCTGTAACCCCTAAAGGTTGTGTGGGTTCAAGTCCCACTCCTGGTACAAAAATACATTTTAAGCCAAACATCTGATGTTTGGCTTTTTCTTTTTACATACTTTTAGCTTTACTCATTACTTCTTTTGATAATTTTAGGGTACTTTTGCAACTTGTAGTATTAGCATAATTCACAGGTGTATGTTTCCTAATTATCGGTTTGTATGGTTTTTCGGGCTGGCGGCTCTGCTGCTTACTGCGCCAGTGGCTTTGGCGCAAAAAAGCAAAGCCGAACTCGAAGAAGAACGAAAGGAGAATCAACAAAAAATAGAAGAGGCTGGGCGAATTTTGGAAGAAACTACTTCCGAGAAAAAAGTAACCATTGGCCAACTCAATGCCCTGAACCAACAGGTCTCGGCAAGACGCAGACTCATCAACTCCATCAATAGCGAAATAAACCTGCTCACGCAGGATATGTCCGAAATAGATATTATCAAACTTTCTTTGGAACGAGATATGGCCAAGCTGCGCAGCGAATACGCTACTATGCTGTATGCGGCCTCCAAAGCTACCGTTCATGATCGCCTCATGTTTATTTTGTCTGCCCCGACCTTCAATAGCATGGTGATGCGCGTGCAATACATGAAGCAATATTCGGAAATGCGCCGCGAACAAGTGGAAGTAATCCGTAGAGTAAGCCGTACGCTTGAATCGCAGCAAGTAAAATTAGTGAGCAAGAAAAAGCAAAAAGTTACGCTTTTGGTAGCCCAACTTTCCGAAAACGAAAAATTGCAAGCACTCAAAGGCCAACAAAAAGAACTCGTACAGCAGCTTTCGGCACGCGAACGCGAACTTCGCGCCGACTTGCAAGCCCGCCAAGATGCCGACCAACGCATGGAACGCATGATTGCCGACCTTGTGCGCCGCGAAATGCGTCGTGCAGCGCGTGAAGCACGCGAGGCCAACCGCGAAGTAGCCGAAGAAAACAAAATTACCCTTACGCCCGAAGCGGCGCAATTGTCCAACTCTTTTGCAGGAAATAAATCGCGCCTGATTTGGCCTGTGGCCTCTGGCTTTATTTCGGGTAAATTTGGCCGCCAACCGCATCCCGTTTTGCCGCGTGTATATGTGGACAACTTGGGGGTGAATATCCAAACCAATCAAGGAGAAGACGTAAGAGCAGTGTTTAAAGGCACAGTTGGTTTTATTGCCAATATGCCTGGTGCTGGTACGCTCGTTACCATTATTCACGGCGATTATTTCACCGTGTACGGCAACCTGAAAGACGTATCGGTAAAAGCAGGCCAAAAAGTAAAAGCCAAAGACCGCATTGGAGAAGTAATGACCGACAAAGACGGTGCAGCTGAACTTCAATTCCAAATTTGGAAAGTAAAAGACCGCCTAAATCCAGAAGCATGGCTTTCGCCAAAATAAATTAAACTTTTGTTGTAAAAAATTCCCTTCTTTAGATTTCTGATGAAACAGATTGACGTTTGTTTGAGCCCTGAGTTGTTGCATTTGTTTGATATGCGCGGCAAAGTGGTCGTTGTAATTGATATTTTGCGTGCTACCTCGTGCATGACGGTCGCGATGGCGCATGGCGTGGCTGGCATTATTCCAGTGGCCAGTTTGGAAGAATGTATGGAACTAAAAGCGGCAGGTTACATTACGGCAGCCGAACGCGATGGCAAAAAAGCCGAAGGTTTTGACATTGGCAACTCGCCTTTTAGCTACATGGAATCGTATTTGGTGGGTCAGACGATCGGCATGACGACCACCAACGGCACAACGGCCATTGCGCGTTCGCGCGAAGCCGAACAAATTATAGTTGGTTCGTTTTTGAACCTAACGACTGTAGCCGAATATTTGCACACGCTGCCAAACGATGTGGTGTTGCTTTGTTCGGGCTGGAAGGGCATGGCCAACGCCGAAGACACGCTTTATGCGGGGGCTTTGGTGGCTTTGTTGGAAAATGAATATAGCTTCGCGACAGACGCACCAATTTTGGCTAAAGTACTGTACGATAGTGCAAAAGAAGATATGCTTACGTTTTTGTCGGCTTCTTCGCACGTGAGCCGCCTGCATAATTTGAACATTACAGAAGACATTAAGTTTTGCCTTACACCCGACCAATACAGCGTTATTCCTGTGTTGAAAGATGGTGTGTTGGTGCCACTTACGCCTATAGAAACTTCTGCAAACTAAATTGAATAAAACTTAAAAACCCCGATGAGCAACAACAAGCCGAAACTTAAAGACATTTTGTTTTTGGACATAGAAACCACTTCTGTTACAGCCAATTATGCACAACTTTCGCCCACCATGCAAAAAATGTGGGACAGAAAAGCCGCTTATTGGTCAGAAGAAAAATCTGCTTTGCAGCCCGCCGAATGGTACGACCAGAAAGCGGCCTTGTTGGCAGAATTTGGGCAAATAGTGGCCATCGGGGTTGCTTATTTTTACGAAGACGAATACGGCCAATGGTGTTTGCGTAGCAAAGCCATTACGGGCAAAGACGAAACCAGTATTTTGCAACAATTTGTCATGCTTTTGGGGCAAAAACGCTTCGATGTGCGTCGCACGCTGTTGTGTGCGCACAATGGCCGCGAATTTGATTTTCCGTTTTTGTGTCGCCGCATGGCTGTACATCAAATGCCCATTCCTGAACTGTTGTACTCGCCTTTGCGCAAGCCTTGGGAAATGCCTTTGTTGGATACCATGGAAATGTGGCGTTTTGGCGACCGTCGTAGTTACGCGCCTTTGGTTTTGTTGGCTGAATTGCTTGGCGTGCCGCAAATGCCTGAAGATACGCTGGAGCACGACAAAGTTTCGGCTTTTTATTATCAAAATCCTGAAGAAAATTTACCTAAAATTGCAGACCTTGCCCGCCACGATGTAGTATTGGTGGCGCAAGTGTATTTGGCTCTGACGGGTCAGCCTGCCGTTCACCCCGATAACATTTTTTATGTCGATTAGACGTTTCGTTAAAGAAATATAGAAAGAAATTATTGACACCAAATTCTAAATATTAACACAACAATTATTGCTAATCATTTAGCAAACAGAACCTACGAAATTATGAGTACAAACCCGATTACGCTTCGAGTGGCGGCGGTAGTGCAAGAAACACCCGAAGCAGTTAGCATTGCTTTTGAACAAAATTTAGAATATACGGCGGGTCAGTTTCTGACCATTATTGCCCCGATTGGCGGCCACGAAGTACGCAGAGCCTACTCGCTTTGTAGCGCACCGAGCAGCACCGACAAACCTACGATTGCCGTTAAAACAGTGCCTAATGGCTTGATGTCTAATTTTTTAGCTAAAAACCTAAAAGCTGGAGATACGTTACTTTCGTTGCCTGCGATGGGCAATTTTGCGCTCAAAGCCGAAACCGCCGCCAAACGCCATATTGTGTTGGTGGGTGCGGGGAGCGGCATTACGCCACTTTTTGCGATACTGAAAGAAGTGTTGCAAAACGAACCAAACAGTTATGTTTCGTTGGTGTACGGCAACCGCACGGAAGAAAGCATCATGTTTTATGAGCAACTCAAACAATGGCAAGCCTCGTACCCAACGCGTTTGCGCGTGGTGCATACGCTCACGCAGCCGCCTGCGCAATGGAGCGGCGCGAAAGGTCGTATTAGTACAGAATTGATGGACGAATTGTTGTATCAGCTTGCCCCCGCGATGCCTGTGCAAAGCACCGAATATTTTATGTGCGGCCCGCAAGAAATGATGGACACGGTACAGAATTTGTTGGCCAGTAAGAGCGTAGCCAAAGCCAACGTACACCGCGAAAGTTTCTTTAGCAGCATAGACGAGGCCGCCAAGCAAGCCGCCGTAGAAGAACAAGGCATTATTACGCGTACCGTAACGGTGATTTACGATGGCGAAACGCACGCGTTTGAAGTGCAACCCGACCAAACAATTTTGGAAGCGGCTTTGGACAAAGACATAGATTTGCCGTATTCGTGCCAAAGCGGTTTGTGTACGGCCTGTAGAGGCAAGTGCAAGTCGGGCAAAGTGCATTTGGACGAAAGAGAAGGTCTCTCGGACAATGAACTCAATGCTGGATACGTTCTTACTTGCGTGAGCCACCCGCTTACAGCTGATGTGGTCATTGAAATTGGTTAGTAACAAAATTTACCCAAAACCAAAAAACTGGGCAAAAACTGTGATGATGCGTAAATATTTTCTTTCGTTGGCGTTGGTTTGTGGCGTGGCTGTGGCTACTCAGGCACAAGAATTTAACTGTAATGTCAATATCAATGACGACAAGGCGCAAAGCGTGGACACCCGCGTTTTTGTGGAAATGAAGCGTTCGATTATTGATTTTATGAACTTACGCCGCTGGACTACGGACACGTACAGCAACGAAGAACGTATTTCTTGTAATATCCTGATTACCATTACGGAAGTGGTGGGGGTAGGAAAATACAAGGCTACGGCGCAAATCCAGTCGGCGCGACCCGTGTACGGCTCTGGCTATGAGACGATGGTATTTAATTATTTAGACCAAGATTGGGCATTCCAATACACAGAAGGCCAGCCTATGGAATTTAACGAAAATACCTATACCAATGATCTTACGTCTTTGTTGGCGTTTTATGCATATGTGATGCTGGGCTACGATGCGGACACGTTCTCTAAGTTGGGCGGAAAACCGTATTACAATAAAGCACAAGTAATCATGGCCAATGGCTCGCAAGGTACAAGCAAAGGCTGGCAGGCTTTTGACGGGACAAAATGCCGTTATTGGTTGTTGGAAAATATGCTCAATCAGCAAGTTACGCCGTACCGCGAAGGGCTTTATAATTATTATCGCTTGGGACTGGACACGTATTTGCAAAATCCAGAACAGTCGCGTACAGTGATTTTAGATGTTTTGAACAAAATAAAAACTGTCAATACACAAAAGCCATCTTGTTTGGTGCTGAACAACTTTTTTGATGCCAAAGCCAACGAGCTAATCAATGTTTTTTCGGATGGTGCGCCACAAGAAAAACAATCGGCCTACAATATATTGTCGCAACTCGACCCAACCAAAACTGAAAAGTATCAGAAATTAATCAAGTAATAAGAAAAAGCCCCCAACCATCGGTGTGATAGTTGGGGGCTTTTGTTTTTATGCTTTGCTTGGCATTTCGCGGCTGGTTTTGTCGGAAAAAGTAATGACAAACACTGCACCGTTGTCGTTATAAGTTTCAAACGTAGCATTGATTTGGCCTGCAAGACCTTTTACCAATGGCATGCCTAAAGTAGAAGTTTCCATGACAAATTCGGGTAACCCAATGCCGTTGTCATAAACTTTAAGTTGATATAAACCTGTTTTTTCGTCTTGGTGAAAGGTTACGTAAATTTTTCCATCACGACCATCAGGAAAAGCATATTTGTAACAATTTAAAACTAACTCATTGATAATGAGTCCACAAGGGATGGCCGTCTCAATATCCAAATACAATAACGTTTCGGAAGCAATGGCCATAAGTTCTACATGACTACTACGGTGCGAGCTGGCTAACATACTCACAAGGCTTTGCAGGTAACTATTAAACTCTATTCGCGAAAGGTCTGGCGACTGATACAGTTTTTCGTGCACCAAAGCCATCGCCTTGATGCGGCGTTGGCTGTCGGCATAAAGTTCTAAAATGGCTTTATCCTGTATTTTTTGGGCTTGCAAAAACAACAAACTTGAAATAATCTGCATATTATTTTTTACGCGATGATGTATTTCTTTGATGAGTGTTTCTTTTTCGCGCAAATTCCGATTCAGTTGATTTTCGCTGTTGATGCGCTGCGTAATATCTTGCATAATGCCTTGATAACCAATCCATTCGTTTTTGAAATTGAATAAAGGCGTACCAGACATCTCTAACACTACTGTGCTTCCGTCTTTGGTTAAAAATTGTAATTGATAGAAAGAAAAAGATCCGCGCCTGCTTTTTACTTCCTGAAAATATGCCATGTTTTGATCTACATTTACAAGGGGCATTAGCAACCAAGTCGGTTTCCCGATTATTTCGTCGGGCGAATAGCCAAGTACTTGCTCTACGGCAGGGCTGATGTAGGTAAATACACTTTCGGTATTAGTACTCCAAACCAAATCGCTAATAGATTCAACCAAATTCCTGAAACGCAATTCGCTGACACTCAATTGAAAATCTTTGCTTTTACTTTCCCTAATATCCCGAATAACCAAAAGTTTTTCGAGGCTTCCATCTGTATAAGATACAGTGTTATGGCTCATATCCACATAAATATGCTCTCCCGTGCTACCGACATGTATGGTTTCGCCTTGCCAGTAGCCTAAGCTTTGAGTATCTCTTTCAAATTTTTGTTCTTGTTCGGGGTCAAACCAATGCATGGTGAGCAACTCAGAAAGCGACTTGCCTATGGCCTCTTTCGAGGTTGTACAATACAACGTTTCGGCAGCAGGGTTCATATAGGTAATTTCATCACGGGCATTAGTACCAATGATCGCTTCCTTAATTTGGGAAATAATATGCTCCGTATAAGTAAGCTGCTTTTGTGTTTGCTTTTGCGTAGTTACGTCCCGAAGGCTAAAAATAAGGCCATCTAATTGGGTTTGCGCCGAAAGTCTTCCGCCAAATGCTTCCATCGGAATCCATTCTCCCGTTTTGCTACGGCAATGAAGTTCTGGAAAATAGACACTGCGCGTCTTATCCCATTCTTTGCGGTTAAATATTTCGCATACTTCGCTGCGTTCTCGGGGGTGAATAAAATCCCATGCCAATTTTTCGGTAAGCTCTTCGGGCAGGTAACCCAAAATATTGGTTACTGATGGCGAAATGTACAATATTGCACCTGAAGGACTTAGAATAAAAACAATGTCCGTCGTGCTTTGAGCTATCATGCTCAACCAGTCTTTTTCTTCGAGATGCTTTTGCGCACGGGAGACTTGTTTTATTGCTTTTTCAATAATGAACCAAAGTCTTTTGATGCTTAAATTTTCGCGACAAATTACATCTGTTAAGTAAGTGTGTGAAAGAGCTTCTTCTTCTTGGTGTTTATCACACACCACCACGATGTTTTGGCTCAAATGGTCTGGAATATAATCTAATAACTTGTAAGCTACTACCCAAAGCGTCGGTTTAGGCAAATTACTTAAACTCTGTCCCTCAGGCGACGGGAAGTGAGATACCTCGTAGTACTCGTTTAGTTGCTCCAAATTACCGAAAGATAAACCTACAAAATAGAGAATAGGCTTACTAGTCCCCATAATCAAGGAAATTGTTTTTTTGTTATATAAAAAATTATTAGTAGTTGTAGTATGTTTCTGATTTGGGCAACCTAATCAAGCCGCGAAAGTAGTAACTCTTCCACAGATTTACTAAGTTTGTGGCTTATTCAATTTTATTAAAAGTATCGTGTTCTCTTTTTTTTCTTACTCCGAAAATAATCCTTTGATATTCACCAACGCGCAGTTCTGGCTGTTCTTTGGTTTGGTTTTGCTGTTTTTTCAGTTCTCTTACACTCAGAAAACATTACGAAATATATTTTTGTTGCTGTTCAGCCTGTTTTTTTATTACAAATCAAGCGGCTTTTTTGTAAGTCTATTGTTGTTCACGACGGGCTGGGATTACCTGATGGGTAAGCTCATTTACAAAGAACAAAAAGACTCGCTTCGCAAATTGTATGTGGCTTTGTGCGTGATCGTGAACCTTACTATTTTGGGTTATTTCAAATACACATATTTTTTGGCCGATATTATCAACTCACTGTCGGGCAGTGAGTTGCATCCCGTAAATATAGTTTCGTTGGCTGCAAATCAATGGTTTGGGCAGCAGTTCGACATTCACAAAATCTTTTTGCCTGTGGGCGTTTCGTTCTATACGTTTCAGTCGATTAGTTATTGTGTGGATATTTACCGCAAAGAAATTTATCCAGTGGATAACATTTTGGATTATGCTTTTTTTGTGAGTTTTTTCCCGCAATTGGTGGCGGGGCCTATCGTGCGGGCTTCGGATTTTATTCCACAAATTTATCGCCGTTTTGAGTTGAGCCAATACGAATTTGGCCACGCCGTTTGGCTGATTTTGGTGGGGCTTACCAAAAAGATTTTGATTTCGGATTATATCTCTATCAATTTCGTGGACAGGGTTTTTGATAGCCCGTTGGTGTATTCGGGGCTGGAAAATTTGTTGGCGGTGTATGGCTACACTATCCAAATTTACTGCGATTTTTCGGGCTACACGGACATTGCCATTGGTGTGGCTTTGCTGATGGGCTTTAGACTCAACCGCAATTTTGATTCGCCGTACCAGTCGGCCAACATTACCGAATTTTGGCGACGTTGGCATATTTCGCTGTCCTCGTGGCTGCGCGACTACTTGTACATTCCGTTGGGCGGCAACCGACACGGCAAGGCGCGTGCTTACCTTAACCAACTGATTACGATGTTGTTGGGCGGTTTGTGGCACGGAGCGCATTTACGTTTTATTATTTGGGGTGCGTTGCACGGAATGGCGTTGGCGGCACACAAATTTTATACAGATATTTTCAAAATTGACCGCAAAAAACCTGTAACTACGTTGCAACGCTTGGCGGGCGGTTTCATCACCTTGCATTTTGTGGCTTTCTGCTGGATATTTTTTAGGGCGGCAGATATGGAAATAGTCGGGCAAGTGCTTTCGCAAATTGCGTTTAGCTTCAAACCCGAATTAGCTGGCCAGATTTTCAGTTCTTACAAAGTGGTTTTGCTCATGATTCTGGTTACGTTCCTGATACACTGGATTCCCCGCAGCAGCAAAGACAAACTCATTCATTATTTTGTCATTACGCCGATGCCGCTTAAAGCGGTGGTGGCCGCGCTGGTGGTGTTGGTACTGTATCAAGTCAAAACCGCCGAACTGCAACCATTTATTTATTTTCAGTTTTAGACAAGATAATTTCAATATAAAATAATTATCGCCATGTAATTTACTTCGGATAAGAAGGATTGTATGGCGATTTTCTTTTAATGATTGATATACCGATGTTTACTCAAATCTTCTTATTTTTCCTTAAAAAAAGCTGTATTTTCTTTGCTCAAAACAAGGAAATCAGGCCGAAATTTAGTAAGTTTGTATGGTACAAAAACAGCCATATAGTGTACTGAAATACAGTGTGTTGAGTTGCTTTAGAAGCTATATTTGCTGGTGCTGTTCGCTTTATTAATCAAAACAAATTTTAGTATCTCTATTACATCATGGCAGAGAAAGAAAAAGTAGATAAGTCGGCTCAAGTAAGTGCCGCAGATAAAGAGCGCATGGAAAAGCTCAAAATGCTTCAATCCACCTTAGACAAGCTCGATAAAGAGTTCGGAAAAGGAACGGTAATGCGCCTTAGCGACGAGAAAGTGGCCGATGTTGCTGCTATTCCGACGGGTTCGTTGGGTTTGGATTTGGCGTTAGGGATTGGCGGTTTGCCACGTGGCCGCGTGGTGGAAATCTTCGGTCCTGAATCGTCGGGTAAAACCACCCTCACCATGCACTGCATCGCCGAAGCGCAAAAAATGGGCGGTTTGGCGGCTTTCATTGATGCCGAACACGCCTTTGACCGCGTTTATGCCGAGAAACTCGGAATTGATACCCAAAACTTGCTCATTGCGCAGCCAGACAGCGGCGAGCAGGCTCTCGAAATTGCCGAACAATTGATTCGCTCAGGTGCTATTGACATTATCGTTATTGACTCGGTGGCGGCTTTGGTGCCAAAAAGCGAGTTGGAAGGCGAAATGGGCGAAAGTAAAATGGGTTTGCAAGCCCGACTTATGTCGCAGGCGTTGCGTAAACTGACGGGCGTAATCAACCGCACGGGCTGCTGCTGTATTTTCATTAACCAGTTGCGCGAAAAAATCGGCGTGGTATATGGCAACCCCGAAACGACTACGGGCGGTAATGCGTTGAAATATTATGCGTCGGTGCGTTTGGACATTCGTCGCGTGAGCCAAATCAAAGAAGGCGCGGACAATGTGTTGGGCAACCGCACACGCGTAAAAGTGGTGAAAAACAAAGTTGCACCGCCGTTCAAAGTCGTAGAATTTGACATTATGTACGGACAAGGCATTTCTAAAATTGGTGAAATTTTGGATTTGGGCGTGGAGTTGGAAGTAATCAAAAAATCAGGTTCTTGGTTCTCTTACGAAGGTAATAAACTTGCGCAAGGCCGCGATGCTGTGAAAACATTGCTTTCTGACAACCCAGAAATGTCTGACGAAATCGAAAAGAAAGTTCGCCAAAAAATGAGAGATTTGGCCGAAGCACACAAAGGCCAATTGGCTGAAGTGGCCGCCGACGAGGCGGAAGATGCCGAATAATTTTTATTAGCAGATATGTACAATGGTAGATACGCACGAGAGTGCGTATCTACTTTTTTGTCTTTTGGGATTATTTCGCTTTGATGGGAAGTGTTCCGTTATACACAGAATAGCCGCCCACGCGTTCAATATTTACGTCCAAACGGTCGGAAGTGGACACGCCCACAATACGCACATCCATCGAGCCATTGGCATTGACGGGAACTAAGCCATATTTGGGTTCTTCGCGTACAATTTTTGGACTACTGGCTTGTGCTTCAGGGACTAAACCCACTTTTTGGATGGTCTGAATAACCAAACACGCCGCAATAATGGTCAAAAGAATTTTGGTATAAACGTCTGTTTTCATGGTTAAGATTTTTTCTCAAATTATAAAATAAATTGATAAGAAACCATAAAGACTTCTAACATAAATCGTTATAAACAATTGCCGTCGATGTCGCAAGCCTCGCCACCCGCTAACGTGCTGATGGGCTGCTGTGTTTTTTGCCAATCACCAAACGATTTTTGTAGCACTTCCAAGAAAACTTGCGAAGGTTGCGCACCTGATACCGCGTATTTTCTATCAAAAACAAAAAACGGCACGCCATTTACGCCGATTTGGGCAGCTTCCTGAATATCTTGTTTCACTTGATACGCATAAAAATCGCTGCTCAATGCCTCATTAATTTTTGTTTCCGTCAGGCCAATGGCTTTTCCCAACGTGAGCAAAACTTCATGATTTCCAAAGTCTTGGCCTTCTGTGAAATAGGCTTTAAATAATTTTTCTTCGGCGGCATCGCCCAAGCCTTTGGTTTTGGCCAGTTGTATGAGTCGGTGCGCGTCGAAAGAGTTGGCGATGACGGCTTTATCAAAATTGTATTCCAAACCGACGCTTTGCGCCATGGCGATTACGCGTTCGTGCATTTTCACAGATTCGGCGTAGCTCATGCCTTTGCGTTCGGCCAAATATTGATATACGTTTTTGTCGGGTGCGGGCTGGATGGTGGGGTCAAGTTGAAAACTTTTCCAAACCACTTCCACTTGGTCTTTGCCTGCAAATTGGCTGATGGCCGCTTCATAATTACGCTTGCCGATATAGCAAAACGGGCACATTATATCGCTCCAAATCTCTACTTTCATGCGCGAGGCTTGGGCAGAATTTACGTTTGTTGTCATCTGATTTTCAAATCTTTGTTAAAGAAAGTTTCTTTCTGTTATCTAAACCACAAACGCACTGCTTTTAATTCCCAAGCGCAGAAGAAATGAATATTTCTGTTTGGGAGGCAATTTGCTTTATCTTTGCACTCAAATATTAATCCCATGCCCGACGCAACGACCCATTCCGATTTATTACTGACCTCCGTCCCGAACAAATACCGTCCCGAACAACTCAAATCGCATGAGATGGTGATTAATTTGGGGCCTCAACATCCTTCCACGCACGGTGTTTTGCGTTTGGAGGTGGTTTGTGATGGGGAAATAATCGTGGACGTAGTGCCGCATTTGGGTTATTTGCATCGTTGTTTTGAAAAGCATGCCGAAGCCTTAGCCTTCAACCAAATTATTCCGTATGTGGACAGAATGGACTATTTGGCCGCTATGAACAGCGAACACGCCTACGCGATGGCGGTTGAAAAAATGCTGGGAATTGAAAAACAACTGCCGCCGCGCATCGAATACATACGGGTTTTGGTGGCCGAACTGAACCGCTTGGCTTCGCATTTTGTGGCTATCGGGACGTATGGCGTGGACATGGGCGCATTTACAGCGTTTTTGTGGATGATGCGCGACCGCGAACATATTCAACGCTTATTGGAATGGGTGTCGGGGGCGCGAATGTTGTACAACTATATTTGGATTGGTGGTTTGTTTTATGACTTGCCCGTAGGTTTCGAGGAGCAATGTCGCGAGTTTATCAATTATCTAAAACCCAAACTTACGGAAATAGATAACTTGTTGATAAACAATAAAATATTTGTGCATCGTACGGCCAATGTTGGCGTTTTGCCGCTGCAAGTGGGTATCAATTACGGAGCTTCGGGGCCAGTGTTGCGTGGTTCGGGTTTGCGTTTTGATTTGCGAAAAGTAGATGGCTATTCCGTGTATCCCGAATTGGACTTTGATGTTCCCGTAGGTACGGGGCAAATGGGAACGCTCGGCGACAGTTGGGATAGAACCTATGTGCGTGCCTGCGAATGCAAAGAATCCGTCAAAATTATTGAGCAATGCCTTGACCGCTTGCAAGGCGACCACAAACGCACGCGCGACTTTGATCCACAGGCTTTTGTGCCTAAAAAAATACGTCCGCAAGCAATGGATTTTTATGCTCGCGCCGAAAATCCACGTGGCGAATTAGGTTTCTTTTTCCGAACCGATGGCCGCGCCGATGCGCCTGTTCGCTGTAAAGTACGTGCGCCGTCTTTCGTTAATTTATCTTTGCTCTCGGCTATCAGTTCGGGGGCAATGCTGGCCGACTTGGTGGCCATTATCGGCTCGCTGGATTTTATGATGGGCGAAGTGGATAGATAATTTATTCAAAATCAATTTTTTATAAGAAAATAAAACTCATGTTAGCAAGCCAATACAAGGCCATTGCCAAAACTATTTTTGGTGCAGAAGAAATTTTAGCCCACGACCTCACGGCTCTTGGCGCAACCGACGTACAGATATTGAATCGCGCCGTAAGTTTTACGGCCAACAAAGAATTGCTCTACAAAGCAAATTTGTATTTGGCCACGGCCTTGCGCATTATCATTCCGATACATGAGTTTAAGGCGCGCAACGAGGACGAACTTTACGAAGGAATCCAGAAAGTTACTTGGCAAAAATATTTTACCGAACACGATACTTTTGCGATTGATAGTGTGGTGGGTTCGGATTATTTTAATCACTCTCAATATGTTTCGCTCAAAACGAAAGATGCGATAGCCGACCAATTTCGTGAACGTTGCGAAGGCGTAAGGCCGTCGGTGGATTTGCGCCACCCAACGGTACGCATTCACTTGCACATTTTGGGCGATGTGTGCAGTGTGGCTCTGGACAGTTCGGGCGAGTCGTTGCACAAACGCGGCTACCGACAAGGCGGCCAACACGAAGCCCCACTCAATGAAGTATTGGCCGCTACGCTGGTACGCCTGACGGGTTGGGACGGCCAATCTAACTTTGCCGACCCGATGTGTGGCTCTGGCACTATCGTTACGGAAGCGGGACTTTTTGCCATGAACATTGCCCCTGGGTTGTTGCGCGATTATTTTGGGTTTAAAAATTGGCCTGATTTTGATGCAGCACTTTGGGAAAAACTGTGTGCCGAAGCCCGCGAACGCATTAATCACGATTGGGAATATACGTTGAGCGGTTCGGATATGTCCGAAAAATATGTAGAATTGGCTATGTACGCTGCCGAAAAAACAGGAATTGACGAATGTGTAAAACTCAAAACCAAGCGTTTTGAAGAAAACACGCCACCACCGCCCAAAGGTGTGGCCATTTTCAATCCGCCGTATGGCGAAAGGCTCATGGGCGCAGACCGTGCCATTTTGGATTTGTATAAAACTATCGGCGACACGCTCAAAAATAAGTACAAAGGCTATGACGTTTGGGTTTTGACCAGCAACATGGAAGCTATCAAACACATTGGCTTGCGCCCTTCCCGCAAAATCAGTTTGTATAACGGTTCGTTGGAATGTAAATTCCTCAAATTCTCGATTTATGAAGGTTCGCTCAAAGCCAAATACCAAGCACAAGGCGAGTAATTCTTTTGTTCAATAAAAATAAAAAGCTCTTATCCTGACTTCGGCGCGGATAAGAGCTTTTTTGTTTGATGAGCAATTTTTATTTCAACAAATCGAGCCAACCTCTGTACGTGCGTTTGGCGTTGCGTGGGTTGAGTCTGAAAAATTCCACTTCTGCCGAGTAAAAATACGTGCCTGTGGTGGCTTGGCGTTGGTTGCCTGTGATGTTGCCGTCCCATTGGATTTTTTCGCGGTCGGAGGTCTCATACAATTTTTTGCCCCAACGATTATACACCCTAAACGTAATGGATTTGATGTACTGCGGCGTAATGCAAATCGGGCGGAAAGTTTGGTTTTTGTTGTCGTCGTTGGGCGTGAACACGTTCGGAAATTCTAACAAAACACAATTGTCTTTACAAACACGATTGCTGCGCACGCTTTCGTTGCCGAACTGGTCTAAGGCCGTTACCTCATAGCAACCCGCCAACGACGTGAGGTTTTGATGCGTCCAAGAGGTGTTAGTCGTGGTGGCCAAATACGTTGGATTTTGGTCTTCGGTTGCCGTAAAATAAATGTTATAACGCACTACATCTGTATCGCAAGGCGCGACTAAATTTGGTTTCCACGTTAATATATTATAGTTGTTGGGTAAAAATGGTGTTTGGCAATCGGTCGGGCAAATCAGCGAGTCGATGGTCAAAAAGGGTGCACACGGCGCAACCGTATCGCGCGGCATAGCCGAAACTTCGTAAGAATCATTATAAAGTGTTTGGCTAATTTTGGGGTTTTGGTACGCGCCGCGTGTCTGTATTTTGTAGAAATACGTTTGTGAGGCCTGCAACGGAATGCCCAAATATGTGCCATTGTCTGTATAAGAAACCGTAGTGCTATTGGCCAATACACTATCTATTACCTCAAAAACATTATTTACTTGTCTGTAAACCAAGTGATATTTCTCCGTGTTACTCCAAGAAGTATTCGTAGTCCAACTCAAATTTACGCTAGATACACTACCTGTGGCAGTGAGTTGTATGCTCGCCGCCGCGTCGGAGGTGTCTAACAGTGTTGCACTATTTCCATAATAAAATCCCACTTTATAGCGGTATTCTTTTTGGCGTGTATCTACTTGGTCTATGAAGGTAGTGTCATCAATGGAATTAGCCTGATGCACTTGCGTGTAATTTGTACCGTTTAGGCCGTCGGCTCTGAATACGCGGTATTGGTAAGGCGCAGGATAAAGGGTTTTATCAAATTCTAATGGCCGTATCCAGCGCACAAGCATTTGGCCGTTTTGGGCAGTGGTTTGCACGGAAGCGTTTGTCATTACGGGTACATCAAGTAGGAGAGAGGCACACACTTCGTTTGAGGCGTAGCTTTCGCCACCCGCAGGCGCAGGGAATGCGGCCACTAATCTGTAACAATACGTTAGGCCGCGTTTGAGGCCAAGCCCTCCATTATTGTCTGTAAAAGAAGTAGTTGTGCTGCTTACTTCTCCTATTTTTACAAAACCAGACGAGGCGGGCAAACCAATGTTACAATTGCCTTCCACAAAATCCGAGCTATCTACTTTTCTGTAAATGGCAATGGTAGAAGCATTTGGGCAAATATAGTTTTGCCAATTAAGAATAATGGATTTGTTGGGTTGTGGCGTGGCACTGGTCAGTTGTGGAGCAGGTGCAACCACCGTAATTCGCCAAATTTCGGTAGTGGCCAATACAGGCGCGAAAACAGGAATATCTTCTGCTTTAAACGTAACATCGTAAGGCTGTTCGCGCACGTCAGCGCAAGAAGTTGTCCAGCTAAATTGCGCAAACGATGGATTGCCGATAGGATTGGGAGGCGTAAAAACGGCAGCTTGTTGCGGAGCTACCAACGAATAAACGCCGCCATAAGACGTGATTTTTACTTTGTCTGCAAGATTGGTATCTAAGCCGATAATGGTTTTGTTCAGGATTGTGCCAGCCGCAATGCAAGTGTCTTTTGGTATAATGAGTTTGGGACGATAGTTGCGCGTGTCGCGTACAATTATCTGAATATCACGTACCACATAGCCGATGGCGCGGCCACGTCTCCATTCCGTAATGCGTATGGCCGTGTTAAAATAACCGACAAGTTGCGGCGCGTCCCAAGTCAAAACGCCCGTTATAGGGTTGATGGTGTTCGTGGCTGCGGCGGTTTGTGCTTCGTTTTGGCCGCCAGCACGCACGGCAGGATTTTGATAATTGTCCACCGTAACGCCTGTTTGGGTGCTTGGATTGTAGTCTTTCATCGAAGGAATATTTTCATAAGAAAGACTATCCCCGTCGGGGTCGTAGGCGGCAGGTGTATGAAAATATTTTTGTCCGATACCTGCCAAATCAATAGCAGGGTTGGTGAGAACTGGCGTGTTATTGATGCCCAAAAATGGGTCTATAATAATACGCGTTTCAACATAAAACTGCGTACTGGACGAATTGGCCATATTCTTTACGTCCACATTGCGATTTTCACCGATATAGTAAATCAAATAAGAACCTGTGGCGGGATACGTGTGAGTGTATTCATAAATACTCATCCAAGTTCCTTTGCCAAGAATCGGCGTGCGTGGGCCTGTACGTGCTTTCATTTCTGATGTGCCATCTCCGTAATAAAGGCGATTTTCGGGGTCGTCGATGGGCGAAAGACTATCAGTATAGACAGTGAGTGTCATTTTGTAGGTGAGCGTGGTGGTAGAGATGCGCTTAACCGTGATTTCACCTGCTCTAATGTGGGTTGCAGCCGCTTTGTGGGAAAAGCTCCCCAACAATAATAATGTAGCAATAATGTAAGAATATAATTTTAGTATTTTATACATATTTATATCAGAATTAGATTTCCTCTCTGCCCAAAAAGCAACGTAATTATATTATTTTTTGTTGCATCAAAAACACTTTTTTATTCATATCCCCAAAAATATTGTGATTGGTGGTATAATATTGGGTTAATGTGGCCTTATTGCTGGTTAAAGAAGAGATGAATGTCATACATTTGTATTATTACGTATAAATTTACCAACCAATTTGACCATAATCTGTGCAAATTGGTTAGTAAATTGCCCAAATCTTACGTTTTAGTGTTTTAATATACAAAAGTATAAATAGTTTATATTCAGCTATATAACAAAAAAATACCCTCTTAGCCATTGTTAAACATAAAATAAACTGTTTAATAATAAAAAGTATAAAAAAGGTCTTGATTTAGGTTTGATTTTTTATTTAACTAAAATATTTTATAAAAAAAGCAATAAAATTACACGTTATTTTTTTATAGAAAAATGATAAAGAGCAAGCCTAAAGTCTTAAATACTAACATGGTATGTTAATGCCTGATTTTATGCTTACAGGTATTGGGCAAATACTATAATTTTAAATAAATGTTTTCGCAAGAAAAATAGACACTTGTAATTGCTAAATCATACACTTTATCTTTACTAAAATCCAGCTTTAACACAATAATATTTCAATGAAGATGAAAACTACAATAATCAGATTATCGTTTTTTAGTGTAATATATTTGGCCAGTTTTGTTGGCGCGATAGCGCAACAAACCGATTATAAGTATCATTCTATTTTTATTTATAATTTTACCAAATATTTGCAATGGCCAGCAGCTAACTCTTCTGGTGATTTTGTAATTGGTATAGTTGGCAACTCGCCTATTGTTTCTGAACTGGAGAAAATGGCGAGTAGTAAGACGGTGGGCAGCCGCAAAATCGTGGTGAAGCGTTTTGCGGGTGCGGACGAAATCGCACCGTGTCAGATGCTTTTTGTACCTCATAACCAAAACAGATATTTGGCCGAAATTACAGCAAAGGCGCGTAAGAGTAGTATTTTGGTTATTACCGAGTCGCCAGGTTTAGCGCACAAGGGAAGTAATATAAATTTCGTGATAAAAGAAAATAAATGGCGTTTTGAGTTGAATAAAAAAGCAACTGATGAGGCGAATATTAAAGTATCACAAGAGTTGTTAAGTCTCTCAATACCAGTAGAATAACTTCTTGTCGCTTTTAATAAAAAACGCGAACATTATTTTCGCGTTTTTATTTTTTCGGTGATAAGAATTGCTTATTGCTTGTTTTTTTGCAAATTCGCATTTGGAGCATATTTTCCTTATGTTTCGAACTGTAACCCTAAATGTAGAATTATTTTATTCGTAAAAACGGAACGAAAGTTGCCACCTCTTAAGCAATGAAATCAGGTATCAGGTATAAAATTTTTATTGGCTTTTTTACGCTTATCGCCATTTTCGTATTTAATGCAGCACTGAGCGTTTACACGCTGCGCGAGAGTGAGAACATCATTAAGAGAAACTCTGAAATTATTGACCCTTCGTTGGAAGGCATCAAGGAGTTTGAAAAACTAGTGATTCGCTCAAAAATGTACACCACTAACTGGGTGTATTTACGTGAAAATGAGGAAGATAAGCAGTCTTTGAAGCAGTTGCATAACGTAGAATATCCTACGCTCAAAGAAAAGATAAAAGCCTTGATGCCTTATTGGGAAGACCGCCGTCAGACGGTGCGAATGGATTCTATTTTCCAAAAATTCGAAAAACTTTTGATTTTGGAGAAAGAAATCATGCAAACGCTTGTATCCTTTGATGATTACGAAGATCCCATTAAAAAATTTACCGCTACAGGAACTATTGAAACCCAATTGATTCCTGCATCGTCAGTTGTATTGAAGGAGCTTTCGGTGCTATCTGATGCCAAACGTAAAGAAGTTGCTGCTTCTAAAGAGAAATTATTAGATTCTTTTGACGTGTTGCGTTGGATAATTATAGGTCTAGGTATTGCCCTTTCGGTGATTGGCGTAGTAAGAGCAACCCTTACGGCAAACTCTATTACACGCCCACTCAAATATATACAAGGTATTATCTTGCGTTTGGGTGTGGGTGAACTGCCAGAAGAAAGCAATCGCACTTTCAATAACGACGAAATCGGCGAAATGGCCAAAGCCGTAGAACAATTGGTGGCGGGCTTGCGTGCGACTTCTAATTTTGCTGAAAATATTGGTAATGGCAATCTAAAAGCCTCATTTACACCGCTTAGTGACGCAGATGTTTTGGGTAACTCGCTTTTGGAAATGCGTTCTAACCTCCAAAAAGTAGCCGAAGACGATAAAAAACGTAACTGGGCTACAGAAGGCGTAGCGAAATTCTCGGAAATTCTGCGCCAAAACAACGATAACATCAATAAACTTTCTGATGAAATCGTAGCCAATTTGGTGAAATATCTTGGTGCAAATCAAGGTGGCCTTTATATCGTAAACGAAGACGATACCAACGACGAACCATATTTGTATTTGGCGGGCTGCTATGCTTGGGACAAAAAAAAATATATTGACCAAAAAATTGCTTACGGCGAAGGTCTGACAGGGCAATCTTGGCAAGAAAAAGATACGCTATTCATTACGGACGTTCCGCAAGATTATATTTCTATTACTTCTGGCTTGGGCGATGCTAATCCGACAAGTATCATTATCGTGCCGCTCAAAATAAATGAGCAAGTGTACGGGGTGGTAGAAATGGCTTCGTTTAATGTTTTCCAAGATTTTGAAATTGAATTTGTGGAAAAAATCGGCGAAAGCATTGCTTCTACGCTTTCGACGGCCAAAGTAAACGAACGTACAACCCGTTTGCTAGAAGAGTCGCAAATGATGACCGAGCAAATGAAGGCGCAAGAAGAAGAAATGCGTCAGAACATGGAAGAGCTTCAGGCTACACAAGAAGAAATGGAGCGTGCGCAGTTGAGTATTTCTCGCAAAGAGAAACTATTCGATTCTACGATGGTGGTATTGGAGCTTGATAATTCATTTAGCATTACATCTGCCAACGAAATGGCCGATATAATGCTGGGTTATCGTTCGCGCGATCTGACAGGTTCTGCTCTTAAAGAGTTGATTTCTGACGAAACGTCTTTGTCTCAATTAAAATCCTCCCTTATGCTCGGCCAAGTTTGGCAAGGAACAACAGCTATTCGCAGCAGCAAAGGTGGTATTGTGAAAGTGAAATTAGTAGCAGGTTCGACTACTGACGAGTTTGAAAGCGAACACAGTTATTTGGTAATTATGCTTCGCTTAGATTCATAATCAAACATTGGAAGCCAATAAATAATAAAGCGGGGCGCAAAATCAATTTGATTTTGCGCCCCGCTCATATTTTGTATAGATAGCTATAGCTTTTGACGTTATTATTACACCGTTGCTTTTACTTTTTGTTTTTTAGCTGAAAGTTCGGCCATTTCGCGCGCGGCTTCGGCGATGCCTTCTGGGTCAAAGCCACATTCGCGATGTAGTTCGATTTGCTCGCCATGCTCTACGATGCGGTCAGGAATACCCAAACGTTTGAGGCGTGCATTATAGCCATTGTCAGCCATAAATTCGAGTACGGCACTACCAAAACCACCTTGTACGCAGCCATCTTCCACCGTAATCACGCTGTCGAACTGCGTAAAGATTTCGTGCAAAAGTGCTTCGTCTAATGGCTTCACGAAACGCATATCGTAATGCGCTGGATTTAGGCCATCTTTTGCCAAAAGTTCGCAAGCCTGCAGCACATAGTTCCCGATGTGGCCAATGGTCAGAATTGCAACTTTTTCGCCGTCTTTTACCTTACGACCTTGCCCGATTTGTAGGGCTTTCATTGGGCGTTTCCAGTCGGGCATTACGCCTTCGCCACGTGGGTAACGAATCGTAAAAGGCCCCTCGTATTGCGTAGCTGTAAACATCAGGTTGCGCAATTCCTCTTCGTTCATTGGCGAAGCGATAACCATGTTTGGGATACAACGCATATACGCCACATCGTAAGCACCGTGATGCGTAGGGCCATCAGCACCCGCAAAACCTGCGCGGTCGAGGCAGAAAATAACTTGCAAATTCTGCAAACAAACATCGTGAATTACTTGATCGTAAGCACGTTGCATGAACGAAGAATAAATGTTACAGAACGGAATCATGCCTTGTGTGGCCAAGCCTGCCGAGAAGGTTACGGCGTGTTGTTCGGCAATACCCACATCAAATGCGCGGTCTGGCATGGCGTTCATCATAATATTAAGCGAACAGCCCGATGGCATGGCAGGCGTTACGCCCATGATTTTACTGTTTTGTTCGGCAAGCTCTACGATAGTGTGGCCAAAAACGTCTTGATATTTAGGCGGTTGTGGTTTATCGTAATGCTTTTTGCGAATCTCTCCCGTGATTTTATCAAACTTGCCTGGTGCGTGCCATTTGGTTTGGTCTTTTTCTGCCAACGCATAACCTTTTCCTTTTACGGTAAGGCAATGCAAAATTTTAGGGCCAGGAATGTCTTTCAAATCATTGAGTACATTAACCAAATGATTGATGTCGTGGCCGTCCACAGGACCAAAATAACGCAATTTGAGCGACTCGAAAAGGTTACTTTGTTTGAGCAAACTTGCTTTTAGTCCGCTTTCGATTTTGGAGGCAATATCCTGAGCATTAGGGCCAAAACGACTGATTTTACCCAAAATATTCCAAACTTCATCACGCATTTTGTTGTACGTGTGCGAAGTGGTAATGTCTGTCAAATAGTCTTTGAGTGCGCCTACGTTCGGGTCAATGGACATACAGTTGTCATTGAGAATAATAAGCAAATTACTTCCCGAAACGCCCGCGTGATTCATGGCCTCGAAAGCCATGCCGCCCGTCATTGCACCATCACCGATTACGGCAATGTGCTGACGTTCTGACTCATTTTTGTATTTGGAAGCTACTGCCATGCCCAAAGCCGCCGAAATAGACGTAGAAGAGTGTCCCACGCCAAACGTATCGTAAACGCTTTCTTTGCGCTTAGGAAAGCCCGAAATACCATTGTACAAACGGTTGGTGTGGAATTGGTCGCGGCGACCCGTCAGGATTTTGTGCCCGTAAGCCTGATGCCCAACGTCCCAAATGAGTTGGTCGTCTGGCGTGTTAAAAACGTAGTGCAGTGCTACTGAAAGTTCTACCACACCCAAACTTGCGCCGAAGTGCCCGCCATAAACCGACACGTTGTCAATAATGAATTGGCGCAATTCGTCGCTTACTTGCAACAATTGACTTTTATCTAATTGCCTTAAATCCGCTGGGGAATTGATATTGGCTAATAGTTCTCCTGGTTTGATAAGCATATTAAGCAAATTTTATCAAAGCTCTAACAACTAACACGGGTCAGTTGTTTTGTATAGTGAAAATGTTTGCAAAGATTGCGGATTTTTTTTGAATTATCACCAAGTATTTTTACAATAACTTAACATACTATCAAGGCTTTGTCCTTAGTGAATAATGTATTCGTAGCGAAATTCCGCAAAGAAATGACCTGCTATTTTGCAGTGTTTTTATGGTGCAATCATGCTTGTTAGGATTTGTTGGAAAATAAAGAAGCCTTTTATCTTAAATAAATTTTAAGTAAAAATTCAGGTATGATATTGATGCTAAAATGCGTTTACTTAATACTTTTGTGCCTTTTTAGTCAAAACAAAACTGTCCGTGAGAATTTCCCAAGAAACAGTAGAACGAATCCAGCAAACCGCCGATATTATCGAGGTGATAGGGGATTTTGTGCCACTGAAAAAGAAGGGAAAAGACTATACGGCTTGTTGCCCGTTTCATAACGAAAAAACACCTTCATTTTATGTGTCGCCTGCGAAGGGGATTTATAAATGTTTTGGTTGCGGCAAGGCTGGCGATACCATTCGCTTTGTGATGGACATCGAAAGCCTGAATTATGGCGAGGCTTTGCGCTATTTGGCCAAAAAATATGGCATCGAAATAGAAGAAGATGCCGCGCCGCTCAGTGCCGAGCAGCAGCAAGCCCAATCCGAACGCGAAAGCATTTTTATTGCCCTGAATTTTGCCAAAAACTTTTATGCAAATCAGCTTTCGCAGCATCCCGACGGCCAAGCCTTAGGCCTAACGTATTTGCGCGAACGTGGATTTTTGGACAAAACGATACAGGCTTTTGAACTCGGATACAGTTCGGATACTTGGGACGGGCTTTTACAAGCGGCTAAAAAACAAGGCTTTACGGCGGATATTTTAGAAAAATCTGGTTTGCTGATTCGCCGCGACGATGGCCGCGAGTACGACCGTTTCAGAGGCCGCGTCATGTTCCCGATTCATAACACAAGCGGGAAAGTGATTGGTTTTGGCGCACGGATTTTGGGTTCGGACAAAAATCAACCCAAATATATCAACTCGCCCGAAACGGAAGTTTACAATAAAAGCGAAGTGTTATTTGGTTTGTTTCAGGCCAAAAACGCGATTCGTCAGGCCGATAATTGCTATTTGGCCGAAGGTTATACCGATGTTATTTCGTTGCATCAGGCGGGCGTGGCCAATGTGGTGGCCTCGTCGGGTACGTCGCTGACTGCCGAGCAAATCCAACTTATCAAACGATACACGCACAATGTTACGGTGCTTTATGACGGCGATTGGGCAGGTATCAAAGCCTCGTTGCGCGGTATTGATATGCTTTTGGAGGCTGGCCTGAATGTACGCGCCATTACGTTCCCCGACGGCGACGACCCCGACAGTTATTTGCGCAAAGTGGGAGGTTCGGCGTTTACGGCTTATTTGCAGACTGCGGCCAAAGATTTTATTTCCTTCAAAGCCAGTTTGTTTGCGGAAGATGCCGCCCGCGACCCCATTCGCAAAGCTGAAATTATACGCGATATTGTGCAGAGTATCAGCCTGATACCCGACCTTATCAACCGTTCGGTTTTCTTGAAACAATGCAGCCAGTTGCTGGGCGTAGAAGAAGAAATTTTGTTGGCGGAAAGCAATAAAATTATTCTTAAAAAACAGCAACAACAAAACCCCACGCATCGCCCAGCGGTGCAAGCAGGTACGCAAATTCCTGCCCCGCAGCCATCGCCAGAAATGCTGGACGAACAGGCATTTTTGGCCGAAACACAGCTTACTCCTGATGGCGTGAGCCGCGACAAAATAGGGGAGAGCATTCGCCTACAAGAGCGCGAAACCATGCGTTTTTTGTTGCAATATGCCGCCGCCGCTGTCTCGGAAGAATACAAATTGGGACAGTATGCCCTTGCGCAGTTGGAAGACATTGTGTTTGTTACGCCACTATACAGCCGCATGATCGGGATTTTTAGGGAAGAAATGGCCAAAAACCATTTGCCCGACTACCAATTTTTTGTACGCTACTCGGACGAGGAAATACGACAAGAGGCCGCCTCTCTGATTGCCGAACGCCACGAACTTAGCGAAAGTTGGTTCAGTATGCACCACCTTTATACTGAGCACGAAAAAGACAATTTGGCATATAACGCTTACAAACAAATTCTAAGACTTAAAGCAATGGTAGTCAAGAAATTAGTAAACGAAAAAATGCAACAAATTATACAGGCCGAACAGCAACAAGCCACCGCCGAAACCGTCGAAAAATTATTGATGGAATACCAAGTGCTGCACAAGTTGGGAGCGGATATTAACAAAGAATTAGGCACAGTGATTAAGTAATAAAAAAAGTCTTTTAAGCTCTATTTTTTGTTTGTTTTTTGTGGTAATTTGGCTGCTATAATATTATATCACCAAACTAATTTAATACTGAAAAATTATGGCAACACACGCAACTCCGTTTGTGGTTTTTGAATTCAAACCAGAACAAAATGCAGTACACGCTACTTGGAAAGATACAACTGCAATGGCCACAGAAGACCAAATAAAAGAGAGTATGTTGGAATATGTAAAATTCATAGATACTTATCGTGCTCCCAATCTTCTTGTAAACGAAAAGGACATGAAATTTGAGTTTTCGCCATCGTTTCAGGCTTGGATGGACGAAAATGTTTCGGAAAAAGCCCGCAATATGGGTTCGGTTCGTTTTGCGTTTATTAAAAGTGAAGATTTTATTATTGGCTTGGCCGCTGAAATGGTCATGGAGCAAGTAGCTTCTAATGCGCCTGTTCGCTTTTTTGATAATGCCCAAGAGGCAGAAGCGTGGTTAATTTCTTAAAAAAATGATCGATCTATAAGAAACACAAAGAAGTCCGAAAACTTTAGTTTTCGGACTTCTTTGTGTTGGGTAAGTAATTGATTTTTAGTTAATGAGGCTGTGTTTGCAACGCTGTGATTTGTTGAGCTTGGGCTTCTATTTTGGCTAATAAATCCTGTTCTTTTTTCTTGAATTGCGTAACGGCTTGCTGCATGATTTGATTGCGGCGTTCGATTTGTTCTTGGGTACGCGCTTTTTCTGTGGCTCGTACCTCTTCAATTTCTTTTTTTGCAGCCTGCAACTGCTCAATCATGGCTTCCATAGCGGCTTCTTTGGCTTGCATGATTTCGTTTTGGCGTTCGATTTCGCGTTGTTTGCGCTCCATTTCTTCTTGTGTAGCGGCGAGTTCCTCCATATTTTGGCGCATTTCTTCTTCCGCCGAACGCATTTCTTCTGCCTGTATTTGCGAAGTTTCTAGCAATTGTAACGTTTGTTTGTTGGTGCGATAGGCCTTGATATAACTGGCCAATGCCTCGCCACCTTTTTCCATAAATTCGATTTGGGCGGCAGTTAGCTCTTTAAAAGAGGCTACCTCTATAATACCTTCTACTTCTCGGTTATAAATGAGTGGTACGATAGCCAAAAACGATGGCGTAGCATCGCCCAGACCCGAAGTGATGCGCACGTAATCTTGTGGAAGTTTCTTGAGGCGTGTCGTTGTTTTTTCTAAATAACATTGCCCCACTAACCCTTGCCCTATTTCTATGCGTTGTTGCTCGGCGTGTTTTTTGCGGTCGTAAGCGTACACAGCTTTTAGGGAAATATAAGGCTTGGTGCTATTTTTATCATCAAAGGCGATTTCATAAAAAGCACCTTGATTTGCATTTAAATATTTGATAATGAAAGACAAAATCTTGTCATTCATACTGCTGCCGTTCTCTTCTTCACGTGTCAGGGCCGTGAGTTGGGCCACGCCGTTGCTTACCCACGTGCGCGACTGTTCGTCTTCGCGGGCTTTCTGTACTTCGGACAAAGTATTTTTGAGTGTTGCTTCCGACTCTTCCATTTGCGTTTGCTTTTCGGCCAACGAATTAACCAACATCATATTATTTTCTTCTGACGCAATCACAAAATTTTGTTGTAAAATCAGTGCCGACACAATCGCTAAAATACCCGTAGCCGTGCACATAAGCGTGTATTCGGTACTAAATACAAACTTTAAATCAATGCCTTCTGTGTTATTAAAAAGTGGTTCATAAACTTTAAAGGTAAATAGCGCAATACTAATTGCTATCACTCCAGCAATTTGAATTGTCCTCTCGCGGTGGTCAAACAAGGCAAACGTAAAGGCTAAAAAGGCAAATGCCATTCCCCAAAGCCCATAAGGGGGAGCTGTTTCGTGTTGCGAAAAATAAGCTCCAGAAATCATGACAACTGAAAAAGGGGTAAAAACCACGGCCATTCTGGCGGCAATATGTTGACCAATGTGGTTGAGCACTGGAGCTAATACAAACGCAGCTGTTGCTAAGCCAATGAGCCAGAGCAACGGATACATGAATAAGTAAATAACTACAGTAAAGGCGATACAAACAGGAATGAAAATGAGTGCTATCGTATTGGATAGGCCAATTTTGGCATTGAGCCAATCAGGGTTTTTGTCCGAAATGCCTGCGTTTTTGATGAGATGTACGATGTTCATGGCTAAATGAAATGTGTTTGGTTTGAAGTGAAATAAAGTTACTAGTAATACAATAGTAAATGTTAAATATTCGGCTAGTGCTATTGATTGCACGGCGAAATTTATGTTTATTTCGGTTAAATAAATTTATTGTGTTTTCTATTTTTTCTTCTAATACTCAATATAAAAAAATATTTTAAATGAAATATTGATAAAAATCAAGTGTTCGGCTAATAAGTGAAGCGATAGCACCACGACAAAAAAATAGGTTTTGGCCAACGACCAAAACCTATTTGCTCTCCATACATCTCTCTCTACTCTAATTCAAACATTTTCAGGCGACTGCCTGGCTCATAAGTTCTGCATTTAATTCCACCGACGACATCGGTTTGGCGATTTGTCGTAGAATTGCAATTTCTTTTTTGGCGGCTTCCAATTCTCTGAGTGTAAGTGAAAGCTCGCGACTTTTTTCTTCCAAAAGCATTTCTTGGTGTTCCATGCTGCGTTGCTTGCGTTCCATTTCTTCCTGAATGGCCGAAAGCTCTTCCATGTTTTGGCGCATTTCTTCTTCTGCCGAGCGCATTTCTTCGGTTTGTTGTTGCGAAATCACCAACAGACGGCGCGTTTGCTCATTGGTGCGTGAAGATTTGATGAAGCTGGCCAAACTCTCGCCCGCTTTCTCTAAAAATTCTATTTGCGCTTTGCTCAACTCCTCAAACGAGGCCACTTCGATAATTCCTTCTACTTCTCGGTTGTAAATCAGTGGCACAATTGCCAAGAAAGCTGGTGTCGCCTCGCCCAAACCCGACGTAATTCGTACATAGTTTTGCGGAATTTGTTTGAGGCGAGTAGTTTCCTTTTCCATATAACATTGTCCAACCAAACCTTGTTTCGGCTCTATGCGTTGGTTTTCAAAATGTTTTTTGCGGTCGTAAGCGTACACAGCTTTCAGGGCAATGTAGGGCTTGGTTTGCTTTTCGTCGTCAAATTCTACTCTATAAAAACCGCCCTGATTGGCATTTAAGTATTTGATAATGAAAGACAAAATACGGTCGTCAAGATTTTCGCTTTGTTCCTCGCGCGTCATGGCCGTTACTTGCGCCACACCGTTGGCTACCCACGTACGGGCTTGTTCGTCTTCGCGTGCTTGTTGCACTTCGGCCAACGTGTTTTTTAGTGTCGCTTCAGACTCTTCCATCAAGGTTTGTTTTTCGGAAAGCGAAGCCAACAAATCAGCATTCTCTTTCTCTGATTTTAGCACATAATTTTGTTGCATAAACAAAGAAGCTGCAATAATGATAAGTGCCGTGCTGGTACACAACAGTTTGAATGGCCAACTGTCGGCAAACTCATAATCAATTCCGTTATTCACATCAAAGAGTGGTTCGTATAGGCCAAAGCATATCATGGCCAAACCCATTAAGATAGAATTAATGGCTAATATTTTGCGTTCGCGGTGGTCGAATACCGCAAAATTGAAAGCGAAGAAGGCCAGAGCCATTGCCCAAAAACCATTCAAAGGTTTTATAAATGAGTTGGCGTAGTAGGCATTGAAAATACTAATCACCGTGAAAGGCACTAAAACCAAAATACTACGCGATAGAAGATGGTTTCCCCAGTAGTTAAGCAGCGGCGTAGCGGCGAAAGCTAACGTAGCCAATACAGGCAAATAAAGAAGCGGCGTAAAGTAAAAGTGAATAATCACAGAGAATGTTACTGCCAAGAAAATTAACAATCCCGCCAATTTGTTCGACTGCTCTATTTTGGTGTTCAGCCAAGCAGGATTTTCTTTATTAATGCCTAAGCTTACGATGCGTTTCATAATACTTTACTGTTTTTGAATTAGTAGTGTTTTTGACTGCTTTGATGAAACAAAGGTAACAACAGCCTTTTTGTCCAAGACAAACATTCGGTAAATACCAAATAAGACGCGGTAAATATTAATATTACTGGGGCGAGTGGTTCGCCGAGCAAATACAACAATTGGCGGGCTATTGAACCAACTTGGCGGTTATGTGTGTTTGTAAACAGTTGTAATACTTGCAATTAGGTATTTTAAATTAATTAAAAAAAGCTATTAAAACAATGGAATACAGACGTTTAGGCCGTTCGGGGCTACAAGTAAGTGCCTTGTCGTTTGGGGCATGGCTTACCTTCGGAAAACAAGTGGGCGACACTACCGCCCAAGATTGTATGTACGCAGCGTATGACGCAGGCGTGAATTTTTTTGATAATGCCGAAGTCTATGCCGACGGCCAAGCCGAAGTCGTGATGGGCGATATTTTGCACAAAAGCGGCTGGAGTAGAGATACTTTCGTCGTGTCGAGCAAGGTGTTTTGGGGCGGAAGCAAACCCAACCAGAAAGGTTTGAGCCGCAAACACGTCGTAGAAGCCTGCCATGCGGCCTTGCGTCGCTTGCGCGTGGATTATCTGGACTTGTACTTATGTCATCGCCCAGACCTCAATACGCCAATGGAAGAGACGGTTCGCGCCATGAGCGACCTTATCGCACAAGGCAAAGTGTTGTATTGGGGTACGTCCGAATGGAGTGCGCAGGAAATCATGGAGGCGTATTCCGTAGCGCGTCAGTACAATTTGGTGCCGCCTGTGGTGGAGCAGCCGCAATACAATATGTTTCACCGCGACCGTGTAGAAAAAGAATATTATAAACTTTATAGAGAAATCGGACTTGGCACGACCATTTGGTCGCCGTTGGCTTCGGGTTTGCTTACGGGCAAATACAACAATGGCGCACCTGCTGGCGAGTCTAGAGCTACGGCGCATCCTGAGTTGGGTTGGTTGTCGGATTTGCTTATCGGCGAAAAAGGGCAGGCACGTGTAGAAAAAGTAAAGCAGTTAGCCACCGTCGCGGGTGATTTGGGAACGAATATGCCGCGTTTGGCACTGGCTTGGTGTTTGAAAAACCCGAACGTAAGTACTGTTATTACGGGAGCTTCTAAAGTGCAGCAAGTAAAAGACAACATGGAAGCCATCGGCGTAATAGAAAAACTCACGCCCGAAGTAATGACCACCATTGACCAAATACTTGACAATAAGCCTACTATTACGATGTTTTAAAACGTCTTTAAACAAATTAAGCCTCATAGGTTTCTAAAAAATCTATGAGGCTTAATTCAAGAATCTTCTACAATTATTCTTTCACTACGATTTGGAACGTGTGGCGTGTGCGCTGTTCGAGCAAAATCTCTTTGCCTTGTGTGATTTCTTGCACACTGGCTTCGTCGTAGTTTTTGATGGTGATGAGTTGCAAATTCTCATTATAATAAATGCTGAATTCTTCGGATAGCAAATTGCGGAGTTTTTCTATGCGGCGTAGGTCATTGTCCACACACACCGAAAACGACGTAGCCGAATTTTGCATCAAGTTAGCTTTTACGTTCAGCCTGCCAATTGCTTCGATAATGGTCGAAACATTTTTTTCGGTAATAAAAGCTAAGTCTTTGATATGAAAAGAAAGTAACTTTTGATTGGGCTTAAAGATAATGGCTGGGCGAATTTTGGGCGGTCGGCTGTTGCTGATACGCGTCCCTGATTTGTCTGGCTCAATGAATGAACGTACAAAAAGCGGAATGTTACGGTTGGCCAGTGGCTTAATGGTTTTTGGGTGAATCACGGTTGCGCCGTAATACGTCATTTCGGCGGCATCTTGGTAGCTAAGTTGCTCGTAAAGATGCGTTTCGGCCAAGCGGCGTGGGTCTGCATTGAGTACACCGGGTACGTCTTTCCAAATCGTCAGGGACTCAGCATCCAAACAATATGCAAAAATAGAGGCGGTATAATCCGAGCCTTCGCGGCCAAGCGTCGTGGTTTTTCCTTCGAGCGTTCCGCCAATAAATCCTTGTGTTACAATTACTTTATTGGTCAGGATTTCGGGAAGTTCGCGTTTTACCTGTTTTTCCGTCCAAGCAAAATCTACTTTGCCTTCGCGCCAAGTGTCGTCGGTTTGGATGTAACGACGCGCATCGAGCCACGTGTTATTTACGCCTGCTTCGGTGAGGTAATGCGCCACAATGTGCGTGGAAAGCAATTCCCCAAAACTAATGATTTGGTCATAACCTTCGTCGTAGTTTTTGTACAGCGGCGACTTTTCCAATTGCGCATCAAGGCGCGTAAACATATTGACCAAAACCCCGAAAATAGGAGCTTGTTTGTTGTCAAAAAGCTGATTGACAATATCTTCATGGTATTGCGTGAGCTGCTTAAACTCTGCGCTGTAATCTTGTTTGGTATGGGCTTTTTCGTAAAGTACTTCTAAGGCGTTGGTGGTTTTGCCCATCGCGGACACCACCACGAGCAGTTCGTTAGAAGGGGCGTGTTTTTTAATGATTTTAGCGGAGTTACGAACGGCTGGAGCATCTTTTACCGACGCGCCGCCAAACTTAAATATTTTCATAATTTAATAAGCTGAAACGAAATTAATAATCAAAACCGTGTTGGGTTTTATGGTGTATATGGGTAAAAGTCTTTGCGCTTAACGAACAAATCTGACCATTGTTTTGGCCTCCGCAATTTATACGTTTCGTGAAAAGAACAAGTTATTCGGTTAATTTTTTTAGTTGAAAAGAGAAAAAATACTATTCGTGAAAGGTGATTCGCCGAACGAAATTTGGACAATTTAGGGCTTGGGCTTTTTGCGCAAAAACGATGTTATGGTTTGGTAAAGGTTTTGTAAAAATAAACTCAAAAAAAATTAACTTATTTTTTATCAAGTGTTTGCAAAGTAAAATATTACTGTTACTTTTGCAGTCCTTTTTGGCACACCATCTGCAAAGACTAAGGAAAGAATAGGTGGTGTGGAGTACATTCCTAAAATATAACTATAACAATGTCAGGTATTATCGGAAAAAAAGTGGGCATGACTAGCGTGTTTACAGCAGATGGCAAAAGTGTTGCCGCTACTGTTATCGCAGCTGGCCCTTGCGTAGTAACGCAAGTGAAGACGGTGGATAATGACGGTTACCAAGCAGTGCAATTAGGTTTTGGCGAGAAAAAAGAATCGCACACAACTAAAGCATTGTTGGGTCACTTCAAAAAAGCTGCCACTTCTCCCAAGAGAAAACTCGTAGAGTTTAGCAATTTTGAGCAATCGCTCAACCTAGGCGACACCATTGATGCTACTGCATTCGCTGAAGGCGATTCTGTAGCCGCTGTTGGCACGTCGAAAGGTAAAGGTTTTCAAGGCGTTGTGAAACGTCATGGATTTGGTGGTGTAGGTGGCCAAACACACGGTCAGCACAACCGCCAACGTCACCCTGGTTCTATCGGTGCGTGTTCGTTCCCTTCTCGTGTATTCAAAGGCTTGCGCATGGCTGGCCGCACAGGTGGCGACCGCGTGAAAGTTCAGAACTTAACTGTACTTAAAGTATTGGCTGAACACAACTTGATTGTGATTAGTGGTTCAGTACCAGGTGCTAAAAACTCATACGTAATTCTGGAGAAGAACTAAGAAATGGAGATTGCAGTATTAAATATCAGTGGTAAAGAAACTGGCAGAAAAGTTCTGCTCGCTGATGACATATATAGCGTAGAGCCAAACGACCACGCAATATATTTGGACGTGAAACAATATCTTGCTAACCAACGTCAAGGTACGCACAAAGCCAAAGAACGTGCTGAAGTTGCTCGTACAACTAAAAAGTTGAAAAAGCAAAAAGGTACAGGTGGTGCACGTGCAGGTAGCATGAAATCGCCAGTATTTATTGGTGGTGGTCGCGTGTTCGGTCCTCGCCCACGCAGCTACGGTTTCAAATTGAACAAGAAACTAAAAGCATTAGCCCGTAAATCGGCTCTTACTTATAAAGCAAAAGACAATAGCATTTTGGTAGTTGAAGCATTTGGCTTTGAAACGCCAAGCACTAAAGGCTACTTGAATGTATTGGACGGTTTGTCATTATTGAATAAAAAGACGCTCCTCGTACTGCCTGAAAACAACGCAAACGTGTATTTGTCAAGCAGAAACCTCCCGAAGGCAAAAGTAACTACTGTAAATGAGTTGAGTACTTATGACCTTTTACATGCTGATAACTTGCTTATTAGCGAACAGTCCGTAGAGAAAATCGAAGCCTTATTGAAATAATTATGAGCATCTTAAAGAAACCAATTACAAACGAGAAAGCCGTATCCCTACACGAAAAAGGTATTTACAGCTTCGTAGTTGAGAAGAGTGCCAACAAAATTGAAATCAAAAAGGCTGTTGAGCAAATGTACGGCGTAAATGTGGACAAAGTTCGCACAATGATTGCCATTGGTAAAACCAAAAATCGTATGACAAATGGTCGCTTCATCGCAGGCCGTAAAGCGTCTTACAAAAAGGCCATCGTAACTTTGTCTCAGGGAGAAATTATTGATTTTTATAGCGGAATTTAATTCAGACTGACAAATGGCATTAAAGAAATTAAGACCAGTTACACCTGGCCAGCGATTCAGAGTTGCACCCGCTTTCGACGAAATTACGGCCTCTAAGCCAGAAAAATCACTTGTAACTTCTATCAAGAGAACAGGTGGTCGTAACAGTGCTGGTGCTATGACTATGCGCTACATCGGTGGTGGTCACAAAAAAAGTTACCGTATCATTGACTTCAAACGTAACAAACACGGCGTTCCTGCTGTCGTGAAGTCTATCGAATACGATCCAAACCGCAGCGCACGCATCGCGTTGCTATATTATGTAGATGGTGAGAAGCGTTATATCCTTGCTCCTCAAGGTCTTACAGTGAACCAAACAGTTGTTTCGGGTGCTGATGTTGCTCCTGAAGTAGGCAACAGCCTTCCTTTGTCAGCGATTCCGTTGGGTACTATTATCCACAACGTAGAATTGAAGCCAGGCAAAGGTGCTGCGATGGTTCGCAGTGCAGGTGCTTACGCTCAGTTGCTTGCTCGTGATGGCAAATATGCTACGCTTAAATTACCTTCTGGTGAAATGCGTATGGTGTTGGTAACTTGCATGGCTACGGTTGGTGCAGTTTCTAACCCAGACCACATGAACGAGAATGATGGTAAAGCAGGTCGCGCTCGTTGGAAAGGCTCTCGCCCTCGTACACGTGCCGTTGCGATGAACCCAGTGGATCACCCAATGGGTGGTGGTGAAGGTAGAGCTTCGGGTGGTCACCCACGCTCACGTAAAGGTTTGCTTGCTAAAGGTAAGAAAACTCGTAGCCCCAAAAAGTATTCAGATAACTTAATCATCGGCAAGAAAAAATAACAATGGGACGTTCACTAAAAAAAGGTCCATATATTGATTATAGACTGGACAAAAAAATACAGGAAATGAATGAAGCTGGCAAGAAAAACGTGATCAAAACGTGGTCTCGCCGCTCAATGATTTCTCCTGACTTTGTAGGCAATACATTAGCTGTACATAACGGAAACAAATTCATTCCTGTATATGTAACAGAAAATATGGTAGGACATAAACTTGGAGAGTTTGCACCTACTCGTAACTTCCGTGGTCATATTGCTAAGAAAGATAAAGGCAAAAAGTAATTTAACAATGAACAACAATAGCCTACATCGTTAGACTGGGTGGTTCGTTGTTCGCTACACATTATAATATGGAAGCAATAGCAAAATTAAATAACGTGCCTACATCACCTCGCAAGATGCGCCTTATCGCAGACCTTATCAGAGGTAAAAAAGTAGGACACGCCCTCAATATACTTAAATTTGACTCGAAAAGCGGTGCGCCTAAATTGGAGAAATTGCTCCTTTCGGCGATCGCTAACTGGCAAGAAAAAAATCCTGCCGATAGCATCGAGACTGCTGATTTGTTTGTAAAAACAATCTTCGTAAACGAAGGTCGTCAGCTTAAAAGATTGCGCCCAGCTCCTCAAGGACGTGCTTATCGTGTTCGTAAACGTTCTAACCACGTTACGATTGTTGTGGACAGCGCAGCTCAAAATTCATCTGATAGTAAGTAAAAACGTAATGACGGTATAAACAATGGGACAAAAAGTTAATCCTGTCGGGCTTAGACTCGGAATCGTGAAGGGTTGGGACTCCAACTGGTATGGCGGTAAAACTTTTGCTGATAAATTAGTAGAAGACGAAAAAATCCGCAAATACGTGTTGGCACGTATCCCCAAAGGCGGTATCTCGAAAGTTATTATCGAAAGAACGCTAAAACGCATTACGCTTACTATTAACACTGCTCGTCCAGGTGTCGTAATTGGCAAAGGCGGTGCAGAAGTAGATAAGATTAAAGAAGAGTTGAAAAAACTTACCCAAAAAGATGTTCAAATCAACATCTACGAAATTAAGCGTCCTGAAATTGATGCGAAATTGGTAGGGGAGTCTATCGCTCAACAACTTGAAGCACGTATTTCTTACCGTCGTGCCATGAAGCAAGCGATTGCTGCGGCTTTGCGTGTAGGTGCTCAAGGTATCAAAGTGAAATTGTCGGGTCGTTTGGCTGGTGCTGAGATGGCGCGTACTGAGCAATACAAAGAAGGACGTATTCCTTTGCACACACTTCGTGCGGATATTGACTACGCTATCTCTGAAGCCCTTACAGTTTACGGTAAAATCGGTATCAAAGTATGGGTTTTCCGTGGCGAAGTATATGGCAAACGCGACTTGTCTCCAAACGTAGCTACAATGGCTGCTCAAAATGCTTCAAGTGGTGACAGCCAATCTCGTGGCAATTTCGGAGGCAATGACAACGATAAAGGTCGTCGTGGCAACCGCAAAGACGACAAACGCGGTAATGACAGACGTGGTGGCGGCAACAACAGAGGTGCTGGCAACAACAACAACAAAAAACGCTAGTCATTCCCTTAATCAATAGAACTGATAAACAGTAACTTGTGTACTCTTTGTCAGTTCTGTTGTGTGTTTAATTTCACAACATTAGTATTGGACAACGACAATGTTACAACCAAAAAGAACTAAATATAGAAAGATGCAAAAAGGCAGAGTTCGTGGTATCGCTCAACGCGGTCATACGATTTCTTTTGGCTCTTTCGCTATAAAATCTCTTGAAGCTGGCTGGATTACTGCTCGCCAAATAGAGTCGGCTCGTATCGCCGTAACACGTGCAATGAAACGTGAAGGCCAAGTATGGGTTCGTATTTTCCCTGATAAGCCTATTACCAAAAAACCTGCAGAGGTTCGTATGGGTAAAGGTAAGGGTGCTCCAGAATACTGGGTTGCTCCTATCAAACCTGGTACTATTTTGTTTGAATCTACGGGTGTTCCTTTGGCCGTAGCTACCGAAGCTCTTCGTTTGGCTGCCCAAAAACTTCCAGTAAGAACCAAATTCATAGTACGTCCTGACTATCAAGAATAGTCTAACCCAAAGGTAGCTTATCAACGGCGGCAAAGTATCCGTTACTATTTTGCTCAATAGCCTTGTATGTTGCCTTTCAGATGATTACCTTTATGACTGGCCGTTTGTCTGCTTTTAATTCTCCTCAAATATAAAGAAGACGGCGGCACTCAACCCTGAAAATGTTTTTCAAAACAATGGCAAAAAAAGAAAATTTCTCGGCATTAAGCGCAGACGAGCTTCGTAGCCGCCTTAGCGAAGAAAAGGCCAGACTTGATAAAATTAAGTTTGCTCACGCAGTAACTCCTCTTACAAACCCAATGGAAGTGCGCGAAACACGCCGCAACATTGCGCGTTTGAACACTGAGTTACGCAAAAAAGAACTCGCTACTGCTTAACTAATTGACAAATGGAAACAACAAATAATCAGCCAATAGACCGTAATGTACGCAAAGAGCGTATCGGTAAAGTGTTGAGCAACAAAATGGACAAATCTATTACTGTTGCTGTGGAGCGCAAAGTAAAGCACCCCATTTACGGTAAGTTTATGACAAAAACTACCAAATTTATGGCTCACGACGAGAAAAATGAGTGTGGTATCGGCGACATCGTTCGCATTTCTGAAACACGCCCATTGAGCAAACTTAAGCGTTGGAGATTAGTGGAAATTATTGAAAGAGCGAAATAATTATGATACAGCAAGAATCAAGATTAAACGTAGCTGATAACAGTGGAGCTAAACAAGTTCTTGTTATCCGCGTATTGGGTGGTACTCGTAAGAAGTATGCCTCAGTAGGTGATAAAATTGTTGTTACCGTAAAATCAGCTCTTTCTTCGAGCAACCTCAAAAAAGGAACTGTATCGAAAGCGGTAATTGTACGCACTAAAAAAGAAGTTCGTCGTAAAGACGGTTCTTATATTCGTTTTGAAGACAATGCAGCCGTATTGCTTAACAACAACGACGAGCCTCGTGGCACGCGTATCTTCGGGCCAGTTGCCCGCGAATTGCGCGACAAACAATTTATGAAAATCGTGTCATTAGCCCCCGAAGTTCTATAATGAAAGCACAACCTAAAAAAATAAAATTGCGCATCAAAGTTGGTGACGAAGTAACTGTTATCGCGGGCGATTCAAAAGGTAAAACTGGTACTGTGTTATCGGTTGATGCTGTGAAAAACCGTGCCATCGTGAAAGATGTTAACTTGGTTACAAAACACATCAAACCAACTGCTGCTACTGCTAACGCTGCCGCTCAACAAGGCGACATCGTGAAAAAAGAAGCCTCTATCCATATCAGCAACTTGGCGCTGATTGACCCTAAGTCGGGCAAAGCTACTCGCGTAGGCCGTAAACTTGACGAAAAAGGCAAACTTCAAAGATTTTCTAAGAAAACAGGCGACATCATAAAGTAACATGGCAACTCCAAGATTAAAAAATAAATACTTGAAAGAGGTAATGCCTGCACTGCAAGAGAAGTTTCAGTACAAAACTGTTATGCAAGTGCCTAAAATTACCAAAATCTGCATCAACAAAGGTATTGGTGCGGCTGTTTCAGACAAAAAATTAGTAGATATAGGTGTAGAAGAACTTACTACTATCTCTGGCCAAAAAGCCGTTTCTACTAAATCGAAACAAGCTATCTCGAACTTCAAACTTCGTGAGAATATGCCTATCGGTGCACGTGTTACTTTGCGTGGAGAACGTATGTACGAATTCCTTGACCGCCTTGTAACTGTTGCGCTTCCTCGTGTACGTGACTTCAAAGGCGTAAACGATAAAGGTTTTGACGGACGTGGTAACTACACGCTCGGTGTGAAAGAACAAATCATTTTCCCTGAAATCAGCATCGACAAAGTAAACAAAATCTCTGGTATGGACATTACTTTCGTAACAACAGCCACTACCGACGAAGAGAGCTTTGAATTGTTGAAATTGATGGGTATGCCTTTCGCAAACCAAAAAAATAATCAGTAATTAAAGAAAAATCAGTAGTTTTACACTGGTCAAAACTTTACTAATATGGCAAAAGAATCAATGAAAGCGCGTGAGCGCAAAAGACAAGCCGCCGTTACTAAATATGCTGAAAAACGCGCTGCGTTGAAAGCTGCTGGCGACTATGCAGGTTTGGATAAATTGCCTCGTAACGCTTCGCCTATTCGTTTGCACAACCGTTGCAAACTTACTGGCCGTCCGCGTGGCTATATGCGCAAATTCGGCATTTCACGTGTTACTTTCCGTGAAATGGCTTCTGATGGCAAAATCCCAGGTGTTACAAAATCAAGCTGGTAATTTATTGCCTCCAAAAGTATTTAAAAGCCTCTTATCGAATCCAATCCGATGAGAGGCTTTTGCTTTTTGCTCCCACAAAAAGAACAGTCTTTCGGCGGATTTTTCCGAAAAATTAACATCTTTGCCCCGAATCTATATTTCACCAACTTAACAAATCCCGTCTTTATGTTGCCTCTTTCGTCTTGGGTGGAAGTGCCCGAAAACAGCGACTTTTCTATTTATAATTTGCCTTACGGCATTTATAGCCATGCCAAATATTCGCCTGCGCCTTCGGTGGGCGTGCGCATTGGTAATTTTGTTCTCAATCTCCAGCAATGCGCCAAACACCCTGATTTTTGGGCGGATATAGCTTTTGATACATCGGTTTTTGCTCAAAAAAGCCTCAATGCATTTATGGCTTGCGGTCGCCCTGTGTGGCGTGCTGTGCGCGAACGCCTCACGGATTTATTGCGTCATAACACTTCTTACACCTTGCGTCATTTGCACGAACACGCCGTAAGTGTAGGGCAAAGTCCGTATTTGATTCCTGTGGAAGAAGTACAAATGTATTTACCCATAGAAATTGGCGATTACACGGATTTTTATTCGAGCATTGAGCACGCCACGAACGTGGGGACAATGTTCCGCGACCCAGCGAATGCACTTTTGCCCAATTGGAAGCATTTGCCTGTGGCTTATCATGGCCGCGCCTCGTCGATTGTGGTGTCTGGTGTGGACATACACCGCCCGAAAGGTCAGATAAAGCCAGCAGACGCGCCTGCACCGATTTTTACGCCTACACGTATGCTCGATTTTGAATTGGAAATGGCTTTTATTGTGGGTAAAGAAACGGCTTTGGGGCAGTCGGTGAGTACGGCAGAGGCACACGATTATATTTTTGGTTTCACGCTGTTTAACGACTGGTCCGCGCGAGATATTCAGACGTGGGAATACGTGCCACTTGGGCCATTTTTGGCTAAAAATTTCGCGTCTTCGATGTCGGCTTGGGTCGTAACATTAGATGCACTTGAGCCATTCAAAGTGGATAGTCCAGCGCAAAATCCTGAGGTTTTGCCGTACCTGCAATACAGTGGCCAATACAACTATGATATTCAGTTAGAGGTGTTTTTGAAGCCAGAAGGCGGGCAAGAACAACAGATTTGTAGTTCTAATTTTAAGTACATGTATTGGAACATTGCACAACAGCTTGCACATCATACCGTAAATGGCTGTAATATACGTGTAGGCGATGTTTGCGCAAGTGGTACAATTAGCGGAAAAGAAACAAATTCTTACGGTTCGTTACTAGAACTTACATGGAAAGGGACGAATCCGATACGCATGGTTGATGGCTCTGAGCGTACATTTATTTTAGATGGAGATGTCGTTATAGTAAGAGGGTTTGCATTTAAAAATAATGTTAGAGTCGGTTTTGGTGAAGTTTACGCCAAAGTTCTGCCCGCATTATAATGGCTTAACACTGCTATAAAATTTTACTTGAAAAGCGTGCTTTATATTACATAAATATAAAACAGTGCTTTTTTGTATAACATTTGAAATAAGGTATGCCCTATATTTGCAGTGTAACAAAAAGGATTACAAGTTAAATAGCATAAAATGCTGTGTGTGATCCCCTCAACCTTGTAAAAGGTTTGCTAATTTGTTAATTAAATTTAAGCGTGATAAAAATAGAGTGGTTTTTTTAGAGTTAGAGTAATGGCGGGGTTTTTAATCTCGCCTTTATTATTTTTAGACGTTTAGGTTTTACTTTTTTGTCCTTTGTAGCTCGTCAGAACGGATGTTTTTGGGCTTGGGCATTATTCTAACAGCATTTTTTTTAACTTTGCGATTAAAGTTTTTGTAAAAATACTGTTTATCAGTTACTTATATATTTCATAAACTCATTTTCAAACTTTCATTAGGTAAATATTTCGGTTCAAAATGGCATTGTCGCGCAACACCAAAATTGGTATCTGGCTTACTGCTACCATTTTTTTTATTACGTTTAGTTTTTATGGCTATCAGATTTTTTTTACAAAGAACTGGCTCATAGGCAAATCCGAAGGCAAGTGGCTTTATATTCCCAAAAATAGCAGCTACGAGGCCGTTTTGGATTCGATTCGCAAAGACACGCTACTCAACGATGAGTTGTCTTTTCAGTTTCTGACGCGTGCGCTCAACTATCGCACCGACGTGAAATCTGGCGCGTATTTTATCAAACCTAATGCTTCAAATCTTGATGTTTTGCGTGCGCTCAAATCGGGCAGACAAACACCCATTAAGCTGACGTTCAATAACATACGCCTCAAAAGCGAACTTATTCAAAAACTTTCGGATAAGTTGGAAATGCAAACGGCTGACCTTCAGGCCATTCTTAACAACCCAGACAGCACGGCCAGTTACGGATTTGACACGACGACGATTGTGGCTATGTTCATTCCGAATACTTACGAAGTGTATTGGGACATTTCGGCCAATCAGTTGGTAAAGAAAATGCAAAAGGAATACAAACGTTTCTGGACAGACGAACGCCTCGCCAAAGCTAAAGCCATGAATTTCACGCCGATACAAGTTTCTATTCTGGCCTCTATCGCCGAAGCTGAAACCAAAAAGGCTGATGAAATGCCGATTGTGGCGGGCGTTTACAAAAATCGTTTAGACCAAAACATGCCGCTACAAGCTGACCCGACGGTCGTTTTTGCGGTGGGCGATTTCACGATTAAGCGCGTGCGCGAAGGCCACAAGGCATCTACTTCGCCATACAACACGTACAAATACAATGGTTTGCCGCCAGGCCCTATCAACTTGCCATCGGTAACGGCTTTGAATGCGGCTCTGAACTACCAGCACCACGATTATTTGTTTTTCTGTGCGCGCGAAGACTTTTCGGGTTATCACAATTTTTCGGCAGATTATAACCAGCACCTGAAAAATGCCCGCACGTATCAACACGCTTTGGATTCGGCGAATATTCAATAATTTTTTTGAATCGAGAATAAAAGATTTATAATCAATAATTTACCCAATTAGGCGGCTTTTATGGCTTTCTGGTTGGGTAAATTTTTCTTTACTAAAAAAGTATAATTGTGGTGTGAAAAATTGTTTTTCTTCACAATAATTCTTCACTTTAGCACATTAAATCATTGTCCTAAAGCATTCATTACAAACGAAAGCAAAAATAAAAAACATTACACAGCAAACATGGAACAAGCAATCGCCGATAAAATTAACCAGTGGCTTAATGGGGATTATGACGAGGCAACCAAAAATGTCATTCGTCAGTTGCAAGCCGACGGCAACGAGGCCGAACTTACCGACGCTTTTTATCGCAACTTAGAATTTGGAACGGGCGGACTTCGCGGCATTATGGGCGTGGGTTCGAACCGCATGAATAAATACACGGTCGGAATGGCTACGCAGGGTTTGGCCAATTATTTGAAAAAAAGCTATCCTGACCAAACGATTAGCGTGGCTATCGCGCACGACAGCCGCAATAACAGCGATTTTTTTGCACGCGTTACCGCCGATGTGTTTTCGGCCAACGGCATTCAGGTTTATTTGTTTAAGGCCATGCGCCCAACTCCTGAACTTTCGTTTGCGATTCGTCATTTTGGTTGCAAAAGTGGCGTAGTGCTTACTGCTTCGCACAACCCGAAAGAATACAACGGTTACAAGGCGTATTGGAACGATGGGGCGCAAATCGTCGCGCCGCACGACAAAAATATTATTGGTGAAGTAGAAAGCATTACCAGCCCTTCGGAAGTGAAGTGGCAACGTGCGGAAGAAAATATCCGTTTGGTGGGCGAAGACGTGGATAAAGTTTACATAGAGCGCGTTTTGGGGCTTTCGGTGAACAAAGACATGATTTTGCGCCAAAAGAACCTGAAAATCGTTTATACGCCGTTGCACGGTACGGGTATTACGTTAGTGCCGCAGGTGTTGGAAAAATTGGGTTTTGCGAATGTAAATGTCGTAACCGAGCAAGCAACGCCCGACGGCAATTTCCCGACGGTTGTTTTCCCGAATCCAGAAGAACACGAAGCCATGAGCTTGGCCGTGAAAAAAGCCAAAGAATTGGACGCGGATTTGGCGATGGCCACCGACCCAGACGCTGACCGCGTAGGTATTGCCGTGAAAAACCACAAAGGCGAATGGCAACTACTCAACGGCAACCAAACAGGAACAGTGTTGTTTTACTATATGCTCAATGCTTGGAAAAACGCAGGCAAGATTATGGGCAAAGAATTTGTAGTAAAAACCATTGTTACGACGAATCTTTGGGATAAAATGGCCGAAAAATTTGGCGTAGAATGCTTCAATACGCTTACGGGCTTCAAATATATTGCGGGCGTGATTCGTGAGCTTGAAGGCCAAAAACAATTCATTTTGGGCGGTGAAGAAAGTTACGGCTATATGCTCGGCGATTTTGTGCGCGATAAAGATGCGGTTGCGTCCTGCGCCATGATTGCCGAAACGGTTGCTTACGCCAAAGACAAAAACATGAGCCTTTTCGATTTGATGATGGAAGTGTATTTGCAATTTGGTTTTTACAAAGAAGGCATGATTTCCATTACCAAAAAAGGCCGCGACGGTGCGCAAGAAATCCAAAACATGATGGCTGGCCTTCGTGCCAATCCGCCGAAAAGTATCAACGGTTCGCGCACGGTGAAAATGTACGACTACAAAACAAGTGTAGAAACGGACTTGCTCACAGGCCAAACGACCAAAATCGAGATGGAATCGTCTAACGTGTTGCAATTTTTACTTGAAAATGGCGATAAAGTATCGGCCAGACCGTCGGGTACAGAACCTAAAATTAAGTTTTATTTTAGTGTAAATGCGCCGTTGGCTCGCAAAGAAGATTATGACTTGGTGGACGCGCAACTTGATGCCAAAATTGCGGGTATTATCGCCGACCTTAATCTCAAATAGTTTTTTCTGAGAAATAAAAATAACGAAAACGCCGCTACCTTGATGAAAAGTAGCGGCGGTTTTTTGTTTATTGAGCCTAAAATTTAGCTTCCGCTTTCTACTACTGTGTAACCCTTTGATTTTAATTTTAAAAAATAAGATTCAAAATAATTATAAGATAATTTGCTGATCACAAAAGAACCAGCAATTGTGAAAAAATACACTAGAATATTGTAAATTATTAAATTATTTTTTTCTATAAAATTATTAATTAATGAATAAGTAATAAACATGATAATAGGGTGATACATATAAACTCCGTAAGATATTTTTCCAACTTCATCCAGATATTTATTCCTTAAAGAAAGGGGTGAATCATTGATACTATATAATATTAAATAAAGAAATAATACACCAAAAATCAAATGATGCACTTGGTATTTTAAGCAAATTAAAATCAAAATTGTATTTAAAATAAAAAGCCATTTATTAGTTGTCCAAGGGATTATTTTTTCATTGTGATAGTATGTATAATAGGCTCCAATTGCTCCAATAGCCATTAGCTCTACTTTTAAAGTATATATAAAAGAAGAAGTTTCAGGAGAAAAATTGTTTTCAGCTATCATATTTAATGCTGATTTGGCTATGATGAAAGCAATAAAAAATACAACCCAAAAATCTTTTTTTATCTTATCTATTACGATAGGCCAAAATAAATAATATTGTTCTTCTGTGCCGACAGACCAAGCTTGAGAAGCTCCAGGTAATGTCAATTGCTTAGCGAGTGCAAGATTGGGTAAAAATAATAAAAACAATAAAAATAATGTTTCAAAATTGACATCAACCATTAAAATATATTTTGCATAAAAACCGCCATCATTAAATAAGCCTAGATTTTTAACAGCGAATGGTAAAATAAAAATAGCCACTAAAAAAATAAAATAATATAGTGGCCATATTCTTAGTAATCGTCTAATATAAAATTTTTTTATATCAATTTTACCAAATTTCTCTTTCTCCTCAATAAGTAAATAGGTAATTAGAAAGCCACTTAAAACAAAAAAAAGATTTACGCCATTATGCCCAAGAGATTCAATACTTTTCTTTAAAAATGTATTGAACAAACTAATCGTACCAGCACGTTTTTTATAGAGTTCTATATGATAAAAAACGACAGCCAAAGCCGCTAAAGCACGCAATTCATTTAGTCCTTTAAAGTGTATTTTTTTCATGATATTTTCGTGTTTTAAAACAAAAGCGAGCAGTATCATTCCATACTACTCGCTTTTGTTGATTTTATTAAACTTCCTGCACCAACATTTGGAGTGTGAAGTCGTCCATGTCCACTGCCGTAGCATTCGGCACAGAAGCACTTACCAGCAACTCAACGGCTTGCGTTTCGGTACAAATGTAGGCCTGATTGCTGTGCAACGCAGCCACCACCAACGCGTCGGCGTTGTCCTGCACCGTAATGCGGATTTTGGCTTGTACGTCTAAGCCCATATCCTTACGCAAATTCTGAACGCGGTTCACCACGTCGCGGGCGATGCCTTCTTGTTTTAGCTCTTCGGTGAGCGTAATATCAAGGGCAACGGTTACGCCGTTTTCGCTGGCCACAATCCAACCCGGTATGTCTTCGGAGGCAATCTCCACATCTTCCAACGTAAGCGAAACCACTTTGTCGGAAAGTTGCAGCGCGATTTGGCCTTTTTGCTCTATTTCACGGATTTTGTCTTGGTCAAAATCTTTTACCAAACCCGCCACCTCTTGCATTTGTGCGCCGAAGGTTTTGCCCAATTTCTTGAAATTTGGTTTGATTTTTTTCACCACCACGCCCGACGTATCGTCGATGTATTCGATGGTTTTAATATTTACTTCCGACAAAATTAATTCTTCTACGGCCTGCACATCAGTCTTAAATTTCTCACTTAGCACAGGAATCAACACACGCAAAAGCGGCTGACGCACTTTCAACGAATGTTTCTTGCGCAAACTGTGAATCAAAGACGAAATGTTTTGCGCCAACGCCATACGCGCTTCCAAATCGGCATCAATCGCGGTTTTGTCTAATACTGGATAATCCGACAAATGCACCGACGTTACGGTTTCACGTTTGGTTACGGCGTTGAGGTCTTGGAACAAACGTTCCGCGTAAAACGGCGCAATCGGCGAAATGAGTTTGGCCAACGTTTCCAGGCAAGTGTAAAGCGTTTGATAAGCCGCTATTTTGTCGGTGTTGTATTCGCCTTTCCAGAAACGTTTGCGGTTGAGGCGCACGTACCAGTTACTCAAATCGTCGTTCACGAAATCCTGCATCACACGCGCCGCACGAGTTGGGTCGTAGTCGTCGAGGGCTTGCTCTACGCTGGCAATCAATGTGTTGAGTTTGGAAATAATCCAACGGTCGCTTTCGGTGCGGTCGGCCAAAGGCACGGCAGCTTCCGCAAAAGAGAAGCCGTCCAAGTTGGCGTATAGCGCGAAGAACGAATATGTATTTTGAAGTGTTCCGAAAAACTTGCGTTGTGTTTCTTGCACGCCGTCCAAATTAAATTTGAGGTTATCCCAAGGTGGTGCGTTGGCAATCATGTACCAGCGTGTCGCATCGGGGCCGTATTGCTTGAGCGTGGCGAATGGGTCAATGGCATTGCCCAAACGTTTCGACATTTTGTTGCCGTTTTTGTCCAGTACCAAGCCGTTGGCAATTACGTTTTTGAACGCTACTTTATCAAAAAGCATCACGGCGATAGCATGCAACGTAAAGAACCAACCGCGCGTTTGGTCAACGCCTTCCGCGATAAAGTCGGCAGGATAGTTACTGGCAAAAGTATCTTGATTTTCAAATGGATAATGCCATTGTGCGTAAGGCATCGCGCCGCTATCAAACCAAACATCTATCAAATCCGTTTCGCGTTGCAACACTTGTCCGCCACGAACCAACCAAATTTGGTCCACAAATGGGCGGTGCAAATCGTGCGTTCCCGCTTGCAGTTTGGCCACGTAGTCCAAGTTTTGGGCTTTTTGGCTTTCGGATAAAAGTCCACTTGCGGCGGCGGCGTTTAGTTCTTGCAAAAGTTCTTGCGTAGAACCCACACAAACTTCTTCTTTGCCGTCGGCACTGCGCCAAATCGGTAGCGGCGTACCCCAATAGCGCGACCGCGACAAGTTCCAGTCCACCAAATTTTCGAGCCAGTTGCCAAAGCGACCGCTACCCGTAGAAGCTGGTTTCCAGTTGATTGTCTTGTTTAGCTCAATAAGTTGCTCTTTGTAGGCAGTAGTACGAATAAACCACGAGTCCAGCGGATAGTACAAAACGGGTTTGTCCGTGCGCCAGCAATGCGGATAGCTATGTTCGTATTTTTCTACCTTAAAAGCTCTGTTTTCTTCTTTTAATTGAATAGAAATCAACACGTCCAACGACTTTTCGGGAGCTTGGTCGGCGGCGTAATATTCGTTTTTCACGTACATACCCGCGTATTTCGTGATTTCTTTCACGTAGCGACCTTGTTTGTCCACGATAGGGGCGCGGTTGCCTTCTTCGTCGGTTACCAAAATGGCTGGAATGTCGGCTTGCGCTGCCGCCCTGAAGTCGTCCGAACCGAAAGTAGGCGCGATGTGTACGATACCCGTACCGTCTTCGGTGCTGACGAAATCGCCGTTAATGACGCGGAAAGCGGGTTTTTCGGGTTGTACAAATGGCATCAATTGTTCGTAGCCGATGCCGACAAGTTGCGAACCTTTCCATTCGGCTACTACTTCAAACGGAATGAGTTTGTCGCCTGCCTTGAAGTCCGCGAAAGCGACTTCTTTGGCTTTTTCCGAAAAATATTTACCCATCAAAGCCTTCGCCAAAACCACCGTTACAGGTAAAAACGTGTAAGGGTTAAATGTTTTAACGGCCACGTAATCAATGTTTTTTCCTACGGCCAAAGCAGCGTTGGCGGGAAGCGTCCAAGGGGTTGTCGTCCAAGCCAAGAAGAACGTTTCGCCCCAAGCTGGGTCAAAAAGTTCGTTGGGTTGGGCTTTGAACTGCGCCACTACGGACGTGTCTTTTACCATTCTGTAACAACCTGGTTGGTTTAGTTCGTGCGAACTAAGGCCAGTGCCTGCGGCTGGTGAATAAGGCTGAATGGTGTAGCCTTTGTATAACAAATCTTTTTTGTATAATTCTTTGAGTAAGAACCAAATAGACTCGATATAATCGGGTTGGTAGGTTACATAAGGATTGTCCAAATCCACCCAATAGCCCATTTTTTCGGTCAGGTCGTTCCATTGGTCAGTAAATTTCATGACCGATTCGCGACACTTTTGGTTGTATTCTTCTACGCTAATTTTTTTACCAATATCTTCTTTGGTAATGCCTAACTCTTTTTCTACTTGCAACTCGATGGGCAGCCCGTGCGTGTCCCAACCGCCTTTGCGTTTTACTTGAAATCCTTTCAGGGTTTTGTAACGGCAGAAAACGTCTTTTACGGCACGCGCCATTACGTGATGGATACCCGGTGCGCCATTCGCCGAAGGAGGCCCTTCAAAAAAAGTAAACGAAGGCTTGCCTTCACGGCTATCAACGGAGGCTTCAAACACACGATTTTGCTTCCAAAAAGCCAAGATTTGTTCGGCCAGTTGCGCGTAATCGGGGTTTTTATATTCGTTATATTTCATTGACAACAAAGATAAACGTATTACATTTTTAAGGCGGCTAATATACACATAATCCGTTTGCTTCGGTACATTGGGTTGGTGGATTTAGGGAAATAGGGTAGATTTTGGGGGGTGGGGAGGTTAGATTGTTTATCTGCTTTCTACCAATATACCAAGCCTAAAGGCTTTGGCACAGTGCATTTGATACAAATCCGTTAGGATTATAATCTTTGTAGAAAAACATTGGCCGCCGTTTCTAACGCAGTAGGTGTGGTATCTTCTTGCATTTTAAACCATGGCCTGTGTCTTCACAGGCCGTTTCTTTTGGTGTCTTGTGCGGACACAAGCCACGGGCGGCGGTGTTGATTTTAATTTGTTCCCTACTACCAAGCCTAAAGGCTTTGGCGCGGTGCATTTGGTACAAATCCGTTAGGATTATAATCTTTGTAGAAAAACATTGGCGGCAAACCGAGAATCTACATAAAGGTTTGGCTTATAAATAAGATTATTTTTTTATGTTTGAGTCGTCAGTTTTTATATTTAACCCCAAACTTTATTTGATGATGGATAATTTCCCCAAATTTCCTTTTTTCTTTAATAATGACCCATCAAAGCCTAAACGTGATGCTCCTGCCATTCTTGTAATCCCAGTAACGATTATTATATACATAATTGTTTTTAAAGTTTTTTCGTCATTGCCTTTTTTTAAATCTAGCCCACCAGATACAGTTGATACCAATAAATCCAATTATGATACAACCAGCAGAAGTCATAGTCCCCGACGTTATCACCACCATCACAGCAGCCACCACCACCACCACCGAAGTCATCACTATCATCATCACCACAGGTCTCATAGACGACGGCACTAATTTATTTTGAACCTTCACTTTTATAGAAAATGAATAACAATGCTACTACCAAACCCAAAGGCAAGGGTTGTTTATATACCTTCATATTTTTGGTTTGGTTTATTTTGTTGTGCTTGGTGTTAGTCGAAGACTACGAACCAATAACGGCCAATACAACCGCCGTTGCTACGGATACAGTAGCTTCAAATAAAATGAAAGTGGCAGAAGATACAACCGCCATAATGCCTATGCCGAGTAATTTGGGTAGAACTTCAGGGGCAGGTTTTTATGCTAATTCGGACTACTATTATTACGAAGAAACTCACTGGAAAAATGGGCGTAAATTTAAAATCAAGAAACGCAAAAAGCGTAAAATCAAAAGTGTTAAACCTCTAAAAAATAACACTGAAAGTTATGCGATGAGCCACGAGGAAGAGCCAAGTTATAGCAGCCGTACTTATGTGTTGTCGCCTAAACCCAAAACCAAACCGAATTCAAGTTCGTATCGTAGTCGGAGTTATTCGCTTTCGTCGAGCAGTAGTAAACCAAAATCGTCAAGTTCGTCCAGTAGTCGGAGTTATTCGTTTTTTAGCAAGCCAAGCAAACCCAAAAAAGCGGGAGGCATTTTTTCACTGTTCAGTAGCCGCAAAAAACGTAAATAGAACAAATCCGCGATAAAAACGACAAAATGGGTGTTTTGCCTCAGTTTTGGGTGCGTGTTGATGGCCGTTGGCTATATTTTCCGCGATCTTACAGTATTTTTTAAGCGATTTTCCGAAAATTAAACTGCTTTTATCCGAAAACGCGCTTACTTTTGGGCTTCGATTGAGAAATCAAATCTTTTCCCAACTTTTTTCACATAAGCAATGGCGGTTGATATTCTATTAGGTTTACAATGGGGCGATGAAGGCAAAGGTAAAATCGTAGATTTTATTGCGCCCCGTTATGATGTGGTAGCACGTTTTCAGGGTGGCCCTAATGCTGGGCATACGCTCGTGTTCGATGGCGCAAAGCACGTTTTGCATCAAATTCCTTCGGGCATATTTCACTCGCAAATCGCCAATGTAATTGGTAACGGTGTTGTGCTTGACCCGATTATTTTCCAAAAGGAAATCGTGGGCTTGCAACAAAAAGGTACGGACGCGCACAGCAACTTGTACGTTTCGCTCAAAGCCCAACTTATTTTGCCGACGCATCGTCTGCTCGACGCGGCTTCCGAAAACCAAAAAGGAGAGAAAAAAATTGGTTCTACGCTCAAAGGTATTGGTCCGACTTATCAAGACAAATACGCACGCCAAGGGCTACGCGTGGGAGACATCTTGTTGCCTGATTTTCAGGCGCGTTACAATCAGTTGGCCGACAAACACAAAAGCCAATTAGATGCCCTCAACTTTGCGTATGCTGAGCTTGCCGAGCAAGAAAAACATTTCTTTGAGGCCGTAGAATTTCTCAAAACATTCAAGTTGGTCAATACCGAATACTTGATTAATGGCTGGTTGGCCGAAGGCAAAACCATTTTGGCCGAAGGGGCACAAGGTTCGTTGCTAGATATTGATTTCGGGTCGTATCCGTTCGTAACTTCGTCCAGCACGATGGCCGCAGGTGCTTGCACAGGCTTGGGTGTTGCGCCGCATCGCATCGGGGAAGTGTATGGGATTTTCAAAGCGTACAGCACACGTGTAGGCAGTGGCCCATTCCCGACAGAATTGCACGACGCGACGGGTGAGAAAATCCGTAAAGAAGGTCATGAATTTGGTTCGACGACAGGCCGTCCGCGCCGTTGTGGTTGGTTGGATTTGCCAGCGTTGCGCTATGCCGTCATGATTAACGGTGCTACGCAATTGCTCATGATGAAAGCCGACGTGTTGGACACTTTCGAGGAAATCGACGTTTGTACACATTATCGTTTGGCCGATGGCACGCTTACGCAACAAATGCCTTACACACAAGGCGAAGCCGAAAGCATCGAACCCGTTTACACCACACTCAAAGGCTGGAATCAGTCGTTGGAAGGCGTGAGCCAATACGAACAAATGCCTGAAGCACTACAATCTTATGTAGCATTTATTGAAAAAGAAATCGGTGTGCCTGTGAAATTGATTTCGACGGGTGCAGACCGCAAACAAACCGTCGTAAGATAATTATTCGTGATTTTTTAATCCGTTTATATAAAACCTATAAGGCAATCAATGTCTTATAGGTTTTTTTTATTGAAAGAATTTAGACGATGTAGGAAGGATATTATTAAAACCCCTCCTAAATCCTCTCCAAGGGGAGGACTTTAACAGAAGTTGCAGGTCGGATAACAGAAGTTGCAGGTCGGATAACAGAAGTTGCAGGTCGGATAACAGAAGTTGCAGGTCGGATAACAGGAATTGCGGGAAGGATATATTCAAACCCCTCCTAAATCCTCCCCAAGGGGAGGACTTTAACAGAAGGTGAGGAAAGGATAACAGGAATTGCAGGAATGATATATTAAAACCCCATCTAAATCTTCCCCAAGGGGAGGACTTTAACAGAAGGTGAGGAAAGGATAACAGGAATTGCAGGAATGATATATTAAAACCCCATCTAAATCTTCCCCAAGGGGAGGACTTTAACAGAAGGTGAGGAAAGGATAACAGGAATTGCAGGAATGATATATTAAAACCCCATCTAAATCTTCCCCAAGGGGAGGACTTTAACAGAAGGTGAGGAAAGGATAACAGGAATTGCAGGAATGATATATTAAAACCCCATCTAAATCTTCCCCAAGGGGAGGACTTTAACAGAAGGTGAGGAAAGGATAACAGGAATTACGGGTTTTAATATCAAGTATGTGGTTTGTGAGGACACAAACCATGGGTTAGAGACACAATGCTTTGCGTCTCTACGTTTGGCGGGTTATCTGCTCCAATTGCTCGGCTAAAGGCAATTGCCCGTCTATCCAATGAATGTGTAGGCCATCGCGTTCCATTTTCCTGAAATATGTCATTTGGCGTTTGGCAAATTGCTGAATGGCAATGGTTAGGTGTTCGGTCAAATACGCTTTGCTTTGTTTTTGCTGCAAATATTCTATCACAAATTTGTATTCGAGACCATAATACACGAGGGTTTCGGGGCTTACGCCTTGCGTGAGCAGGGTTTCGACTTCTTCGATAAGGCCAGCGTCAAGACGTTTGTGTAGGCGTGTGGCGATGCGTTCGCGGCGCAGGTCTCGTGGCAAATCTATTCCGAAAATAAGAGAATTTATTGGCTGAAAGTTTTGAAAATCGACGGTATGATTGGCGGCATATTCGGCTATTTCGATGGCGCGAATTAGGCGTTTGTGCGAAGCCAAATCGGTTTTGGCCGCAAAGGGCGAATTTTTTTGCAAGAAAATATCCCGTAACGTATCGGTGCTGAGTGGTAAGAGTTCGGCGCGGCGCGTGGGGTTGATGGGAATGGCCGTGAGGTTGTAGCCCTTCAGCACGGCATCGAGATACAAGCCGCTGCCGCCGCACATAATGGCCTGATGGCCGCGCGTGTGTATTTGTTCGTAAGCCGCCCAAAAATCCAGTTGAAATTGATAAATATTGTACCGTTCGCCCGCCTCGCAAATGTCGATGAGATGGTAGGGGGTTTGGCCGTATTCTTCCAAATCTTTACCCGTTCCGATGTCCATGCCGCGATAGACTTGGCGGGAGTCGGCACTCAAAATCTCGCCGTTGAGTTGTTGGGCTACGGCAACGGCAAGGCGGGTTTTGCCCGAAGCCGTCGGCCCCAAAATCGTAATCAATGGCGTTGGGTTGCTGCTATTCATGGGGCAAAAATACAGTTTGGCGGCATTTATAACAAAAGCCGAAATTTGAGGCTGCCCGCGTTGCTGATGCGCACGAGTCCTTGTGTTTGTAACGTTGTGATGATGTCGGTGTCGGGTGGCAGGCTTCGCGCCAAATGGGTTTGGGCGTGCCGCTCGAAAGTGTCAGGATTTACCCAAAAAATTTGGGGCGGAACGTTTTTTTCTTGTTCAAAGCCCAATTGCCTGTAACTGCGGCCTACCGACCAGTCGCGGTCTGCGTAACTCATAATGTCCTGCGTGTCCACTTCGTCGGCAAAAGTTTTGATTAATTTGCTCAAGCCGCCCACTACCGTAATGTTGGGCAAACTCGCGTAACGCAGCAGTTCGGAGGATTTGTAAAGACTCGGTTCGGTGCGAAACACGCGCGGCGCAGTGAAGGTGGCCACCGCCAAAAGTGCGTGATTTTGTTTGTCGAAAAGGCCGTATTTGTACCGCGCTTGCGTGGTTTGCTGGTTATGATATTGATTCAGGAATGAATTAGTTTGTTCGTTATCAATGCGTTTGGTGTAGGTGAGGCGGGCATAAATGCGGTTGTTTTCGCCCAAAAGCCCTAAAATTCTGGCTTGAACTAAAGGCTGTTGTCGCCGCCAAACGTCTTCCCACAAATGAATGATTTGCAAGCCTTTGGCCTGAAAAGTATCCGAAATTTGTTCGAATAATGCCACAGGATACGGCGCAGCTGCCAAGCTCACCAAATGCAAATGCAGATGTTTGGTCAGTGAGAGGATAGGGCAGGGGCTGAGGTTTTGGGGCATGGCCTCAAAAGTCGGGGCTTGTGGCAGGGTTTGCAGCCAATCAATGACGTTTTGGGGAAAAGTGTTGTTCAATTTTTAGCAATTCAGTTGTAAAATTTGTTTGGGATGTGGGCATCAATGGCCTTGAAGATGCCACGCCTACGGCATTAGAATGCAGTCGATTTATGTTTTTACTACCAAGATTTTAATCCTAACAGATTTATTCAAAAAGACGAATTGATAAAATATTTACGGATTAATGTTTTGATAAATAGTGTTTTACGATTAAGAAAAATGTTGTAAGCCTGTCATCTTTCTTGTTTTATTCACTAAATAATTTCTGTATAAAAATTATGGCCATTGGACTTGGGCGGCATAATGTGCCACCACCTCAGGCGTAATTTCGGGTTCGGGCAAAATGCGCAACAAGCACGGCCAACCCGCGTGTTTGAGAATAATGTCTTCGGATTGTGGGTCTGGTTCGCCATTGAAAATCAGGCCAAGCACAGGCAAATTGCGGCGTTTCAGTTCGTTGATGGACAGCAAAGAATGGTTGATGCTTCCCAAATACAAATTGCAAACCAGCACGATGGGCAAACGCAATCGCGCGGCAATGTCTATGACAAAATCGCCGTTTCGGTTGAGGGGTACGAGCAAACCGCCTGCACCTTCTACCACCAAATCGTTTTGGGTATCAGGCAATTGTATGTTGTCTAAAGAAATGATAATGTCTTCGTTGGCGGCTGCTTTGTGCGGCGAGGCAGGCATTTGCAAGAAATAAGCCTCTGGCCAAAACTGCGTTTGGGCATTATCGACCAACGTGCGCACGCGGTCGGTGTCGCGGGGCGTGCCTGCTTGGATGGGCTTCCAATAGTCGGCTTGTAGGTTTTGGGTAAGAATGGCACTGGCTAACGTTTTGCCCGAATCTGTGCCGATGGCTGTTACAAAAAGTTTTCGCATAGCTGTAAAGTTTTACGCCACAAAAATATCATAACTGTACCGAACTATCATCAACACCACGATAATCAGGAACATGACCCGCACAAATCCGTTGCCTTTCTGCAAAGCCATTCGGCTACCCAACCAATTGCCCAAAACATTGAAAATGGCCATTGCTATCGCCAGCCCCAGTATAAAATTGCCTTGCCAAAGAAAGACGACTAAGGCCGAAAAGTTGGTAACGCAATTAATGATTTTGGCGTAAGCTGAAGCTGTAACAAATTCAAAACCAAGTATTACCACAAAACCCAGCACCAAGAAACTGCCCGTGCCTGGCCCGAAAAAACCGTCGTAAAAACCCACGACTAAGCCAATACCGCTACCGTACAGCATTTGGCGCGAGGTGGTCAGGTGTTTGGTTTGGACTGCGCCCAAATCTTTTTTGAAAAAAGTATAAATGGCAATCAGAATCAGGATAACTAAAATCAGGGGTTTGAGCGAGGCACTGTCCAAGTGACTGACAATTTTTGCGCCAGCAAATGAAGCCGCAAATGCCCAAAAACTCACGAGAGCCAACAGCCGCAAATCAAACCGAATGCGTTGGGCGTAGCGATACGCGGCCAGCGACGTGCCCGACAGTGCCGCAATTTTGTTTGTGCCGAAAATGGTGGCCAAAGGTTCTTTGGGCAAATTGATGAGCATAATCGGAATTTGGACGAGTCCGCCGCCGCCAACCACCGCATCAATAAAGCCCGCCACCAACGAAAACGCCGCCAAAAGCAACACTACGTCGAGGCCATAGCCACCAAAAAAAGAAGAATATTCCATCAGGATAAAAAAGAAAAGTGTTTTTGCTTGCCTTACAAACAAAAACACTTTTGGGAGATAATTCAAGAAAAATTATTTGCTGCGAATAGCCTCTACAGGGTCGAGGCGTGAGGCCAAATACGCTGGCACAATCCCCGCGATTATGCCGATAATCGAAGAAATACTCAAGCCAAGTATAATGTTGCCAGCCGACAAGGAAACCTCCATCATGTCTTGGGGAATGAGTGTGAGCAAATAGACGATGAAAAGCCCCGCCAAACCGCCGATTACACTCAAACAAATGGCTTCAAATAGAAACTGAAATAAAATGAAGTAATTTTTCGCACCCAAAGATTTTTGTATCCCAATGATGTTGGTTCGTTCTTTTACGGATACAAACATGATGTTGGCGATACCGAAGCCGCCCACCAAAATCGAAAATCCACCGATAATACTCCCCGCCAAGCTTAGCACGCTGAAAATAGAACTAATAGCACCTGCAATCATTTCGGGACGATTGACCGCGAAGTTGTCATCTTGTGCAGGTTTTAGGCCACGTTTGGCACGCATGAGGCCGCGTGCTTCGCCTTCTAAGCGCATGAGGTCTTTGTCATTAGCATAACCTTTGATGCCGATGACAGGCTCTGCGCCGTACCTTCCAACCACAAAGAGTTGCGTAAAAGCTCCGTACGGAACAATGCAATTGTAGTCGTTGCTGGGTGCGCCCAAAAAGTTTTCGCCTTGCTTTTTCATTACGCCAATAACCGTGAATTTGTGGCCTTTGACGCTGATTTTGCGGCCAACAGGATTGAGCATCGGGAAAAGATTGTCGGCTACGGTATAGCCAATAATCATTACTTTTTTGCTGGCATCAATTTCTTGCTGAGAAAAATAACGGCCTTGCTCCAATGGAACCTCCGAAATGCCATTGTAGCCATACGTTACACCCATCAGTGCCGCGTTTGACATACTGTTGCTGCCGTTGCGAATGGTACGATTTCCGCGCGAAGCAAACATGGCAATAGCGGTTTGTTCTTTGAGATTTTTTTCCAAAAAACGAAAATCGGAGGTGCTGGATACGGGTCTGTTGAGGTATTTCCACCACGGATAATCTGGGCCAAAAGACCAAGGCCATTTTTGTACATACAGTACTTTGTCGCCCAAAAAGGACATACTGTCGCGGATATTTTTTTCCAACGAATCAACTAAAGTGAGTACAGCGATAATGGCAAAAATCCCGATGGTTACGCCCAAAAGCGAAAGTATCGTGCGCAATAAGTTGGATTTGAGGGCTTGCACCGCAAAAACAAAACTTTCAAAAATAAGCCTGATAACTAACATACCACAAATCTGAGAAATAAAAAGGCAACGTTTGATGATTTAGGCTGTAATAATACAAATTTGTGGCTGCCTTGTTCATAAAAAAAGGCAGAAAGGCGTACAATAAGGCCAAACGGACAAATAACACGATTAAGGTTTGTTCAGTTTACCGTACTGCTGTAAGTTTTCGGTGCGCTTCACTATGTCTGTGATAGTTTTATCTAATCGTGTAAGTTCGTCGTGTACGTACACCAACATTGGTTCTTCAAGGATAGCATTATTTTTTTCTGCTTCGAATAACTCAAAAACAGCTAAGATAGAAGAAACAGAATTGCGTACTCTGTGCGATTGCTCGTGGGCAATATCAGTAAGCCGTTTTTCCGCGTCTTTGAGTGCCGTAATATCGGTGATGGTGGCAATAATTTGGAAGCGGTTATGCTCGTGGTTGCGTTTGAGTTGGGCGCGTGTAAGCAATTGCCGACGTGTGCCGTCGCGATGTATTACCGCAAATTCGATATTAATAGAAGTTTCGATAGCACTATAATTCAACTGCCAAAATACATTGGCTACACGTTCTTTATATTCGGGAGCAATCACCGAAAAAAACAGATCGCTATTCTCATAAAAATCTTGGGGTGAATAGCCACAAATACCACGACTAGCCTCATTGACATAGATAATGGAGAAGTCGTCAGACCATACCGAACAAATCAAATCATTGACAGAATTTAAAATCTCCTGCAATTTTTCTTTGTATTCCTTGAGGCTTTGCAAATATTCATGTTTTTCGGTTACGTCGCGGCCTACCCATTGCAGTTCTTTGATGTGTCGTTCATTGGATTCATTCAGAATTGGCGCGATTTCCCAATCAATCCATCTTGTTTTGTTCAGAAGCAATGATGTACTGATGATTTTTTGCCCACCATGCAGCCCATCTCTAATGCTTTTTTTGCACAAAACGGCTTGTGCCTCATTCATGAGCTCAAATATGTTTTGGTTAATGATTGATTCTTCAGGCTCACCTATAAATTGAAGAAAGGCTTGATTGATAAACGTACAACGACCGTCCATGCTGGTTCTTACCAAAAAATTGCTACTCGAATCAATGAGCGAACGCAAATAGTTTTTGCGCTGTGTAATTTCTAAGTTACGCTCTTTCAGTTCGTTTTGTGCCAATACTTTTTCGTTGATGTCGATGGCCAATACCAAACGCGCTTGCTTTTCCTTAAAAGTAGTAGCAAAGGAATGTACTTTCACATAAAACACTTCACCCGATTTACGCTTGTGCCTGACTTCACCATCTTTGGAGACGCGTTTGGGCGCATCATTATCAATTAGTTTATGTAAAAGATTGATGTCCTCGGGTGGGCGGATCTGCGTGATCGTCATTTTTTTCAACTCTTGTGCCGAGTAGCCATATTGCTCTGTGGCTACCTTGTTCACGTGCAAAATTTTTAGGGTTTGGGCATCATACAAAAATAGAGGTACAGGCAACTTGTCAAAAAGCTGCTGATATTCTTTTTCTGATGTCTTTATTACTTGATTGTGTTTGTGGATAAAAAAATATAGCACCACAGAAGTAACTAGCACATAACTAATTCCTTTGATACTTTGTACTGCTTGCATAAATTCTGCAGACTCTTCAGCAAAAAAATTATAAATAAAGTTGTCTGAGAAATATATCCAGAAAACGCCAATAACAGCGTATGTGGCTGGTATTACCCAATTGCGAAGATTCATCATGACCTAGCTGATTAGAGTGTGTATTGTTTTAATTAAAGTGGAGAAAATGAGATGTTCGCGTTTTTCATTTGGCTAAAATCGCTAAAAAAAGATAATAGCACAACTATATGTACAACTTAATGTAATTTTTTTTGTTTTAAAAAAAATAAAAAAAATTATAACACTGAAAACCCATATAATTCATTTATCAATATAGAAAGGCCTCTTTTCAGTTAAAATTTCCTTTAATCAATAAAAGCCGTGCGCATTTTGGGCTTTTTCTGATATTTACTTCAAATTTGTGAGTTATACGTTACACCATAATTCACCATATTTTAACACAAGATTGTATGCCAGAAAAAAGCAGCATTTTTGACATGATTGGCCCAGTAATGATTGGCCCTTCGAGTTCGCATACGGCAGGCGTGGTACGCATTGGCCGTGTGGCACGTCATATACTTGGCGCACAGCCCGTAGAGGCACAGATTACATTTTATAATTCTTTTGCCAGCACTTACGAAGGGCACGGCAGCGACCGCGCTATTTTGGCGGGTTTGCTCGACTTCCGCACCGACGACGTGCGTATCAAAAATGCGCTTGATTTGGCCAAAGAAGCTGGTTTGAAATATCAGTTTAAGCCTATCGGGAATGCTTCGACCATGCACCCGAACACCATTAAGTTGCAACTCACTGCCGCCGACGGCAAGCAAGTGGAAGTGGTAGGTGAAAGCAGAGGCGGTGGACTCATTAATATAGCCCAAGTCAATGGCTTTACGGCTAATTTTTCGGCGCAATTGCAAACGCTGATTATTCGCGCCGAAGACAAAAAAGGTGCTATCGCTTTTGTAGCGGATATTTTGGCGCAAGAAGATTGTAACATTGCTACGATGACCGTTTCGCGCAAAGGCCGCAACGATTTGGCTTGCCATTTTATCGAAATGGATTCGGGCATCCGACCACTTACTTTACAATATCTTAGCTCTTTGGCTTGGATTAAAGAAATTACGTACTTGATTGGCCTCGACTAAGGCTTCTGAACATTAGACAAAATCATCTATCATAAAAAATGAAAACCCTGAAACCCCTGTACTTCAGTATTTGTTTGTCGGCTGCCACGTTTTCAGCTTTTGCTCAAACGCCCGCCGCCAACCCCGAAAAGTGGACGCTACAAGCCTGCGTAGATTATGCCTTGCAACACAATTTGCAAGTGAAACAATCGGAACTTACAGCCGAAACCAACCAAAATAATTTGGTGCAGTCTAAGGCTAATATGTTGCCGTCGTTGGCGGGTTCGGCTTCGCATAGTTATAACATTGGTCGTTCGATTGACCCATTTACAAACACGGTCGTACAAAATGAAACGGTTCAATCCAATAGTTTCAATTTGGGTGTAAACATGAACTTGTTCAGTGGGTTTCAGACGCGTAACACCATTGAGCGCAACAAACTTTCTACCAAAGCTTCTGAGTTGGATATTGAAACCAACAAAAACACGATTGCTTTGCAAGTGGTGAGTGCTTATACGCAAATTTTGTTTTCGCAGGAACTTTTGAAAAATGCCCAAACGCAATTGGCCACTTCCAAATCGCAAGTAGAACGCACCGAAAAACTCGTAAAAGCAGGTTCTTTGCCCATGACCAATTTGCTGGATTTGAAAGCACAAATGGCCGCCGATGAACAAAATGTAGTGACTTACGAAAATCAATTGGATATGGCCAAGCTCAATTTGTTGCAATTGCTTCAAAAGCCCGCGACCGAAACCATTGACATTGTAGTTCCGAACGTAGATGCGCCGCAAGAGTCTGTACTTCAGCGCAATGCACAGCAAATCTACGAAGCTGCCGAAAAAACACAACCTCAAATCAAGGCTGCCGAATTGCGTATTCAAAGCTCAGAACGCAATATTTCCATTGCCAAAGGTGGTTATATGCCTTCCCTGAGCTTGAGTGCGGGTGTTTATACGAGTTATTCGAGCATTGCGCAGCGTTATGTTTACGACGGTTCTTTGGTGGAATATCCGACGGGTGCGTATTGGAAAGACCCTGTAAGCGGTTCAAATGTACCTGTGTATAGTGTTACGAGAGGCGGCCACGCTGAAAAATTTGCGTACTTTAAGCAATTGGATAATAACCTTCGTGAAAGTGTTTCTTTTTCGCTGAATATCCCAATTTTCAGTAACTTACAGAACAAAACCAATGTAGCCAATGCCGTGATTAGTCGTCAATCGGCGCGTTATTCGGCAGAAAGCACCAAAAATACGTTGCGCCAAACCATCGAACAGGCGTATTTGGATGCCAAACTTGCCCAAAAGACGTTTACCACAACTCAAAATCAGGTGACGGCTTACCAAGAATCATTCCGTGCCACAGAGCAGCGTTTCAATGTGGGCGCACTCAATTCGGTGGACTACAATCAGGCAAAAAACAACCTGAATAAAGCTGAAACCGACTTGATTCGCAGCAAATACAATTTCATTTTCAAGATGAAAGTGCTTGATTTTTACGAAGGCAAACCGCTTAATTTTTAATTGAAAGAAACGTTTATTTCTTCTCCCAAAGTTTATTTAACTGCTAAAAGATAAAATCTGAAATTCCATGAAAAATTCTAAAAAATGGCTCTATATCTTGGCTGGTCTGGTGGTCGTGGTCATTATAGGGGCTGTTGTGGCCAAAAATAATGGCTGGGTAGGCCAACCCAAAGGCACGGAAGTAACCGTAGTGAAAGTGGGCAAATCCAATATCACAGAACGCGTGAGTGCTTCGGGCAAAATTCAACCAGAAATAGAAGTAAAAATTAGTCCAGACGTATCAGGTGAGATTATCGCACTTTATGTGGCCGAAGGCGATTCGGTGAAAAAAGGTCAATTATTGCTCAAAATTCGCCCCGACAACTACGAGTCTATGCTCGAACGTGCAAAGGCCAGTTTGAGCAGCAGCCGTGCCAGCTTGGCACAAAGTAAGGCTTTGGAGTCGCAGTCGGAAGCACGTTTGCAACGCGTAAAATTGGAATACGAACGCAATCAAAAATTGTATGCTGACAAAGTAATTTCGGATGCGGATATGCAAACCAGCAAATCGAACTACGATGTAGCCGTAGAAGAGTTGGAGTCGGCTAAGCAAAATGTACGTGCAGCGTATTTTAGCGTACAAAGTGCGGAGGCTTCGTTGAAAGACGCTTCGGAAAACTTGCGCAAAACCTCAATTTACGCGCCTGTGGACGGTACTGTTTCTAAGTTGAATGTAGAAAACGGCGAACGCGTAGTAGGTACGTCGCAAATGGCTGGTACTGAGATGCTTCGTTTGGCCAATTTGCACAACATGGAAGTGAAAATCGACGTGAACGAAAATGACATCGTGCGCGTGCATTTGGGCGATACTGCTGACATCGAAGTAGATTCGTACAGCGAACAAGAACGTAAATTTAAAGGCATTGTTACTTTAATTGCTAATACTGCCAAAGATGCTTCTAGCATGGAAACCGTAACGGAATTTGAAGTAAAAGTGCGTATTTTGAGCGAATCTTATTTGGATTTGATTGACAAAAAAACGGGTAATTCGCCATTCCGCCCAGGCATGACGGCCAGCGTGGAAATTATTACAGAGCACCGCAACGGCGTACTTTCTGTGCCATTGGCTGCCGTAACAACGCGTCCGCGTGTTGAGAAAAAAGAGGAAGTGAAAAAAGATGACAACGGCACCACAACCGACGACACACAGAAAAAAGAAGAAGTTGATGAGGTTGTTTTTGTGTGCAAAGACGGTAAAGCCGTGAAAAAAGTTGTAAAAACAGGCATTAGCGACTTTGAAAATATTCAGATTGTCAGTGGCTTATCGGCGGGCGAAGAAGTGATTTCGGGGCCTTTCTTGGAAGTGTCTAAGCACCTGAAAGATGGTGATAAAGTTACCATTAAGAAAGACGAGAAAAAAGGCGAAAAGGAATCGGGCTTTAAAGTCGTGGTGAACTAAGTTGCTTTCTTGTTTTAGAGATAAAAAGTAAAACCTCCCAACTTATCATCAAGTGGGAGGTTTTACTTTTTTATTTATGTATCTAAAAAAATTAGCCAATTGCTTGCGCCAAATCTTCGATAAGGTCTTCCACGTCTTCCACGCCCACACTCAAGCGAATAAGTGTATCGCGTAGGCCGTTTTTCTCGCGTTCGGCTTTCGGGATACTCGCGTGCGTCATGGAGGCAGGGTGCGTACAAAGCGATTCTACGCCGCCCAACGACTCGGCCAATGTAAACAATTTGATAGTTTCCATTACACGGCGTGCCTCGTCAATATCGTCGCCTTTGAGTACAAATGAAACGATCCCGCCAAAGCCGCGCATTTGCTTGCTCGCGATTTCGTGCGATGGGTGCAACGGCAAGCCTGGGTAATAAACGCGTTCTACTTTCGGGTGTGTATCTAAGAAATTAGCGATTTGCGCCGCGTTTTCGCAGTGGCGTTGCATACGCAAATGCAATGTTTTTATGCCGCGCAAAATCAAGAAACAATCTTGTGGGCCGGGTGTTGCGCCGCAGGAGTTTTGGATAAATGCCAAACGTTGTGCCAGAGCTTCATCTTTGACGATAAGTGCGCCCATTACTACGTCCGAGTGGCCAGCCATGTATTTGGTCAGCGAGTGCATGACGATGTCCGCACCCAAATCCAATGGGTTTTGTAAATATGGCGTCGCAAAAGTATTATCTACGGCCAACAGCAAATGGTTAGATTTGGCAATTGCTGCCGCTTCCGCAATACTAATCACGTTCAAAAGCGGATTGGTTGGGGTTTCCACCCAAAGCAATTTGGTATTAGCATTTAAGTTTTTGCGCACTTCGTCCATGTTGTGCATGGGTACGAAATGGAATTTAATACCGAAATCAGCATATATTTTAGTGAAAATACGGTAAGTGCCGCCGTAAAGGTCATTGGCTGCAATTACTTCATCCCCAGGTTTTAACAGTTTAACGACTGCATCAATGGCGGCCATTCCCGACGAAAAACAAAGACCATGTGTTCCGTTTTCTAAGGCTGCGAGGCTGTCTTGTAGGGCTGTGCGCGTTGGGTTGTGTGTGCGCGAATATTCATAACCTTTATGCTGACCTGGTGAGGTTTGGGCATAAGTAGAAGTTTGGAAAATCGGTGTCATTACCGCGCCTGTGCTGGGGTCTGGGTGTACGCCCGCATGGATGGCTTTGGTTGCAAATTTCATAAAAAAAATGTGTTAAGTCTTGATAAAACCACTTGAGCCGCAAAGATATAAGGTTTCGGGGAGTTTTTATCCTCAAAAAACGTTAGTCTTTATATTGATATGCGCCAATATCTGGGTGGTCGAGTGGACGTGCGTTGCCTGCTTTGTCGGTTTGGAGCAATGTGCGAAGATTCACATCAAGAACAGGTATTTGATTTAATTGTTCCCCGCCCTGATATGCCAAACGCGGCTTGCCTACTATTGTTTCGAGGCTGTCTATCCCGAAATTATATTTTTTTGCATTTCTGAACGAATAACTTTTTTCTATCAGAAAGTTGCCGTTTGTATCGAAAGTTTGTGTCTGATTGTTGCGTTTGCTGCGTATGACATTGTGTTCGGTGTGCACATTGCTGTTTGGCAAAATATTGCTTTGATACGACCCAAAAATAAGTTCTTCAGCTTGATTGCCAGAAATGATATTGTTAAAAAGTTTGACCGTTGGATAATTGGTTTGTGTGTAAAGCACGCCGCTTGCCTCATCTTTATAAAAGTCATTGAAGCCTACGGCTGGTGTTTTGCGTTGAAAACTTATGTTGTTGCTGAAACCCAACGTGTTGTGGTATAGCTCGTAATGGCCGCCCATCAGACCCGCGAACAAATATTGCGCACAATCCGTAATTTCGTTGTTCCACGCGAACACGGCACCGCCAAAGCTCCAAACTCCCGAACCCGACATATTACGGATTTCGGTATTTGAAATTTGTAACGTAGCGCGTAGCGAATCGGTCGGCAAATTGACTTGTACGCCGTGCAAGCCGTTATGCAAAATGGCATGGTCTATCACGCCCAACGCATTTTCCAGCAACACGATAGCACCCCATTGGTCAGGTTGATTTTTGTAGGCTACTTCCAAACGCGTGCCTGTAAACGTAACAGGCTGATTGGCAGTTCCTAATAAAAGTATAGTTCCTTCTACAAAAATATTTACACTTTTGAAACAATGCACGATTGCCCCAGCATCTACCGTCAGCGTGCAGCCTTTCGGAACGTACAAATGATTGTATAAAACGGTTGGTTTGGTGGCTGTTAGGTGCGTGCCGTCGGCGATTTCGTAGTATAAAAAGCCGTTATCGTTTTGGGTGTAACGGTAGTAAGTGGCATTTTGTCCCCACGCCAAAAGTTTTACTTCTTGCGTTTGATTTTCTAATACAAATTGTAGTGTATTCTCGATGATAAACGGACTGTTTTCGGCGGTCGCGCTTACGTTGGCTTCCACGAGTACCAAAATGCTGTCGCCGCCTTTAATTTCGATGTCATTTACCACTTTGCCGCCTTTTTGTCCGTTTACGGTGATGGAGTAAGGGGAGGCGTTGCCTTCAGCGATTTGCACGGAGCTAATCACCACCGCGTTTTTGTTCGGGTTATAAACCTTCATGCGTCTGGTTGCCGTGCGCATTTGCGTAAAAACGGTATCGAACAGAATCGTATCTTCAGAAAAACGTAGGCTTTTTTCGGGCGAATGCGTGATGATTTCGTCTTGTGGCTGACAGTTGGCCAATAGCAACAAAAAGCCCATGCAGGCCAAGCCCAAAAATTGTTTGATGATGGTTTTGATATTCATAAAATGAATTGAATTACGGCAACTTTTATACCAAACGCCTAACTTGTCATTTTATTGAAAAAATATCTTGCAGCAATAAAATTTGAGACAAGGGCATTGTTTTTGGTAAAATTCAACTTGCAAATAAACGTGTTTTTGCCAACAAACAACACAGTGAGTTAATAATAAATCACAGGTTATAAAGGCGACTGAATTTGCTTTTTATGTGAATAAACGAAAGATTATCAGTAGTTTATAAATGTTTTTTCACAAAACCATCGTAGCCGAGTTTTTTATATTTATCTAAGTCGGCTTCGGCGTGTTCGCGGCGAGCGTATTCGCCCAATACCACGCGGTACGTTTTAGCTCCTTTTGTCCAACCTACCTGAATATAGGCATCAGAAACGCCTTTGTTGATGACGGCTTTGCAGTCTGCTTTGGCCGTTTCCAAATTGTCGTAAGAGCCGATTTGCACGCCAAAACCCATTGGTTCTTTTTCTGTTCCCCAAAGGCTAAAGGTTTTGCCCGTTCCGAAACCGCCGTTTCCGTTTGGGTTGGCTACCAAAATGCCCTTCGGTTTGGGTAATGCTTTGATGACGTTGGGGGCTGGCGTTGCTTTTTTGTCTTTCTTAGGGTCTTTGCTGGTAATTTTGCCTTCATTGCCCACTACTTCTATTTTTACCTTTCCGCTTCCTTGTCGGATAAGGCCAATATCTGTGGCGGCACGCTTGGACAAATCCAAAACACGCTTGCGGGCATGAGGCCCTCTATCATTTACGCGCACAATCACCGATTTGCCGTTGGCCAAATTCGTTACCTTGAGCATGGTGTTGAAAGGGTGCGTGCGGTGGGCTGCGGTATAGGCATACATATTGAATTTTTCGCCATTGGAAGTGCGCCTACCGTGAAACTTATCGGCATAGTACGAGGCCATACCTGTTTGGGGGCGTTTATTATTTCCGCCAGCCCACGCAAATGTCAAGCTACAAAGCCAAAATATCCAAATAGTAAACTTCATGGTTATAAATGGGTTAAGTGGTAATATATTTAACAACAAAGCAAACCGATTGCAAATTTCCTTAAAAATCAAGGGTATTTATTTTGAAATCTGGTTTTGCTTACTAATTTTACTCTCCATTAACATTTTAAAAACAACGTTGTGGAAAGAAAAAAATTTCAGGATAAAAACGAGGTGTACTCGCACCGTCTGAAAGCGGGGAAAAGAACTTATTTTTTCGACGTTAAAGCCACAAGGCACGGCGATTATTTCATTACGATTACTGAAAGCAAAAAAGTTCCGAAGGATGACGGCGAAGGCTTTTTCTATGAAAAGCACAAGATTTTTTTACAGAAAGAAGATTTTCTTCCGTTTATGGAGGGTTTGCAGCAGTCCATTGACCATGTCAAGACACTGATGCCAGATTATGATTTCGCCCGTCAACCAGACCGCTATTCTTCCGAAGAAAACAACGCTGGTTACAGCACAGATAATAACGATACAGAATTACGCTGGGAATAGTCGTTTCATTCCAGCCGCTCTAAAACAATTAGTTAGAGACCTTTATAAACCATAAAGGTCTCTTTTTTGTTCCAGAATTGCTATATTTTTTTTTATTTTCTTGAAAAAATTAGGCTAAAACCGAAAGCACAGATTCAAAAATAGCGCGTCCGTCGGTGTTGCTAAGTGCCGCCGAAGTAGCTCTTTCGGGGTGTGGCATCATACCAAACACGTTACGGCCTTTGTTGCAAACGCCTGCAATGTTATCAATCGCACCGTTTGGATTAAATTCCTCAGCTACAACGCCTTGCGCATCGCAATACTGAAATAAAATTTGGTCGTTGGCTTTTAGCTCTTCGATTACCTGCGTGGAAGCAAAGTAACGGCCTTCGCCATGTGCAATCGGAATTTTGTAAGCTTGTGCGGCAAGTCCCTGCGTGATAGCCGTCTGGAACGTGGCAGGTTTGATGTACACATTTTTACAAATAAATTGTTGGCTGTTATTGTGTAACAATGCACCTGGGACAAGTCCTGCTTCTGTCAGAATCTGAAACCCATTGCAAACGCCCAACACGTAGCCACCACGATTCGCATGCGCAATCACCTCTTGCATGATAGGCGAAAAACGCGCAATCGCACCCGAACGCAAATAATCGCCATAAGAGAAGCCCCCTGGAAGTACCACAAAATCGCAGCCTTGCAAGTCAGTGTCTTTGTGCCAAAGTTGCACGACTTCTTGTTGTAAATCGTGGCGCAAAGAATGCACCATGTCTGCATCGCAGTTAGAACCCGGAAAAACAATTACGCCAAATTTCATAAGAAGATGATTATAAAAAATTTAAGCCACGAAATTACACACAGTTCGGGCGGTAAACAATAAAAATTTGATTGTTGTGTTGCTTGTGGTCGTTTTTTGTAAAATGTAGTTTTTTTATATAAAAATTCAGGCTGTGTTCAACGTGAACACAGCCTGAAAAAATCAAAACACAATAAACAATATAAATTAGTTGCGGATTACTTTGCCGCCATTCAAAAGGCTTTGGATACGTTCCAATGTTTTGCGTTCGCCAGAAAGCGACAAGAACGCCTCACGCTCCAAGTCCAATAAGTATTGTTCGGTTACTAATTGCGGATAAGACAAATCGCCACCCGAAATCACATAAGCGAGTTTCTCGGCTACTTTTTGGTCGTGTTCCGAAATGTAACGTCCCATGCGCATCGCGTTGATACCTGCTTTGAAAAGCGCGATACCTGCTTTGCCTTGTACTTTGATATCGGTGCGTTGTTTTGGTTGTGTATAACCAGCGTTAGCCAAATCCAATACAAATTCTTTCGCATCACGAATCTGACGAGAAAGGTTCGTAGAGATACGGTCGCCACGACGCAAAATGTTCATGTCGAACGCCTCGTTAGCCGAAGTAGCCACTTTAGCCGTCGCGATGTTCATAAACGCATTTTGCAAACGGTTCAATTCTGGGTCGCCAGTTTCTACGGACGAAGAAACGCGCAAAGCCATTTCTTTTGTACCGCCACCAGCAGGGATAAGACCTACGCCCAATTCCACCAAACCGATATACGTTTCGGCTGCTGCTTGTACGCCGTCTGCGTGCATCGTGAACTCGCAACCACCGCCCAAAGTAAGGCCGTGTGGTGCAACTACCACTGGTACAGACGAATAACGCGCACGCATTACCGTATTTTGGAACTGGCGAATCATCATGTCCACTTCGTCGTATTCTTGCTCAACAGCAAACATAAACAACATGGCCAAGTTAGCACCCGCCGAGAAGTTAGAACCTTGATTACCAATTACCAAACCTCTGTAGCTCTTTTCAGTCAAAGAGATTGCTTTGTTTACGCCTTCGATTACTTCCGCGCCCAACGTGTTCATTTTGGTATGGAATTCCACGCCCAAAACGCCGTCGCCCAAATCGAAAATCGTAGAACCTGCATTGCCCCATACTTTGTTGGTGCTGCGCAAGTTGTCCAAAATAATGAAGTTTTCAGTACCTGGGATACCTTTGTACGATTTGGTAGCTACGTCGTAGAACTTGCGCACGCCACCTTCTACTTTGTAGAATGAAGTGTGACCAGCTGCTAACATTTCCGTAACCCAAGCCGCAGGTTTTTTGCCCAAAGCCGTCATGATTTCGATAGCTTTCGCCACGCCAATTGCGTCCCATTTCTCGAATGGACCTACTTCCCAACCGAAACCAGCACGAAGTGCATCGTCAATTTTGTAAAGCTCATCAGAAATTTCTGGAATGCGGTGCGAAACGTATTGGAACAAACCAGCAAACATTTGTCTGTAAAATTCGCCTGCTTTGTCTTGGCCTTTTACCAACACTTTGAAGCGGTCTTTTACAACTTCAATTGTTTTAGTAAGCTCCAATGTTGCGAATTTCACTTTACCCGCAGGGGCATATTCTAATGTTTTGAGGTTAAGGCTATGAATTTCTTTCGCGCCATTTGCCCCAACTGTTTTCTTGTAGAAACCTTGTTTGGTTTTGTCGCCAAGCCATTTGTTCGCTTCCATTTGCTTCAAAAATTCAGGCAACACGAAAATGTCGCGTGATTCGTCGTTTGGAAGAGCTGCGTACAAGTTGCTGGCCACTTTCGTAAGTGTGTCCAAACCAACCACGTCCGAAGTACGGAAAGTAGCCGATTTAGCGTGTCCGATTACAGGACCAGTGAGTTTGTCCACTTCGTCGATGGTCATATCAAGGTCTTGCATAATCTTGATTACTTCCATGATGGCATAAACGCCCACGCGGTTAGCGATGAAAGCAGGCGTATCTTTACACAAAACGGTTGTTTTGCCCAAGAAACGGTCGCCGTAGTGCATCAAGAAATTAACCACTTCTGCATCAGTGTGAGGCGTAGGGATAATTTCGAGCAAACGCAAATAGCGTGGAGGGTTGAAGAAGTGAACACCGCAGAAGTTTTTCACGAAATCTTCCGAACGGCCTTCCGCCATCAAATGAATCGGAATACCAGAGGTGTTAGAAGTAATTAGTGTACCTGGTTTGCGGTATTTTTCTACTTGTTCAAAAACAGTTTTTTTGATAGCCAAGTTTTCTACTACTACCTCAATTACCCAATCCGAATTGGCAATGTCTTTCATGTTGTCTTCGAAGTTGCCAAGCGAAACGCGGCTTGCAAACGAAGCATGATACAAAGGATTTGGGTTTGATTTTACGGCAGAAGTGAAAGCGTCCGTAACAATGCGGTTACGCACTGCTTTATCGTTTACAGTAAGGCCTTTCGCTTTTTCTGCGTCGTTTGGTTCTTTTGGTGCAATATCTAAAAGTAATACTTCTACACCAACGTTGGCCAAATGGCAAGCGATGCGGCTGCCCATTACGCCCGAACCCAAAACGGTTGCGCGGCGAATACGGCGTTGTGAGGCTGGAATTACAGCAACATTGGAAGTTGCTGGTGAAGCAAAAGTCATGTCCATAATATAAATGATGTATTTTGGTTTCGGGTGTTAAATTTAACTGAACAAAGATAGTTAAAAAATAATTGGGTGGTAATTTTTTTTGAAATATTTTTTTTATTGTTGATATTGAGCATATTACAAAACATTATTTGTACTCGTATAGCTTAACAAATATTCCACAAGTATTGTATTTTTTTTATAAACCTTGTATTTGCGACAGCCCACGCCACCAACTTTTGAAATGTAACACGATTGGCTAATAACGTTTGGTTGGCCTTACATTGTCAAATTTTATTTTTGCCAAATAATTATATGGTTACAACAAAAATGAACAATTATAAATTTTGTATTGGGTGTGTTTTGTATTTTTCTTGTTCGGCTTTTTAATTACATTTGAGCTAAAGCACCCACACCAAGCCAAAAGCCCAACGACTTTTATTTTATATACGTTCTTTTCCTTTGTTTACTTGATTTTATGATTCCTCCAATCAGACAAAACTACAACGAGCAATTTACCGACGAAAAGTATCAGGCTTTGCGCCAATGGCTTTACGCGCCTTACAACTACGAAATTGAATTTCGCATTGCCGAAACGCCCGTTTTCATTCCCAAAGCCCTGACCGACCACGTGGTAAAGGCTTGTGATGAAATTATTGACGTAATCGTGCGTCCAGACTTTAAGCAAATCACCCAAAAAGCCGTTCCCGAAGGCCTTTTTGTGCCCAACGAAGACGAACATACGCTTTGTTTGGCCATAGATTTTGCCATTTGTCAGGACAAACAAACTGGCGAACTGATTCCGCAACTGATTGAATTACAGGGATTCCCGTCGTTGTATGCGTTTCAGCAGTTCATTGCGTTGGGCTATCGCAAATTTTTTGATATTCCGCCGCAACTTGATTATTTGTTCGGAGGCCTGACGGCCGAAAGCTACGTGGAACTGTTGCGCGAAGTGTTTCTGGGCAAACACGCCGTTGAAAATGTGATTTTGTTGGAGGTGGAACCCGAAAAACAAAAAACCAAAGTCGATTTTTATTGCACCCAAGACTATACAGGCATCAAGCCCGTGTGCATTACGGAAGTGATACGCGAAGGCCGCAAGCTTTATTATATGCGCGATGGCGTCAAAACGCCGATTTACCGCATTTACAACCGCGTGATTTTTGATGAGTTGAGCCGCCGCACGGATTTAGATTTGCAGTTTAACCTCACCGAAGATGTAGATGTGGAATGGGCAGGCCATCCGAACTGGTTTTTCCGTATCAGCAAATACACGTTGCCGTTCCTGAAAAGCCGCTATGTACCCGAAACCAAGTTTTTGAGCCAGTACACGGAATATCCGCAAGACCTCGAAAATTATGTACTCAAGCCGTTGTTTTCGTTTGCGGGTGTGGGCGTGATTTTCAATGTTACGCAAGCTGACATCGACGCAATTGCCGACAAGGAAAATTATATTTTGATGAAAAAAGTAGAATACGCGCCTGCGCTACATTCGCCAGACGGAGACATCAAAACCGAATTGCGCATGTTGTTCATTTGGAAAGATGGCGATGCGCGTCCGACACTGGCCACGAGTTTGGTAAGGCTTGGCCGCGCCGACCTGATGGGCGTGCGTTACAACAAAGATAAAACGTGGGTTGGCGGCTCGGCTGCTTTCTTTGAAAAATGAAATTTTTGAGAAAATAACACGAAATGAACGAAATAGGTATGTGGTAGCCACGTACCTATTTTTATTGGCATTAGTAACATATAGTAAAAAGTGTACCTTTACTTTTTAGAGAAAAAGGACTTTTTGTAAAAAACGCGATGTTTGAGAAATATTATTTGTTTGTGCTGCTGGCACTCATTTCAGAAATTATCGGGACTACTTCGGGTTTTGGTTCGTCTATTTTGTTTGTGCCCATAGCGTCCATGTTTTTTGATTTCAAAACCGTGTTAGGCATTACGGCGGTGTTTCATGTGTTCAGCAATTTGTCCAAAATCGCGCTGTTTAAGCAAGGAATCCAGAAAGACATTGCCTTGAAATTGGGGATTCCTGCGGTGGTTTTTGTGATAATTGGCGCGTGGCTTACGGCGTATTTGCCCGTCAAGTACATGGAATTGGGTATGAATTTCGCGTTGGCTCTTTTGTCTATTTACCTGATTATCAATTTCAATAAAACCATTGAGCAAACAAACTCCAATCTGTATTTGGGTGGTGTGGCTTCGGGCTTTTTGGCGGGTGTGGCTGGCACAGGCGGAGCTATTCGAGGAATTACTTTGTCGGCTTTTCATTTGCCCAAAGAAATATTTATTGCTACGTCCGCACTCATAGATTTGGGGGTGGACAGCAGTCGCGCGGTGGTGTATGTGGCCAATGGTTATTTTCAGAAAGAATACATTGTGCTCATTCCTGTACTGATTGGCGTGAGTGTGTTGGGGAGTTATTTGGGTAAACTTATCCTGCAACGCACTTCGGAAAAGGCGTTTCGCTACATCGTGTTGGCTGTGATTGTATGCACGTCGGCGTTTCAGATTTTGAAACTTTTGCACTAAAAATAAAAAGCCTATAAGTGTCTGATTTTACTTATAGGCTTTTTATTTAATGAATTTGTATTATAAATATTGTAAAATTAGATTTTTAAGCATTGTTCAAGGCTTCTTCCATGAGCTTGTTGGCTACTTTCGGGTCGGCTTTTCCTTTGGTGGCTTTCATCAAATCGCCCATAAACATTCCCAAAATCCCTTTTTTGCCGCCTTTGTATTCGGCTACTTTTTGCGGGTATTTCGCGATGATTTCGGCAATAATTGGCGTAAGCGAATCGGCGTCACCCTCTTGCAACACGTTGAGTTTTTCGGCAATGGCCAAAGGCGCGTCCGAATTTTCAAGCATGGCAGGGAATATTTTTTGTGCGCCTACCGTGTGGCTCACTTTGCCGCTTTCGATGAGTGCAATCAAATCGGCCAAACGTGCCGCACTAATCGGGAAGTCGTTGATGTGCAAAGTTCTTTCGTTCAAATACGATTTTACAGCACCCGTTACCCAGTTAGAAGCCATTTTGTAGCTGCTCGTATGGCGGCAAACTTCATCGAAATATAAAGCGATTTCTTTGCTGTCTGTCAATACGTTAGCATCATATTCTGACAAACCAAATTGTGCCGTAAACTTCTCGAACAATTCGGCTGGCAGGCTTGGCATTAGTGCTTTGATGTCGGCAAGCCATTGGTCAGAAACTACGATTGGTTGCAAATCTGGCTCAGGGAAATAGCGGTAATCGTTCAGATTCTCTTTGCTGCGCAAGCTGTACGTTTCGCCAGTGGTGGCATCGAACATACGCGTTTCGGATACAATCGTCTGGCCTGCTTCCGCCAATACAATTTGACGGTCAATTTCGTGTTCGATGGCGCGTTGTACGTTGCGGAAAGAGTTCATGTTTTTCACTTCCACTTTGTTGCCAAACTTGGTAGTGCCTACGGGCATAATCGAAATGTTGGCATCGCAACGCAACGAACCTTCTTCCATGTTGCCATCGCAAATTTCCAGATAGCGCACCAATTTGCGTACTTCGTTCAGGTAGGCGTAAGCCTCATCCGAATTGCAAATTTCTGGCTCTGAAACAATCTCGATAAGCGGCACGCCTGCGCGGTTAAGGTCAATCAACGATTCAATTTCGCCAGCCAAGTGCATAGACTTGCCCGCATCTTCTTCCATGTGAATGCGCGTAAGTTGTACATTTTTGGTAGAACCGTCTTTTAGCTTAATAGGCACGTGTCCGCCCACACAAATCGGCGTTTTATCTTGGGTGATTTGGTAGCCTTTTGGCAAGTCTGGATAAAAATAATTTTTACGGTCATAGAAATTGTAACGCGTAATGGCCGAGTGGCACGCCAAACCCATTTTGATAGCGTATTCAACTACTTTGCGGTTGCTGCGCGGCAGCGTACCAGGGTGTGCCAACGTAATAACACTAATGTTGGTATTGGGCAAATTGCCGAACTCTGTGGAGTCTGTGGAATAGGCTTTACTTGCTGTAAGCAATTGAGCGTGAACCTCTAAACCTATCACGACGGTATATTTTTCTCTTGCAGACATTGATGTTGATTTTGATGCGTTTGGGTAAGGTTTACAGCCGCCGCAAAGGGGTGTACTTTGCTTATAAAGCACTGTATTTTATCCGAACCGCAAATATACAGATTGTTTGGGATTGTGTAGGCCGCTTTCAGGCTTTTTTTGTGGGCATATTGGCCGATTTTGGGGTATAATTTTCCCGAAAAAACAAAAACGAGGTACACCGACACGCCGCCGATGTACCTCGTTTGTATTTTCATTTCTACCAAAAGCAACGATTAAAAACCGTCTGTTTTGATGTCTTTTTCCGAATACTTTCCGTACTTTTTCACTTTCTCGCGAATCTCTGAGCCTTTGCCCGTCAGTACGAATTGCAAATTATTTTTAGGGAAATATTTAGCAATAATTTCTTTGGCGCGTTCTGGCGTGATAGCGTCCACATCGCGTTGGAAATTGTTAATTACCGACTCATCAAAGCCATAAATATACATTTCCGTTAGCAAATCTGCCAACGCACCCGACGTTTCGTAAGTAGGCGGATAGTTGCCTTTCACGTAGTTTTTGGCTGAGTTCAAAATTTCCTGATTCACACCGTGTTTGTGCAAACTGTCCAACACGTCTAAGGCCATATCTATCGCCTCGATGGTCGTTGAGTTTTTGGTAAATGTCGAAATCTGGAACGTACCCGCATACTTCAGTCGGTCGAAACGGCTATTTGCACCGTATGTCAAGCCCGAATTTACGCGCAACGCATCATTGAGCCACGAGGTGAAACGGCCTCCCAAAATCGTGTTAATTACTTGTATGCCAACATAATCTGAGTTGTTGCGCGTTACGCCTTTGCCGCCAATGCGGAACGTAGTTTCGCGGGCATCGTCTTTGTTTACCAACAAAATGCGGCTTTCCGTAAAGTCCAAATTCGGTGTTCCCAAATTCAGTTTAGTTGGTTGGCTGCTTGGTTGCCAAGTGCCAAACAAAGCCGTAATTTCTTTGAGCATGGCTTTAGCCGAAAAATCGCCCACCACCGCAATGGCCGTTTCGGTCGGTGCGTATTCTTTGCCATAAAATTGCTTTACGTCCTGCACCGTGATTTTGCTCACTGTGCCTTCCGAACCCGTTACAGGCGTGCCGTAAGGGTGCGAACCGTACATAAACGCATTGTAATACGAGCCGATTACCTCGCGCGGACTTTCTTTTTGTTGCTTGAGTTGAGCCACAAGGCGTGTTTTGTGTTTGTCAAATTCTTGTGCATCAAACACAGGATTGACCAACACATCGTGCAGCATATCAAGCACTAAGGCTTGGTCTTTCTTGGCAAACGAAGCCGAAATTTCGGACGCTTCCTTGCCCGCACCAGTGGCCAATTCTGCACCCACAAACTCCAATTTTTCTTCGATTTGCTCTTTGCTGTATTTTTTTGTGCCAAACAAAAGCGCGTCGGCAGTCAGGGCGGCCAAGCCGTAACGGTTGCCGTCTTTCACAGACCCCGCCGTTACCGCTACCGAAACATTGACCATCGGCACTTCGTGTTGCTCCATCAAATAAACGGTAAGGCCGTTTTTGAGTTTTGTTTTTTGGTAAGCAGGCAATTTGAATGACTGCGCCCAAAGGCTTTGTTGCGCCGTAAACAACAACATCGCCATGACAAATATTTTTTTCATCGGATTGAAATATTCGATTTTGAAATTTTTTAAATCAAGAATAAATAACAGAAAACCAGCGACTTATTATTCTTTGTCGGCTGGTGTTTCGGGCAGCAAATAGCCGACCGTACGGTTATTTTTGGTAAAATATTTTTTGGCTACGCGCTGAATGTCCTCTTTTGTAACTTTTTGGTAAAGCGCAGGCGCATCAAACATTTTCTTGTAATCCCCAAAAAACACTTCGTAAGTACCCAAGTTGTTGGCTTTGCCGTTGATGGTTTCTAATTGATGATAAAAAGCCACCAATTTTTGATTTTTCACTTTCTGTAATTCGTCTGCCGTTATGCCGTTTTTCTTGATTTTCTCAATTTCCCCTAACATTGCTTTTTCCAATGTATCAGGCGCAACGCCGTCGGCCACCACGCCATATACAAAGAAAAGTGTCGGGTCGAAACTTTCGGGCATATACGTGAACAGCTCTGTGGCTAATTCTTTATCAAAAACCAACGATTTGTTCAGACGCGACGAGTTGCCAGCCGACAAAATGCTATTGAGCAAATCCAATGCGTAATAGTCTGCGTTGCGCGTTTCGGGTACGTGATACGCCAACAACACATTCGGAGAACTTACGTCTTTGTGTACGAGCAAACGACGTTCGCCATTTTGCGGCGGCTCTACCGTGCGCAAAGCAGGCGGCGGCGTGTTGGCTGGAATTGGCTCTAAATATTTGGCAGCCAATTGTTTTACTTCCGCCAACGTTACATCGCCGCTAATAACCACGGTACAGTTATTGGGGGCGTAATAAGTACGGAAATAGCGTTCCAAATCTTTCTTTGTCCAGCTTTTAATGTCTGATTCGTAGCCAATTACGGGAATCATGTACGGATGTTCCGTGAAGGCCACTGAGTTCAGTGCCTCGCTCAACATGTTGAAATTGTTGTTTTCAAGGCCTGTGCTGCGCTCCGAAAGCACTACACCGCGTTCGCTTTCCACCATCGCCGAATCAATGTTCAGATGCCCAATGCGGTCAGCTTCCAAATCAAAAATTGTTTCGAGTGCTTTGCCCTGAAACCAATCGGTATAAACGGTTACGTTTTCGGTGGTGTAAGCGTTGTTAGAACCGCCATTTGCTTCCATGACGCGGTCAAACATCTTAGGGCCATATTTTTTTGAGCCGTTAAACATCATGTGTTCGAAGAAGTGCGACAGCCCCGTAATGCCGTGTACTTCGTTGCGCGAACCCACGCGCCAGAACAAATACATATTGGCGTTGGGAATGGAATGGTCTTCCAACACCATGATTTTCATGCCGTTTTTGAGGGTAAAAGACTTCACGTCTTCGGCTTTGTTTTGGGCTTGCACGGAAAGCGTCCCGCAGAGCAAACCTGCCAACAGTAGTTTCTTAATCATTTTGAAAAGATTAGATAAGTAAAACCAAAGCGGCAATTTAGAAATCCACTGCCCCAAAACAAAACAGATTGGGATAAATGGTATGGACAGAATAATTCAAATCTTTTTTTTGCTATAAATTGAATATTTTTTATACCTTCGTAATAGTGTTTTTTCTATGCATATTTAACAATTAAAAAATACTTTACTTATGAAAGCAAACATGGGGTTAGTTGACCGCGGTATTCGCATTGCGGTTGCTTTAGTAATCGCGACTTTGTCGTTTACGCACGTGATTGAAGGTACACTGGAAATTATTTTACTTGTTTTTGGGTTTGTATTTGTACTTACAAGTTTGGTTAGTTTTTGCCCGCTTTATACTATTTTTGGCATTAACACTTGTAAAGTCAAAAAATAATACTTTAAAAAATGATAGATTGGCTTCGCTCGCCTTGGCCGTGGTATGTGGCTGGTCCTGCTATCGGGCTTACTGTTCCCGCCTTATTGTTGTTGGGTAACAAAACTTTCGGGATTTCCTCGTCACTGCGGCACTTATGCGCGGCTTGTGTTCCTGCCAAAATAAGTTTTTTCCAATACGATTGGCGCAAAGAACGCTGGAATTTAAGTTTTGTATTGGGCATCACGCTGGGAGCTTTTATTGCATCTTGGTTGTTGGTTTCGCCTGATTATCAGATGGGCATTGCACCTGATTTGCGCGAAGAATTGGCCAGTTATGGCCTTTCCCAAAATCCTGATGTGTTGGCACAGCAACTTTTTGGCCTGTCCAATTTGCTGACAATCAGAGGGTTGTTAATGATGGTTGGTGGTGGATTTTTGGTGGGGTTTGGCACGCGTTATGCGGGCGGCTGCACGTCTGGCCACTCCATTAGTGGCATTGCCAATTTGCAATGGCCGTCTTTGGTGGCTACCATTTGTTTTATGCTTGGCGGAATCATTGTGGCAAATTTTGTACTGCCGTTTATTCTGCAACTCTAAGGCGTTTTGATTCTTGAAAAATAAAAAAGCCTCCGTAACACATTGGATTACGGAGGCTTTACATTTCATTGGCAGGCTATGCGATTCGACTAACTTATTTCGATCTGCTCGCCTTGTTTGTTGATAAACTTAAAGTCTGTAACACCTAAAGACGTATCTTCTACTACTTTTATCCAAGTGTGGTATCTAAAAAGCCACTGTACTTGTCTGGAGAAGAATCCTTTGGTGTAATAAGAATACAAAAACGGGTGCATACGGACGGTGAGTCCTTTTTCGTTTTGTTTACCAACGATAAATTCAATGTTTTGTTCTATCAGGTCAGCAACCAAGATACTGGCCGATATTTTCCCGGTGCCGTTGCACGTAGGGCAGGTTTCGAGTGTGATAACATTCATTTCGGGGCGCACGCGTTGTCGGGTGATTTGCATGAGTCCAAATTTGGACAGAGGCAAAACCGTAAACTTGGAGCGTTCTCCCTGCATTTCGGTTTTCATTTGTTCATAGATAAGGCGTTTGTTCTCAGCCTTTTTCATGTCTATGAAGTCAATAACAATGATACCGCCCATATCGCGCAAGCGCAGTTGTCGGGCTATTTCGCGAGCAGCTTCTTTGTTGGCATTAAAGGCCGTCGTTTCTTGGTCTTCCGCTTCGGCTTTGTTGGCACTGCTGCCGCTGTTCACGTCAATTACGTGCAATGCTTCGGTGTGTTCTATAATCAGGTAACCGCCACTTGGCAGGCTTACCGACTTCCCAAAGAGTGTTTTGAGTTGTTTCTCTATACCGGCAGCCTCAAAAAGTTTGGCTTTACCAGTATGCAAGCGCACTATTTTTTCTTTGTCGGGGGCGAAGTTGCGAATGTAGTTTTTGACCTCGTCATAAATTTCTTTGCTATCTACCGATACGCCGTCAAAACTTTCGTTTAACAAATCTCGTAGCATAGAAGAAACGCGGTTCATTTCGCCGATTACCTTGTCGCGAGGGCGAGCCGTGCGCAACAAGCCAAATCCTTCTTCCCATTTTTGTACCAAATTGCTCAAATCTTTGTCCAATTCGGCTACGTCTTTTCCTTCGGCTACGGTGCGAATAATTACGCCAAAATTATCTGGCTTAATGGATTGCATCAGGCGCGAAAGGCGTTGACGTTCTTCTTTGCTGGTTATTTTTTTGGAAATACTGATAGCGTCCGAAAAGGGCACTAACACTATGTACCGACCAGCCAGAGACAACTCGCAGGAAAGGCGAGGCCCTTTTGTTGAGATAGGTTCTTTGATGACTTGCACCAATACCTGTTGGCCTTTGCTCAACACTTGCGTCATGTTGCCCAATTTCTCAATTTCTGGCTCATATTTGAAGCCGTTGAGTTTGTGCGTAGCCGCTTTGTTGCTTTGCGAATTTTTCAGAAACTTGTTGAGCGAACGAATGTTAGGCCCCAAATCCTGATAATGCAAAAAGGCATCTTTCTCATGGCCGATGTCCACGAAAGCCGCATTCAGCCCTTTGGACACCTTCCGTACCACGCCCAGATAAATGTCGCCTACCGTGAAGGTATTGCCATTTTCTTCTACGTGATACTCAATTAGTTGCTTGTTTTGTAAGAGAGCAATTCTATCACCTTTTTGAGTAGAACTGATTAGCAATTCGTTGCTCAAATTCGTAGCGATTTAGAATGAACGGGAATAAAACAGTAAAATGATAGCCATGCAATAAAGCATTACACAGCTATCATTTAGTATAGTATAAGACAACTATTTTTTCTTGTGTCTGTTTTTTCTCAAACGCTTCTTTCTCTTGTGTGTAGCGATTTTGTGTCTTTTTCTTTTTTTACCGCAAGGCATAATTTGTCCTGTTTTGAAGTGAAACAATTATTTTAACTTTGTGGAAACCAGTTAGTTGCCACGTGGAAAGTATTTCAGGCCGTTTTGGTTATAGGGCTTGTAATTCTGCCAGATTTTCGTCCACCGATTCTTGTACGGCGGGGTCTTTATCGAGTTGTTTTACTTTGTTAAAAAACTCGATTGCTTTTTCTTTTTTGCCAGCTTGTTTGTAGCTCATCGCCAAAAAGTACGTGGCTTTCAAGTGCTTAGGATTGATTTTGAGGAGTTCCTCAAAGCGTCCGATGGCCTTTTCGTATTGATTCGAGCGCATCGAAAGCAAACCTAAGTTATAAATAGCCGTTTCGTTTTTGGGGTCGGCACTTACCACTTCGCGAAGCATTCCGATTGCCTGCATGGGATTATCTGTATCCACATAAGTCATCGCTAATTTAGCTTTTGCGTCGAGGTTATTTTTATCGGCCTCCAATGCTTGTTGGTACATTTGCCTTGAGTGCTCAGTCCAGTAAGCAATTTTGTCGGCTTTGAGTGCAAAACCTGCTGCGTCAAACATCGCATCGCCTGCTTTGATAAAATTCGCGGCATTTGGTGCGTGGCTTGCCAATTGGCCTGTATAAACCGCCGCGCTGTCAAACTGATTGTTTAGCGCAAAACGCTTGGCCAGCGAGTCGGCAAATTGAGCCTTTTGGTTTGGTTTGGCTTGTTGGTAACGCTTACGCAAAGAAGCCAAATACTTCATTTCTGATTCCGAAAGCGGAGTTTCCTCGTGCTGCGGCTCATCCGTGTGTGTATCCGAATGCTGTGCGGTATCGGTTGGGGTGCTGCTCTTTCCGGCCATTTGGTCGCGGACTGCCTGCTCTCCTCCAGCTTTTTTTACCACGCCTTTCGGCAAAAAGTAGATGCCTACTACTGCCAAAAGTGCCAATCCTGTGATTATTAATTTTTGCTTTGACATAAGTCAAAAAAGAAAAAAAGGAAGATGCAAAACTTTGATGCCCCAAAGGTAACACATAAGTCTTGCATCTGCCCCGAAATGAAAAACTTATTTTTTAAGTTCAGCTTTAAGTTTCTCGCTTTCTTTGATCATTTTCACGAATTCTTTAGAAGGCTTGAAGCTTGGTACGTAGTGAGCATCAATGGTCATAGCCGTATTTTTAGAAATGTTACGAGCTACTTTAGCGGCTCTGTGCTTGTTGATAAAGCTACCGAAACCTCTTACATAAATATTATCACCTTGTGCCATTGAGTCTTTTACTACTTCAAAGAAGTTCTCGATAGTAGTCTGAACGTCGTTTTTGTCAACGCCTGTCTTTTCGGCGATAGCGGCAATTACTTCTGCTTTTGTCACTTTTATTGTAATTAGATGTTAAACAATTCTATAATCTACTGTTTCCCAAATTTTTGGGAGTGCAAAAATAGCCGCTTTTTTTAATTCCAAAAAAATAAAGCAAAAATAGTTTGTCTTTTTTTTGCAACTCACTGATTATCAGTGTTATATTTTTAAAATATTTTTTGCAAAATATTGAAAATCAGAATTTTATCATTTCGGATGCCCCCAAACGGCATTTCATTACATATTTTTTCCTGATTTTTATCAAAAAAGCCTTGTTTGGGTGTCTTTTTATCACAAAAAATAATAACAATCAATTGAATATCAGTTTTTTATTAAAATAAAATATGCTAAAAATGAGGTTTTTATGGTAGTATTTTAGCAAAAAAATCAAATGATAGGGTATGTTTTGTTATAGATGTTTTTTTGCCAACTCTATCAATATTCTATACTTTTACGTCATCTTCTTTTAACCTCGAAATAATATTAAAAAAATCGATAATAGTCAAAAACTTATCATGTATAAAGATTTGAAAATAATGGCCATTGTGCCTGCGCGTGGCGGTAGCAAAGGTTTACCCAACAAGAATATATTGCCGTTGGCTGGCCACCCGCTTATTGCTTACAGTATTGAGGCTAGCAAACGCTCTAAATACATTGATCGCGTGTTAGTTACGACCGATTCGGAGGCCATCGCCGACGTGTCGCGCCAATACGGAGCAGATGTTCCATTTTTGCGCCCTGCGCATTTGGCCGCCGACCTAAGCACTGACGTAGAGGCATTTACGCACGCTTTGGAATGGTTGCAAGCCAACGAAGGCGAAATTCCTGATCTTATTATACAACTTCGCCCTACGTCGCCGATTCGTTTTGTAGAAGAAATAGACGACTGCATCGCACGCTTGGCTGACACGCCAGCCGCTACCGCATTGCGTGCCGTGACACTTTCTCCTAACACTCCGTACAAAATGTGGCGTTTGGGTGCAAGCGAAAACGACTTTATGACGCCTTTGCTCACGGTGGACGGCATCGCAGAGCCTTACAACGAGCCGCGCCAAAACCTCCCGAAAGTCTATTGGCAAACAGGAACGTTGGATATTTTCCGCCCTTCGGTGTTGCTGGAGCAAAAATCCATGACAGGCCGTCACATTTTGCCTTACGTGATGGACGCGAGTTTGTCCATTGATATAGACGACATCGACAGTTTCCGTCGTGCCGAAAATCTTTTACCTAAAATTAATTGTATCAAATTCGATGCTTAGTCCAGAAAGTCCTTTATTAGTGATTGGCGCAGGTTCTATCGGCGAGCGTCATATCGGCAACCTTCAGGCCAAAGGTTTCCGTAATATATACGTGTTGCGTTCGCGCAATTTGCCGATGCGTAACATTGATGCCAGCACCGTAAAAGTGCTGACCAAATGGAACGAAGTGGAAGCCGTGAAACCTGTGGCCGCATTCATTACGTCCCCGACGGCTTTGCACGTAGAACAAACGCTCGCGTGCGTGCGTGCGGGTATGCACGTGTTGGTAGAAAAACCGCTTTCGCATAACTTGGAAGGTTTGGATGCACTCAAACAAGCCATTAGCGAAAAAGGCGTATATGTTTACATTGCGTATATGTTGCGTTTTCATCCGTTGCTCAAGCGCATGAGGGCATTTGTTGAAGCGGAAACCTATGGCAAATTGCTTTCGTTTACCACGCATTGGGGCGAGTATTTACCCGACTGGCATCCGTGGGAAGATTACCGCGAGTCGTATGCGGCGCGTAAAGAACTCGGAGGCGGTGCAGCACTGACGCTAAGCCACGATTTGGATATGTCTAACTGGTTGGTGGGCAGACCGATAGCCAGTTTTATGAGTTTGGCCAATCGCAAATCGGCTTTGGAAGTGAGCGTGGAAGCTGGGGCAGATTTTTTGATTAAATACGAAAATGACGTAACGGGACACGTACATCTGAATTTCTACGAACAGCCCGCAACGCGTTTTATGCACTTTGTATTTGAAACGGGAACGGTGTATTTCGATTATTACAAAGCAACCCTAACATTCCGTACCAAAACGACAACGGAAGTGGTGAGCCTCAATAATTTTGACCGAAATGCAATGTTTTTAGAGCAAGCAGACGCATTTTTGAGTAAAATCAACAGCTACACGGTAGCCGAGTCGTTGGCGGGTGTGGCCGAGTCTGAGCAGTTGATTAAAATGTGTAATACATTGTAAATAAATTGATTATATTATTTTAAAAGCCTGTATTTTTTCATTGATGCAAAGAATACAGGCTTTTTCTTTTGTAGAATTTTTTAAAACAAAACTTATAGTTATGACCATTGAGCAAGCCCAAGAAACAGTAGATAACTGGATTAAGACAACAGGCGTTCGGTACTTTAATGAACTTACGAACATGGCCATCCTGACGGAAGAAGTTGGGGAAGTGGCGCGTATTATTTCCCGCCAATACGGGGAACAATCCTTTAAGCCCAGCGACAAAGACAAGGTACTCGCCGACGAGTTGGCCGACGTGCTTTTTGTGGTGATTTGCTTGGCCAACCAGACGGGCATTAACCTTACGGAAGCCCTTCAAAATAATTTGGAGAAGAAAACATTGCGTGATGCTGACCGCCATCAGCAAAACGAGAAATTGAGGTAAAAAACGCCTATTTTTTGAGGAAATTTGCGCTTTTGTATGTACTTTTGTCCCTCTTAAATTCAGACAGAAATCAATATGAAATTTATAGTCAATTCGACGGCTTTACTAAAGCAACTTTCGGGCATTAATGGGGTGATTGCTTCTAATCCGATTCTGCCGATTTTGGAAAATTTCCTTTTCGACTTGGACGGGGAAAAACTTTCGGTTACCGCGTCGGATTTGCAAACAACCATCGTAACAGAACTTACGGTGGACAGTGCCGACAGTGGCAAAGTGGCTGTTCCTGCTCGCATTTTGCTTGATACGCTTCGCAATTTGCCTGAGCAACCTGTTACATTCCTCATAGACACAGACACTTACAGCATTGAGCTTATTTCGGAAAATGGCCATTACAAACTCTCTGGCGAAAATGCCATAGATTTCCCAGCTACGCCAAGTGTAAACAACGGGACAGCCATCGAAGCTCCAGCCGACGTGATTCAGAAAGCCGTAGTAAGCACACTTTTCGCCACTGGTACGGACGATTTGCGCCCAGCCATGACGGGGGTTTTCTTCCAATTGGGTACAGAAAATTGTACGTTTGTTTCCACCGACGGCCACCGTTTGGTACGCTACCGCCGCACGGACATTCAGTCTTCTACGGAAGCGAATTTGATTGTGCCGCGCAAAGCCCTGAATCTGCTTAAATCGGTGTTGCCTTCTGATAACACAACACTTACGATTTCATTCAATAGTTCAAACGCGTTTTTCAGCTTCGGACATATCCGCATGATTTGCCGTTTGATTGATGAACGTTTCCCTGACTACGCCAACGCCATTCCACTCAACAACCCAAACCAATTGGTCATTGAGCGTTTGGAATTGCTAAGTTCTTTGAAACGTATTTCGATTTATGCCAATAAAACAACGCATCAAATCCGCCTGAAACTTTCGCCGCAAGGTTTGCAGATTTCGGCAGAAGATTTGGATTTCTCGAACGAGGCTTCCGAAACGCTCCAATGCGAATATGAAGGCGAAAGCATGGAAATTGGCTTTAATGCTAAATTTTTGATGGAAATGCTCAATAATTTGGATTCAAATTTGATTTCCCTTGAGCTTTCGGCCCCAAATCGCGCGGGATTGATTATTCCTAAAAAACAAGATGCAAACGAAGATACACTCATGTTGGTAATGCCTGTAATGCTTAATCAATATGTGTAATTTCGATTTTTTGAAATAAAATATTTCCAAAGCCCGCCGTTCCGATTTGCCGAACGACGGGCTTTATTTTACACTAACCCAACCCCTGAATCTGATGAAACATAAAGTAACCACCCGCTACAAAAAACTACTGGCCGACACGTTTACGCCCGTGAGCATTTACCTCAAGTTACGCGACCGTTTCGTCAATACCATTTTGCTGGAAAGTTCTGATTATCATGGCGTAGAAGATAGCTTTTCGTATATTTGCTGCTCGCCAATGGCTAAGTTTGAACTCCAAGCCGACGGCGGACTTTCGCAACATTTCCCCGACGGAACAAGCCTGCATTCGCAGCCTACGCGCGAGAATCTGCTCCAAAATTTGCAGGATTTTATCGGTAGTTTTGAGGTAGAAAAAACGCCTTTCCAGTTCATTTCCAACGGCCTTTTCGGGCATATTGCTTACGATGCCGTGCAGTATTTTGAGGATATTGATTTTGATAAGAAAAAATTGAACCTCGAAATCCCGCTAATTACTTACCAAGCCTTTAGGTTTGTGATTGCGGTGCATCATTTCAAAAATGAATTATACATTTTCGAACATACCGCCGAAGCAGCACAAACGCCTGAAGGTGAAGATATTGCCTTTGTTGAATCATTGATTCAGAACAAAAGTTTTGCGGCGTATCAGTTTGCACCCAAAGGCGAAGAACAGACAAATTTTACGGATGCCGAATTTATGGACGTGTTGGCCGCAGGCCAGAAACATTGCTTTAGAGGAGATGTGTTCCAGATTGTGATGGCACGCCGTTTCTGGCAGCAATTCAGCGGCGACGAGTTTAATGTATATCGCGCGTTGCGTTCTATCAATCCTTCGCCCTATTTGTTTTATTTTGATTATGGAAATTTCAAAATCTTTGGTTCTTCTCCTGAATCACAGATAGTTATAAAAAATGGCGTGGCTGGCATTTATCCAATCGCGGGTACTTTCAGACGCACAGGCAACGACCTTGCCGACAGCGAATTGGCGCAAAAGTTGCTCAACGACCCCAAAGAAAGTGCAGAACACGTGATGTTGGTGGATTTGGCGCGTAACGATTTGAGCCGCAACAGCGAAACCGTACAAGTGGAATCGTTCAAAGAAGTACAATATTATTCGCACGTCATCCATTTGGTGTCGAAGGTGACGGGCAAACTTCGCCCAGACACTACGTCGTTGCGCATGGTGGCCGATACGTTTCCTGCGGGTACGCTGTCGGGTGCGCCTAAGCACAATGCCATGCAACTCATTGACCAATACGAAAATACCAACCGTTCGTATTATGGCGGCTGCATCGGTTACATTGGTTTTGATGGTGCGTTCAATCACGCCATTATGATACGTTCGTTTTTGAGTAGTGCCAACACGTTGTATTATCAGGCGGGCGCGGGCGTGGTGGCCAAGTCCGATTTGCCAAGCGAACTACAAGAAGTACACAACAAATTGATGGCTTTGCGCGAGGCGATTCGCTTAGCTGCAACGCTCTAATATTCAGGATTTTATTTTGCCCAAAGTTACTGCTTGCGGGTAGTGGCTTTGGGTTTTGTTTTTGATAAAAATAGTATGTCGGTAAAACCCAAAAAACATCTTGGTCAGCACTTCCTGACCGATACGAACATTGCCCTGCAAATTGTGGAGCTTTTGAGCCTGCACGGAGATTATAAAAATGTGTTGGAAATAGGGCCGGGCATGGGCGTTCTGACCAATTTTTTGATTCAAAATACTACTTACCAAACGTGGCTGATTGACATAGACCGCGAGTCTATCGCGTACCTGAACAAGCATTTTCCGACGCTTAAAGGCCGCATTATTGAAGGCGATTTCTTGCGTTTTGATGTAAACAAAGAAGTGGGCAAAGGCGAACCTGTGGCCATTATCGGCAATTTTCCGTACAATATTTCTTCACAGATTTTCTTTAGCATTCTGGAAATGCGCCAATACATTCCCGAAGTGGTTTGTATGCTTCAGAAGGAAGTGGCTGAACGTTTGGCCTCGCCTCCCGGCAACAGAGACTACGGCATTTTGAGTGTGTTTTTGCAGGCGTATTATGATATTGAATACTGTTTTACGGTGCAAGAACACGTTTTTGACCCGCCACCGCGCGTAAAATCGGGCGTGATTCGTCTCAAACGCAATGCCCGCCAACAACTTGACTGCGACGAAAAATTATTTGTCCAAGTGGTGAAACAAGGCTTTAACAACCGCCGCAAAACCTTGCGCAATGCACTCAAGCCCTTGGGTTTGCCCGAAAGTTTTAATACAGAGCCGTTGCTCGACCGCCGCGCCGAACAACTCAGCGTAGCAGATTTTATGGGGCTTACCAATCGCATTCAAGCCGCCAAAGGATAATTTTATTGGATAAACAGAATAAATATGACAACTATCACCAACCTCAATTGGCAGCCTGTGCATTTGGAAAATGAGCTTGTAAGGCTTGTTCCGCTGCAATCTGGGCATTTTGAAGCGTTATTTGCGGTAGCTTCCGACCCGCTAATTTGGGAGCAACACCCCGCCTCGAACCGCTACCAAAGAGAAGTGTTCGAAGATTTTTTTGCAAAAGCAATTGAAGAAGGAAAGGCTTTTTTGATTGTGGAAAAAGCTACAAATCAAGTGGTTGGCTCTTCGCGTTATTACGAATACGACCCAGCCGAAAAAAGTATTTGCATTGGTTATACGTTTTTGGGGCGTGCGTATTGGGGCGGAAATTTTAATAAATCCATCAAAAAACTCATGATTGATTATGCGTTTGAGTTGGTGGAAAAAGTAGTGTTTCATATTGGCGCAGACAACAAGCGTTCGCAAATCGCGACCATGCGCATCGGGGCAAAGAAAACCAAAGAAATGGAAATGGTTTTGACGGGAAAACCCGTGCTTCATGTGGAATTGGTGATTGAGAAAAAAGATTGGCAGGCATAAAAACAGAAACGCCAAAGTTGCTATAAGTCAGCTACTTTGGCGTTTTTGCAAATATAAGAAAGTAAAAGTCTGGTTATGCGGCTGCATAAGCTACACTTACGTTAAGGTGTTGGCGTACACACGAAACGGCATCTCCTACGGTTTGGATAGATTGTACTTCTCTGTCGTCGAGATTGATGTCAAACTCTGTTTCCAAGTACAACATCATTTCCATTTGTTCCATGATGTTGAGACCCAATTCATTTAATCTTTTATTTTTTTTGATAGCAGTGCTTGGAATCAAAAAATGTTTTTTAAAAATACGTTCGATGCGAGTTTGAACTGAACTTTTCATAACAACCTCCTTTTTTTAGTGCTTAACGGCTTATTTGTGTAAATTTTTTGATATTTAAACAAAACGAAATTGGCACTTTATATCATTTATACCTTTTCCGTTGGGAATACTTTTGTTTGGTTGGGTGGGCTTTTGCCTTATTCCAACGATACAAAGGTATAGCGGGGTTGGTGCTTGTCCTAACCAAAAAAAATGAACCGCTTGTTTCGTTTACTGAACGGTATAAAATCTGGTACGAACTGATTTGGGGTTGTTTTGAAGTTATGATTTGGCGGCCTGAACCGTCGTTTTTTGGGGCTGAATTTGGGGCGAAAGTATTACTGAAAATCTATGAAATTTTGGGGGTTGATGGGATTGCCATTGTACCAAACTTCCAAGTGCAAATGTGAGCCAGTGGTAAGGGTTTCGCCAGAGTTGCCTACCAGCGCGATAAGTTCGCCAGCACGCACGGCATCGCCTACTTTTCGGGTAATAGAGGCATTGTGTTTGTAGATGGAAATCAGGTTGTTACGGTGCTGAATAGCGATTACGTTGCCTGTGTCTTGTGTCCAAGAAGCCACAATAACCGTACCGTCGGCGATGGCTTTTACGGGTGTGTTTTTGTCTGTTACGATGTCTGCGCCATAGTGGGCAATTTTGGTATCAAAGCCCGAGGAAACAAATCCGTTTACGGGTTTGAAGAAAAACATTCCGCCCAGTGCGTCGCTGTTGTTGCCAGTGGGCAAACCTTGCACATCGGCATTTTGTTCAAATTCCAAACGAAGTGCCTCTTCCACTGCCGAAATAGAATCCAGATTGGCGTGCGATTGGGCGGTAGGAGTAGGGGTTTTCTTTTCTTCGGCTGCCGAAAGTTTGCCCGAATTGCCTGCTATATCCCTGAAATTTTGAATGAGCGCATCGCGGCCTTGTAGTTCGGTTTCCAGCGAATCGAGCCGAGAGGCCAATAGCACTAACTTCTTCCGATTGACGGTTTCTTGGCTGCCCGCGTCGGTAAAAGCATTGCTCCAGCGGTTGCCCAACCAGAAACTCAGGGCAGATAAAATTATTACAACACTAACCACAAAAACGATTACTTTTGCATAGTTTAGACGTAAGGTTGTCTTCTCGGCGAAAGTTTCCTCGCTGCGTAATATGAGCGTGTAATGGTTCGTTAGCCAATTATATATAGTTGTTCTCCGACGTTTCACGATAGCCAAATTAAAAAGTCTGTTACTGGAATGAGCCACAAAAGTAATGATTCTTTCATTGCCCAAAGGCCATAAAATCCAAAAAATGGCGGCGGTGGCAGTGGCTACAATGTTAGTTTCAAAATAAAAACAGGCGTTTGACCTCAAATATAGTCTTATTGTTGTGCAAAAAATGATCAATAACCGATTCTCAAAAGATTCTTTGGTAATCAGAAAAATATTCGTGCTTGCTTTTTTGGGGCTTGTGGCGTGTTCGAGCGAAAAAAATACGCCTACCAGTCGCGCTTATCATAACGTACTGGCCAAATATAATGGCTATTTCTTGGCACGCGAAAAAACCAAAGAAGTAGAAAACAACATCGTCAAGGCACACAAAGAAAACTATAATAGGATTCTTGAAATTTATCAGCCCATCAGCGCAGCCACCGAAACGAGCATTAAACCGCTTACCGAAGAAATCGTAAAGAAGGCCTCTATTCCCGTACAACGTCACAAATATAGCAAGTGGGTGGACGATAGTTATTTGCTCATCGGAAGAGCGCGTTATTACCAAGCCGACTGGGAAAATGCCACGACCACGTATCGTTATGTTTACGGCAAAGCCAAAGGCAAGGACGAAAAATCTTCTGCTCTTATTTGGTTGTTGCGTACTTATGTGAGTGCAGGCGAACCCAAAATGGCCAGCATTGCACGCAGTGTTTTGGAAAAAGAAGCCCCCACTTTTAGTAAGGCCAACACGCGCGATTATCACCTGACAATGGCGTTCTATCATTACAAGTTGCGCGAATATAAGGAAGTGGCCGAAAATCTCGATAAGGCTTTACCACTGATGCGTCGCGGTGAAGCACGTGCCCGTTTGTACTATGCACTTGGGCAGATTCGCCAAAAACAACACGCGGATTCGGCTGCTTATAAGTCGTTTAGAGCGGTTTTGAAAAATAATCCGTCTTACGAACTTTCGTTTTATACCAAACTGAATTTGGCGCAAGTAACATCTGTTTCGGACGAAAAAGGCAAAAAACGCATTCGGAAGTATTTCAAAAAAATGCTCAAAGACGAAAAAAATGAAGAGTACCGCGACCGCGTGTATTACGAAATGGCTTCTTTTGAACTAAAACAAGGGAATGTACCCAAAGCGATTGAGTATTACCAAACTTCTTTGCGTCAAAAAACAACCAATCCGAACCAAAAAGCTTATTCTTATTTGCGTTTGGGAGAAATTTTTTACGACAAATTGCACCGCTATCCGCAAGCCAAAGAATATTATGATAGCACGATTACCGCACCATTAGACACCAACGAAGAAAATTACGCGGCCATTCTCAAACGCCAAAAAGTGTTGGGCGATTTTGTGCGCGAATACACCATCGTACAGCGCGAAGACAGCTTGCAACGTTTGGCCGCCATGGATACGGCAACGCTTTACGCCACTATTGATAAAATGGTAGCGGGTGATATTGCTCGCGACAAAGAAGATGCACGCCGCAAAGAGCGTGAAGCCCGCAAAGCTGCTTCGGGCGGTGGCAATGGTTCGTCTATGTTTGACAATAAAAATGGCTTGGGATTCAATAGTAGTAGCGACGACGGCAATAGCGATACCAAATGGGCGTTGAGCAATCCTGCCGCGATTAGTGCGGGGCGTGCGGCCTTCTTGCAAAAATGGGGAAATCGTCCGTTGCAAGATAATTGGCGACGCTCAAAGAAAGATTCTGCGCCAATGCAAGAGGAAAACAATCCGTCTGCCAACGCCACCGAAGAGCCTAAAGATTCTCCGACAGATACCGCCAATAAGTCTGAAAAAGCCACCGAAAAAACAGACGATGGAAAAGGTAAAACTACTAAAGCCGCCGCCCCAGAACGCAATCGCTCGGCTTACCTAAAAGACATTCCGTTTACGGCGCAGGCTTTGGCTGCTTCCAACGAAAAGTTAAGACCAGCGTTGTATAATTTGGGTAAAATCTATCGCCAAAAACTCGAAGAACCCGACAACGCCGCCACGACGTTTGAACATTTTGTGGAGAAATTCTATGAAGATGAAAAAACGCCCGAAGTGCTGTATTTTCTTTATCTCATTTACAAAGAAAAAGGTATGGCTGAGAAACAGGAAGTTTGTAAACAAAAGCTGCTAAAGGATTTTCCTAAGTCGGATTACGCGGGCTTGTTGCGCAACCCTAATTATTTGGTGGAGAAAAAAGCCCAAGAAGCACAAGCCGAAAAGGATTATGCAGTTGCCTATGAGCTTTACGAACAAAACCGTATGGCCGAAGCCGAAATTGCTGTGAATAAGTTGCGTGATAACTATCCCGAAACGGTTATTATGGACAAAATAGTGTTGTTGCAAACGCTCATTGCGGGGCACACACTCGCGCCAAGCGATTATGTAACACGTATTAATGAGTTTATGAAAAATTACCCTAAATCTAAACTCATTCCTTTGGCGCAAGAAATGAATGCGGTGGCCGTGCGAGTGGCTTCAGGGCAGTCGGCAGTAACCAGTATTTCGGAGGCTACCAGCACAAGCAACGAACCAAGTACGAGTTTGTCGCCTTACAAATTGGATTTGGAAAAGCCGCATTATTTTTTGGTGATATTGCCTGTCGGGAAAATTCGGAACACGGAGGCTATGGAGAAAATCTCAGAATTTAACTCAATATACTACCCTGAGCGTACTTTCACCGTAAATGATATGTTGATTAACGACAAATATTTTATGGTGCGTGTTTGGGATTTGCCGACCAAAATTCAGGCACTTAATTACTTGAAAAAACAGAAAAGTGAAAAAGGGGCACTCAGCGAAGATTATCCTAAATTGGAAAAACATTATTTGTTGATGACTGCCGACAATCTCAAGATTTTCTATAAATCCAAAAATATTAAAGAATACGAAGATTTCTTTAACAAACATTATAACCTCAATTTTGAGTAATAATAGCCACCCAATTTGCACCCAACCGACATGACCACACTGGATAATTTGGCTATCAAAAAGCAGTTTCCTAGTTTTGAAAACGAGCTGATAGATAGTATTATAGCTTTTGCGCAAATAAAAGAAGTAAAAGCGGGAGAGACGATTATTCGCAAAGGCCAGTATATCAAACACGTGGTGTTGGTGCAGTCGGGGAGTATCAAAATTTATACAGATGGCGAGGATGGCGGCGAATTTTTTATGTATTTCCTCAATGCGGGGCAAGCCTGTGCCGTTTCGATGGTTTGTGTTACGCAAATGGAAATGAGTAGCATTACGGCAGTGGCCGAAGAAGATACCACATTGCTACTCGTGCCGCTGGCCATGATGGAAAAATGGATGTCGCAGCACAAGAGTTGGTACAAATTTGTGGTGGCCAATTATCGCAATCGTTTTGATGAGATTCTGAGGGCTTTAGACCAAGTGGCCTTTAGGGGCATGGACGAGCGTCTTAGTTTTTATTTGCGCCGCCAAGCCCAACAGTTACAAACCAACACATTGCATTTGTCGCATCAGCAAATTGCCGCAGACCTCAACTCTACGCGTGAGGTAATTTCTCGCTTGCTCAAAAAAATGGAACAGCGCAATTTGCTCAAACTCCAGCGCAACCAAATCGTACTGGAAGAGGCTTTGTTGGGAGAAATAAAAATCTGATTTTCTGTACTTTAAATTTATTTGATTTGAAAAAAATAACAGTCGTGGGTTGCGGTTGGTTGGGATGGCCATTGGCGCAAACTTTACAGCAAAAAGGTTATAGCGTAAGCGGAACAGTACGCACACCCGATAAATGCGCTGCGTTGCAGGCGGCTAATCCTCAAATAACAATGTGGGTTTGGGATACCAACGACTTTACGCAGCAAATCAATTCGTCATTGCTTGCCCAAACGCAAACTCTTATCATTTGCTATCCGCCCACGCGCGGCGCAGCACCGACGCAGTACGCCCAAAATCTTGAACGAGTGTTGCAATGCGCTATGGAAAATGGTGTGCAGGAGGTCATTTTTACCAGTAGTACATCCGTGTACCCTGATTTGCCCCAGATTTTTACCGAAACATCGGACACCAACGGCGGTTCGGCGGCTATCTTAGAAGCCGAAAAAATTTGCCAATTATACAGTAAGTTTCTGAAAATAAATATTTTACGATTGGGTGGTTTGTTGGCTGCCGACCGAAATCCTGCCCGATACCTAAACCCCGACCGTATGCCCAATGGCAATGCTTCCGTCAATTTTGTGCATCGGCAAGACGTGATAGGCGTAATATTGGCCTTGTTGGAAAAAAATATTGCGGGGCAAATTTTGAATGTGGTGGCTGATTTGCACCCATTGCGTCGCGATTTTTATGCGTATGCTTGTCCTAAAATTGGGCGTGTTTGTCCGCCATTTCCTTCTGACCAAAATTTGTTTAATAGGTTAATAGTCAATGATTTATTGAAAGAAAAATTAGCATATCAATTTCTTTTCCCCAATCCTTTGCAAATGTTGGAGCAATAAACTTTGGAACGAAAAACAAAGGAGTAAGGTTGTAGGCAAAAAGCAATTTAAAATTCTTTTAAATCAAAAAAAATGAACGCAACAACTAATCCAACCTTTGTTTTGGAAACTGGCCGACAAGCATTGTTAGTCAATTTTTTACAAAAAGAAATCCCTGCGGCACTCTCCAAACTTGGCGATTCTACCAAGCCACTTTGGGGCGGCATGACACCGCAACAAATGATTGAACACCTTAACAATGTGATTGTTACGGGAACAATCGTAACCGAAAAAGAGCCTGTCGCACCGACCAAAGGCCAAACCGATGCCCGCAATTTCATTATCCATAGCGATGAGCCACTGCCACGCGGTTTGCAAAACCCTGCTTTTCAGTTTGGTATGCCTCCGAATACGAACCGTACTTTAGACGAGGCCAAAGCCCAATTAGCTAAAAATATAGAGATGTTCTTCCGTGTGCGTGGTAGCAAACCCAAGGGCATTACGTTCAGTGCGTTTTTGGGTGATTTGAATTTTGATGAACAATTGGTGTTTCATAACAAGCATTTCCGCCACCATTTCACACAATTTAACTTGCTATAAACCATGTATTTCAGGGGTTTATTAACGGCGTTTTATGTGTTACTTTCGGCTGGATTTTGGGCTTGCACGGCAGCCAATTCAGACGGACAAAACAAGCATTCGGACAATATGGAAAATCTCTCGGAACAAACAACGGCTACTGCTGCGCAGTTGGACACGGCCACTTTTGCAGCGGGTTGTTTTTGGTGTGTAGAAGCTGTATTTCAGCAACTTGACGGCGTTCAGTTGGTCGTTTCGGGCTATATGGGCGGCCACGTCAAAAACCCGACGTATGAACAAGTTTGTTCGGGACTTACTGGCCACGCGGAAGCCTGCCAAATTATTTATGACCCCAAAAAAGTGAGTTATGAAACGCTTTTGGAGGCATTTTGGCAAAGCCACGACCCCACGACCCTCAACCGACAAGGCAACGACGTAGGTACGCAATACAGGTCGGCCATTTTCTACCATAACGAAAAGCAACACCAATTGGCTACCGAATACAAGACGAAACTCAATAAATCGGGAGCTTGGGACAAACCTATCGTTACGGAGATTTCGCCAGCGTCGGTGTTTTACAAAGCGGAAGATTATCATCAAAACTATTATAACCTCAATACAAGACAAGGTTATTGCCAGTTTGTTATTCGCCCCAAAGTTGATAAATTCAGAAAGGTGTTTAAGGACAAATTGAAACAGCAATAACAACAAAAAAGGCTTTGCAAACGAAACTTGCAAAGCCTTTTTTGTTGTGTAATATTTTTAAAATCAAATACTTATACGCCTTCGGCCACTACTTCCGTGATGTCGTTTGGCAACATACGTTTCAGTAGGTTTTCGATGCCAGCTTTCAGCGTAAGCGTAGAAGAAGGGCAGCCGCTGCACGAACCGCGCAACTGTACTTTCACAACACCTTCGTTGTACGAATGGAAGCTAATCGCGCCGCCGTCCGACTCCACCGCAGGGCGTACATACTCGTCGAGCAAACCTTTTATTTTCTTTACTAATTCTGTATCAGGTTGTTGGGTAGCTGACTCGTAATCATCCATTGTTTTTTGGGTAAGTACGGGACGGTCAGACTCCAAATATTCTTTCACTGTTTTTTTGATGATAGGCGTAATTTCTACCCATTCCACGTCGGCGGTTTTGGTAACCGTTACAAAGTTGCTCATCAAGAAAACGCGCTCAATGTTACCCAATTCAAAAATTGCTTGTGCTAAAGGCGAAGCCGCCGCCGCTTCCACGTTGGCAAAATCGAAATCCGTGCCGTCAGGGACAAGCATAAAATTAGCCGCAAACTTCAAGGAGTTAGGGTTTGGGTTGGCTTCCGTATAGATATTTACATACTTTTGAGCTCTGAGCATGGCATTACAAAGTTTTGTTATAATTTCTGATGAGGTGCAAATTTAGTCCCTTTACAAATACGAATAGGGTTTTGTTCCTGCAAAGTTACGGTGCTTTGCTCTTTTTTACTACAACTTTTTATCTTTCAATAAGTTATGTTAGAAAAAAAATCTAAACATTGGCAGACCATTTTGGTTTGCTGTTATTTGTTTTTGGCGCAATGGGCTTGGGCGCAAACGCCGAAGTTGCCACATTCCGAACCCGACCAACATTCTTTTGCTCAGCCTTCTGTCGTGCGCATGACGCATCTGGATTTGGACATAAAAGTTTCGTTCGAGAAAAAACAGATTGCGGGTGTGGCCACGCTTTCTATCGAAAATTTGGGCAATGCCGACGAACTTTGGATTGATAGTAAAGATTTGACTATCAGTAAAATATATTTGGATAACGACAAAACCCCAACCACATTTGCTAGCACCGACGAAGTGCCGTTTTTGGGTCGTGGTGTTAAAATAGACATTCGTCCCGACACGCGCAAAGTGCATATTCATTACCACAGCAGCCCGAAGGCGGAGGCTTTGCAATGGCTTTCGGCGGCGCAAACGGCAGGCAAAAAATTTCCGTTTTTGTTTACGCAAGGCGAGGCAATCCTGACACGCAGTTGGATTCCGTGCCAAGACAGCCCCAATGTTCGTTTCACGTATTCGGCGCGTGTGCAAGTGCCGCGTACGCATTTGGCCATGATGAGTGCCACCAACCCCACCAAGCGCAACAGTTCGGGCATTTATGAATTTAAAATGGAACAAGCCATTCCCGCGTATTTGGTGGCTTTGGCCGTCGGGGATGTGGCTTTCAAACCGCTTGGCAACCGCACGGGCGTATATGCCGAACCTGCTACGCTGCCCACAGCCGCGCACGTGTTGGCAGAAACGGAAAATATGTTGGTGGCCGCCGAAAAGTTGTACGGAGAATATGCTTGGAAGCGTTACGATTTGTTGATTTTGCCGCCAAGTTTTCCGTTTGGAGGCATGGAAAATCCGCGTCTTACGTTTGCCACGCCAACTATTTTGGCCAAAGACCGTTCGCTTACAAGCCTTGTGGCGCATGAGCTGGCACATTCGTGGTCGGGCAATTTGGTGACCAATGCCACTTGGGACGATTTTTGGCTCAACGAAGGTTTTACAGTGTATTTTGAACGCCGCATTATGGAAGCTCTTTACGGAAAATCTTATACGGAAATGCTCGCCGTGCTTGGCTATCAAGATTGGCAAGCATCCAACACAGATTTTGCCAAAACGGATACGGCGGCCACTTGCCTCAAATTGCATTTGGCAGGCAAAGACCCTGACGAAGGCATGACCGACATTGCCTACGAAAAAGGCGCGGCATTTCTGACCACTTTAGAAAAAGCCGTTGGCCGCGAAAAATTTGATGTGTTTTTGAAAAATTATTTTAGCTCAAAGGCATTCCAAACCATCACGACCGAAGATTTTGTCATTTATCTGCAACAAAATTTATTAAGCACCGAGCAGTTCCAAAGCCTTCACGTACAACAATGGATTTATGGGGCGGGTATTCCGTCGTTTTTTGAAGTGCCAGTTTCGGCGCGTTTTCAAAATGTGGATAAGTCTGTGGATTTGTATGTAAATAAATCGCAACTACCTGACAAACAAACCACAAAATCTTGGACTACACACGAATGGGTACATTTTTTGCGCCATTTGCCCAGTACCTTATCTTTGGTTCAAATGCAAAAATTAGATGCTGCTTTTGGTTTTACCCAATCGGTTAATGCTGAAATTCAGTTTGAATGGTTTCTCAAAAGCGTACAAACTAATTATGAGCTAGCACGTGCCGCCACCGAGAAATTTTTGATAGCCACAGGCCGCCGCAAATACCTTGTTCCTTTGTATAAGGCGATGCTTGCCACGCCAGCAGGCCGCACGGAAGCGCAACGTATTTACAAAAAAGCACGCCCGAATTATCACTTTGTCGCGACAAATACGTTAGATGAGTTGATGAAATAAATTAGTGTTGAGTGAAAATTCTATTATAGAAATATATTATCTCAGATAGTATGTTTCTATAATAGAATTTGAAATTAATCAAACAAAAAGCCTAACTCTTTTCAGAATCAGGCTTTTTTTGCGGTATGGACGGGACTCGAACCCGCGACCTCCGCCGTGACAGGGCGGCATTCTAACCAACTGAACTACCAAACCGTTACCGCTATCAGACTTGTTTGTCGTTTAACGTGGTGCAAAGGTACGCCTATTTTCATACAAAGCAATAGGCAGCCGTAAATTTTGCGATATTTTTTTGAGGCCAAAACTGTTATTTCAAGATAAAATTCTGAGAAACAATTTATTATCTGTGTTAAAAAAATTGAAAAAAAATCAGGAAAGCCGTTTTATTTAGCTTTCCTGACCCAAATATTTAGCTATTCCAGCTCATCGGATAGTTTTCGTCCACGAAAGTAAGGGCTTCTTGCGTCACCCAAAGCGGTTTGAAAGTATCAATCATAACGGCCAGTTCGATGGTTTCTTTTTTGCCGATGCTGGCTTCTATCGTGCCAGGGTGCGGCCCATGCGGCAACCCGCCAGGGTGCAACGTAAACGAAGCTCTTTCCACGCCTTTGCGGCTCATAAAATTGCCTTCCACGTAATACAAAACCTCGTCGGAATCTATATTGGAGTGGTTGTAAGGCGCAGGAATGGCCAACGGGTGATAATCGAAGAGACGCGGCACAAACGAACAAATCACAAATTGCGCAGCCTGAAACATTTGGTGTACTGGCGGCGGCTGATGAATGCGGCCTGTAATTGGTTCAAAATCGTGAATAGAAATGCAATACGGATACAAAAATCCGTCCCAACCCACGACATCCAGCGGGCTATGTTCGTAAACGTATTGGTGCAAAAAGCCTTGTTTTTTGATTTTAACCAAATACTCCCCTTTTTCGGTTTCTGTTACCAATTCCGCTGGCGGACGAATGTCGCGTTCGCAATACGGCGAATGCTCCAATAGCTGCCCCAACTCGTTGCGGTAGCGGCTTACCGTCTCGATGGGACTGGCCGACTCCACTACCAACAAACGCACGGGTTGCGGATTTTCGTCAAATTCCATTTTGTAAATGGTCGTGCGCGGAATAACAATGTAGTCGCCTGCTTCAAAACGCAACTTGCCGAACTGCGAATACAAATAACCTGCGCCATCGTGCACAAAAATCAACTCGTCGGCTTCGCCATTTTTGTAGAAATAGTCCATTGTCCGAACCGACGGATTGCAAATGTTAATGGTTACGTCGTTGTTCATGAGCATCGGCAAACGCGCTTGCAGAAAATCCGAGCCAGTTTCTTTGGCCAAACAGGTTTTGAGGTGAATGGGCTGCAAAGGAAAATCTTTGATTGGTGTGGTAGTCCAAGCCACAGGCTTTTCGATACGCTTGATTTTGGTTGGCGCGTACACGTGGTAGAGGTTGGAGTAAATCCCCGAAAAACCCAAAGAACTCACCAATTCTTCTTGGTACAAGCTGCCGTCGGGTTGCCTAAACTGAATGTGGCGTTTGTGAGGCACTTGGCCGAGTTTGTAATAATAACACATGGTTGTTGTATAAGTTGGTGTATATGAGATTGTTATTTAGTAAAAAGATTGCAACGCAGCCTTTGGCAGGCTCACGACAAACATACATATTTTGGGCGGATTCTGGAAAAGTACACTAAACTATAAGTTGAAAGATGTAAAAAATAGCCATTAGCAACCCCATACATTGAAATATTGGGTTTATCAGCTCGCGGCATTTGTGTTAAAAATAAAAAATGGAGAAATTTAGCCCATGACTACGCAAGAAAAATATATAAATCCTTTTACGGATTTTGGTTTTAAGAAATTATTTGGTTCTGAACCGAATAAAAACTTGTTAATGAGCTTTTTAAATGAAATATTGAAACTCAATATCGTAGAGCTTACTTACAAGAAAACCGAACATTTGGGCGCGTCGGATTTGGATAGAAAAGTTATTTTTGATTTGTATTGTCAAAATGAGGCAGGCGAAAGATTCATCGTGGAGCTGCAAAAAGCGCGGCAAAGTTTCTTTAAAGACCGTTCTATTTTTTACGCTACTTTCCCGATACAAGAACAAGCGGAAAAAGGCGATTGGAACTATGAACTAAATGCGGTTTATACGGTCGCAATTCTTGATTTTTGTTTTGATGACGAATATAAAAATGATTTGAAAGTGAGTGTCAAGCTCATGGACGAACACAAGAAGCGTGTTTTTTACGACAAACTTACGTTTTTGTATTTGCAAATGCCCAACTTCCAAAAATCCGAAAATGAACTGGAAACACTGGAAGACAAGTGGTTATATTTGATTCGGAATTTACACAAACTCCAAAACCGCCCTGCGCGATTGCAAGAACGCGTCTTTGCGCAAGCCTTCGAAACGGCGGAATTGGCGAAACTGGACGCAACCGAGCGCACTGCCTACGAGGACAGCTTGAAATATTACCGCGATGTCAAAAACTCACTGGACACCGCCAAAGAAGAAGGACGCGAGGAAGGCCGAGAAGAAGGCATTGAAATTGGGAAGGAAATAGGGATTGAGATTGGTGCAGAAAGAACCAAAATACAAGGCCTTCTAAAGGCTTTGGAACGTGGGAAATTAACGATTGAGGAAATTGCCGAAGATTTCGATGTACCTATTGTATTTGTATTGAAAATCAAAAACAAGGAGATTGATTAATAACAAAACGGCAAGTAAAGGCCATTCTTCAATAAAAAATCCAAAAGCCATCGCGCTAATGCAGAAGCGATGGCTTTTGGCAATATTTTAATCTTCTGGGTACGGGATAAAAACAATGTTTGTAAAATCCGCATCCACTACAAACAGACAGCAAAACTCGTCGGGGTCTTTGTAGGCCGCTTTGAACGCGTCCAGCCCGTCGGCAGCCACAAGGCCGCGTTGTTCAAAATCTTCCAAATACGAAATATAATAATCCCAACGGGTTTTGGCTTCGTTTGCGCCCAACAGCAAGGCCCCTACGCTAATGCGCGTTTGGCTAATGGGAAAAATCGGAAAATCCGAGATGCCACGTCGGCGCAACTGATACGACGCTTCTTTGATGGTGTCGGCTATTTTTACAAAATCCGAAGAAATTGTTCCCAAATATTTGCCGTTTAATTCTGGATCGTTGTGCATAAACAGTTTATTTTGAGACTTTTATACAAAAATAAATTAAAATCGCCAAGCAAGAATTTGTTGTACAAAATTGGTAGCAGCTCCTTGCACGGTGAGCAGCGCGAAAATCGCTCCGAAAGCCGAGCCGTAAAAGTGCGCATCGTGGTTGATGCCTTGTCCGTAGCTTTGGCGCGACATATAACTACAATACCACAAGTACAAACCCGCAAAAATAAACCCTGGGATTGGCAACAAAAGCATGATGTAAAGTGGCATGGTTGGCGCAAAAACAATGCCCGCAAACACTACCGCCGACACGCCACCCGACGCACCCAACGACTCATAACCCGAATCGTTTTTGTGTTTGAAATAAGTTGGCAAATCTGCCACCACAATGCCCAACAAATACAAAATTCCAAACATCAGGCCGCCATTGTAACCCGCCGCCGAATAGATTTGCTCAATATATTCACCAAAAGAATACAGCGTGAGCATATTAAAAAACAGGTGCATATAGTCCTGATGAATAAAGCCCGACATAATGAAACGTTCATATTCGCGGTGGCGCGTAATGCGCACGGGATTCATCGTCCAGCGGCTCAATTGGCTTGGATTGTTCCACGCATAGAAACTAACCCCTACGGTCAGCAAAACAATAATGATGGTTGCACTCATTTTTTTATGTAAGATAGTCAGAATATCAGAACAAAGATTTCCCGAAAAAAATCCCTGCTCCGCTTTGCTGGCGCAAAACTATAAAAAAACATAGGTTTTGCCTGCAAACTCTTTGCAATTCTACGCATCATTGTTTTATATTTGCTCTGATATGAATATCTGAAAAGTTCCCTTAATTTTCTATTATTGCCCTGTTACTGTATGAAACGTTCTGCTTTATTTAGTTTGTCGGTTGGCTTGCTTTGGTTGGCGGCCTGTGGTGCGAAAAAAGAACCTAAAAGTCCTGAACAATCTCGCGCCGAAGACTCGGTTTTGAGTTATGCTAAGTCGCATTATCAGAACGTTTTACATAAAAGTTCGCGTGATTCTATCCGTTTTTCAAAACTAAAGAAAATGGAAGGATACCGCAATGGGCTAAAAGCACCGACCGAATATTTGGTTTATTATTTGGCCGATGTGGTGGACACAAACCTTGTGTTCGATATGGAAACAGGCGTAATCAAAGAAAAACAAACCACCCGCCGCCCCGACGTAAAAATTGAGGTTTGGCTTGACAGTGCCTTCAAAGTGCGCGAATACAAAATTCCTGCACCTGTTGCGCCTGCTACTCCTTCGGCCAATCCGCAAGAATAACATTACATGATTTGTTTTTTGAAAATAGACAAACCTGTCAGGATTCATAACCCTGACAGGTTTGTTGTTATATGGGCGGTTAAACTTGGAGAAAATAGATATTATTGATAGGTTTGTCCTTATCATTTGTATCTTAATTTTTTTGATTTTCCGATGACTTTAAAAGAAAAAATAAAAATCTTCTTGACCGACGTGGACGGCGTAATGACCGATGCGGGAATGTACTACACCGAGTCGGGCGACGAGCTGAAAAAGTTTAACACTCACGACGGCATGGGGCTGAAACTCATTCAGGCCACAGGCGTAAAAACGGGTATTATTACTTCCGAAAATACCAAAATCGTGGAACGCCGCGCCGCCAAACTCAAGATAGATTATTTGTATCAAGGCACTTACACGAAACTACAAGCCGCCAAAGAAATTTGTGAAAAAGAAGGCTTCACGCTCGACCAAGTGGCCTACATCGGCGACGACGTGAACTGTTTTGAGCTATTGAGCAACGTAGGTTTGGCCGCTTGCCCAGCCAACGCATTGCCCAAAATCAAAGCCATTCCAAACATTATTTTGTTGGAGAAAAAAGGCGGCGATGGCGCAGTTCGTGAGTTTATCGAAATGATTATGAATAACTAATTTTTAGTTTTGTATTATGCCCAAACTCCTGTAAATCAACGTGCAAGAGTTTGGGATTTTTGTTTTGAATAAAACCAAACCACAATTGCGGCAGATTGCTTAATTTCGCAACATGGGATTTTCGTTGTTTGCTTGTGCGGTGTTATTGGCTTATTGTGTGGCGTTGTGGTGGTTGCGGAAACACTGGAACGCGGCTTTACACGAAAGTACGCGTATTTTGCAAATGCCTGCTCCGTCGTTTTTTTCAGAAAACAAACCTTTTATTTCGGTAATTATTGCTGTGCGCAACGAGGCTGCCAATCTTCCGAAACTTTTGCAATCACTTGATAGTCAGATGCTAAAACCGTCATTGTTCGAAGTCATTTTCATAGACGACGACTCAGACGACCATACCGCCTCAATCCTTCAAAGCCATGCGGCGCGTTATGCTTTGCGTTATTTTTTACTGGAAAAAACAAAAGACACAGCCCATAAAAAACGCGCTGTTGGCACAGGCATCAGCCATGCACGCGGGCAATTGATTGTTTGCACCGATGGCGATTGTCATTTTGGAGCAAATTGGTTAGCTCAATATTATACATTTCAGCAGCAAACCCAAGCTGTTTTTGTCAGTGCGCCAGTTTGTTTGGAAGCTACGCCGCCAAATCTTTTTACCCAAATGCAAGTAATTGAGTTTGCGAGCCTTATCGGGACGGGTGGCGCGAGCTTGCACGCGGGCGCGGCCAATATGTGCAACGGCGCGAATTTGGCTTATCTTAAATCCGCTTACGAGCAAGTCGGCGGCTTTGCAGGCAAAACGCATTTGGCCTCTGGCGACGATGAATTTTTGATGCACAAAATGGCGGCAGCTTTTCCCAAAAAAGTAATATTTCTTGCCCACCCCGACAGCGTCGTAAATACTGCTACCCAACCCAATTGGCGGAGTTTTGTGGCGCAACGAAAACGTTGGGCAAGCAAATGGAGCAGCTACCAAGACTGGAAAGTAACGGGTTTGGCTATTGGTACGGCGGCGTTTCATGGGCTGGTGATAGCCTGCTGGATATGCGTTTTTATTTCCCCAAAAGAAAACTTTTTATTACTTATCTCACTCATCATCAAAGCAATAACCGAATACGTTTTGTTAAAAAAAATCTGTACAGACACCCGCGCACATTGGAGCAATGCAGCCTTTGGCGCGTTGCAAATATTGTACAGTCCGTATGTGGTATTTTTTGGACTGTCGGCGGCTCTGCTGCCCAAAGGCTACACTTGGAAAAGCCGACAAGTACAATAACAATATATACACTAAGAATCAAAGTAATGTGATTTTTACCTAGATATTTACTTACACCTCACAGTATTTTAAAAGAAATTTTACTATGTTTGTTTATAAACATTTAAGCCACTATGTTTTTTTATACAAAAACAACCAAACATGATGGATAGCAAATTAGTATTCATGGCAATATTGGGTTTGAGCCTACTGATGAGTAGTTGCAACCTCAAAAACAGCGACACACAAACACCAAACTGGGAAGGAGCATATTCGTTTGGCGAGTCTATGCCTTCGATGGAAAACAAGCAGGATACATGGCGTTGGCAATATGTCCTAAAAGTAAATAGTGCACCAGAATCCTCACAGTCTTACACGGTGGAGTTGGACATTAATGGCCACAAAACTGAACTTTCGCTGGACTGTATCGGAATGGCCAATGCGGATAGTTTGCAAATTATTTTTCAGGATTATCCGCCAGATGCCGAGCAAATCCAATACAACAAAGGCGATTTGTTGCTCACGCTCTACAAAAAAGATGGCAAAGTGCTGACCTACTGGCGAGGCCTTCAGCCGAATGTGGAAGAAAATTTGGTGCAAGGAAAAGCATATTTTAATCATCAATAAAACAAAAAACAAAGGCTACTCAGTATAAGAGTAGCCTTTGTTTTTTCCTGAAAATCAGATTATTGTCTATACATTTTGTTGATCATGTCAGCCAAAATGCCCGTCCAGCCTGTTTGGTGGCTTGCGCCTAAGCCGTTGCCGTTGTCGCCGTTGAAATATTCATAAAACAAAATATAATCCTTGAAATGCGGGTCGGTTTGCATCTTTTCGTTGCCGTTATAGACGGGACGTTTGCCGTCGGCATTTTGTCGGAAAATATTTAACATTCGGCTGCTCAACATAATAGTAATGTCTTTGATAGTGAGCATTTTACCAGAACCTTTTGGCCATTCTATCTTGAAATCATCACCGTAATAATCATAATATTTAAGCAACGACTCGAAAATAAGATAGTTTATCGGAAACCAAATCGGACCACGCCAATTGGAGTTGCCGCCAAACATGGCCGAATCCGATTCGCCTGGCTGATAGTCCACCGTCAGTGTATAATCGCCCAGTTTGAACTGATAGGGATTTTCTTTGTGGTAGCGCGACAAAGCCCGAATCCCGAAATCAGACAGAAACTCGGTTTCGTCGAGCATTCTTTCCAACACTTTTTGAATGCGGTATTTGTTAAGCAAAGCCAACAAACGGCGTTCGCCTTTGCCTGGTTCGGAATAACGAGACACCAAACCCGCCAATTGTGGTTTTGTTTTCAGGAAGAAATTTAACTTTTTCCTAAATTCGGGCATTTTCTCGTAGGCTTCGGACTTGAGCGTCTCGACGGCAAATAGCGGAATAAGTCCCACAATCGAACGCACTTTCAGGAGTTTAGAGCTGCCGTCGGGCATACACAACAAATCAAAGAAAAAGTTTTCTTCCGCGTCCCAAAGGCCGCTATTGTTGTTGCCCATGTTACCGTTGATGGCGAGGGCGATATTTAAGAAATGGTCAAAAAACTTAATCGCTAAGTCCTGATACACTGTGTTATGCTCGGCCAACTCAATGGCAATGCGCAACATATTGAGCGAATACATGGCCATCCAACCTGTGCCGTCGGCTTGCTCTATGTAGCCGCCTGTGGGCAATGGGCTGCTGCGATCGAAGACCCCAATATTATCCAAGCCCAAAAAGCCACCTTCAAAAATGTTGTTGCCCGTGCTGTCTTTGCGATTGATCCACCACGTAAAATTGAGCAATAGTTTATGAAATGCTCTTTCCAGAAATGACATATCGCCTTTGCCGCCTTTGGCGCGTTTGTCCTTGCGATACACCCGAAGCACTGCCCACGCATGAACAGGCGGATTTACGTCCCCAAAATTCCACTCATAAGCAGGAATTTGGCCGTTGGGATGCATATAATTTTCTGACAAAAACAATAAAAGTTGGTCTTTGGCAAAATCCGCATCAATCATGGCGATTGGTACGCAGTGAAAAGCCAAATCCCAAGCTGCATACCACGGATATTCCCATTTGTCGGGCATGGAAATAATGTCGGCGTTGTTGATGTGCTTCCAGTGGCTATTGCGCCCAAATTTGCGGTCGGGCGATACCTGAAAATTATTAGGCTCGCCTTCTATCCATTCTTTGACGTTGTAATAATAAAATTGTTTGCTCCACATCATGCCCGCAAATGCCTGACGTTGAATATTTTTCACGTCAGCATCGGTAATGTTGCACTGGATTTTGTTGTAAAACTCGTCGGCTTCTTGCTTACGGCTCTCAAACGTTTGGGCAGCCTCTGTAAATGGATGATCGTGGGCTTTGCGCGAAAGTCTGACTTGAAGCGTAACGGGTTCGTTGGGTTTAACATTGATTTTGTACACACCTGCCGCTTTCGTACCTCTACGTTTGGCATTCACCGACTCACGTTTTCCTTCTACCACAAAATCATTGATACCGTCTTTGTAAAAATCACTTTTACCGCGCGGCTGCCCGTACAAACGCTCTTTATTGCTTTCGTTGTCGCAAAAAAGCAATAAAGGATAGCCGTCAAAGTAAAAATGATAATCGTCCATCGCATGATGCTCCAAGATAATAGTATCAGGTGCTGCGGCACGCATATCAGGAATTGTATTGTAATTATTCCACGACCAAGTATTTCTAAACCAGATAGTTGGCAACACAGTTAACGGAGCAGGTTTGTCCGAACGATTGTGTATGGTGGCACGAATCAAAATATCGTCCGTATCTACTTTGGCGTATTCCAGAAAAATATCGAAATACTCGTTATTGTCAAAAATACCTGTATCTAATATTTCAAATTCGGGTTGTTGGCGATTGCGGGCGCGGTTTTCGGCCACAAGTTGCGAGTATGGAAATGCTTGTTGAGGGTATTTATACAGCATTTTCATGTACGAATGTGTCGGTGTGCTATCCAAATAATAGTACAATTCTTTTACATCTTCGCCATGATTTCCTTCTGGACCCGTGAGGCCGAAAAGTCGTTCTTTGAGTAATGGGTCTTTCCCGTTCCAGAAAGCAAAAGCAAAACAAATATGTTGATGTTCGTCGCAAATACCACCGATGCCTTCTTCTCCCCACCGATACGCCTTGCTGCGTGCGTGGTCGTGTGTGATAAATCCCCAAGCATTGCCATCAAAACTATAATCTTCCCGAACCGTGCCCCACTGCCTGTCGGTCAGGTAAGGGCCCCATCTTTTCCAATGGCGTTTTTTGGATTCGTGCAATCGGGTTTCTTCTGCAGTCATTTAACTTTTCTGAATAAAATAGTGAACAAATCAGGTCGGCGAAATCTGCCAGTAATGGAGAGGATAAACGTAGGTTTACACGGCGTGCAAGGCGGCAAATTTCGGGATTGCGAAGCATAAAAACAAACCGCACTCATAACACTGCTTATACGTCATATGCAGTACAAAATATTGCTTTAAATTGGAACAAATCTAATTAAAAGTTAGATAATCTTTAAAAAATTCAATTTTTATCAAAAAAATCTTTAAGTATATTTTGATATTTAATTTTTATAGCCGTATTTTGTAGCTAACAAGAGTTAGCGAGGCAGTCTCATAATTGAAAATATCAATATTGCTGTAATTGCTTAGAAGTAAACTTACACTCACACACAAATTCATTCGCTTTTATTTTTTTTACGTTCCCACTACGCTACAACATTACACAATAAATTGGGCTGACCTTCGTTCTTATAGTAGAAATGACTATACTTTAATATATCTCTTAATTTTGTCCTATTTATTTGTTTTATGGAAACTACATCATCAATGACAAGCTTGATGGAGCGCATTTCTGAGGAAGAACTCAACAAAGCCTCTAACATTTTGAAAGTAATTGCACACCCTGTACGTATGTGCATCGTGGATTTGCTCCGCGACAACAACCGCCTTTCGGTAGTGGAACTTCAGGGCTTATTAAATTTGGAACAGCCAATTGCCTCACAGCATCTTACACTCATGCAAGACAAAGGCATTCTTCGTTCTGAAAGAGTAGGTAAAAACCGTTTTTATTCTTTAGCCAAAACAGATTTGACTCGCGTAGTTGACTGCATCGAACACTGCTTAGGTGGTTCGAAATAATTTTGGTCAAAAAACTTACGATTTTTTTAAAATTTCAGTGTCTGTACAACCCAGCTAATTACTGGGTTGTACATGATATTAAAGATGCTAGTCGGCAAATAGACATGATACGCTATCTGACCGAAATTTTGTACAAGAAAAAAACATCGCGACGCGCTTCCACACCTGCTGTTTTGGTATTGCGGATTCGTTGTGAGCCCATCATCAAAAAACTATCTGAATACCAATTTGATAAGTTCACGTTTCCTGTATGCAAAAGCTCATCATCAGGATACATTAACGCTAACTTTTGTCCTTTTTTTTCTGAGGCGGCTACTTGTTTTCCGTTTTGCACCAACTGCCAGCAAAGTTTTTTATCATTCAGAAAAAATACAGACAGGCCGTGTTGCCCCAAAGCCGCAAAGGTATGTTGCTCCAATTTGGTACTTTGATGCTCATTGCCTTCTATTGTCCAATCCCAGAGATAGTTCGCTTTTTTATCAAAAACCGTAACGCTGCCACGCGTATAACGATATTCATCCAACATTCGATAGTCATTCACAGCAGGCGAAGAACCCATCGTGGGGCGGCCAATGCTTTGGTTGGAATGGGTTTTGTAATAACATTCGCCCAACAACGCAAAGGTGCTATCGCCGTAGCATGGTTTATGTAAAATCCAGCGCTCGGCAAGCCTGTATTCGTCGCCATCTTGTTTGTAGCGTTCTAGTTTTTCGGCCATGCGTTTTTGGCCAGCCTCGCCTTTGTAAGCAAAAAAGTTTTTATTTTCTACAAAAGGCCAACGCTTGTATATATTGCGCTGATTATCTGTAAGATTAACGGATTGAAACCAAAAACCCTGCGGAAAATCCATGTTGCGATGATAGTAATAACCCGCCAAACGAATGTTAGTAGAGTCGTGTCCCATCGCCGTAAAATTAACGGGAGAATATTCGCCTTCTTGGTTGATTTGCGTGTCCGAATGCAAAAAACCACCTTGATTGTAAACCCGAACGCGCCAAGCATTTTTGTCTCGGCTTTCGCGCGAAGTGAGTACATACATTTGCCCTGTTTCGGGGCTAGGAATGAGCTTTTCTACTTTTAGACGTGGTTCGTAAAAAGAAGGCAATACTTTACAGAGTCGCGTGTCCATATCAAAAAACATGACTATATCGCGGGCTTTGGCTTCGCCAGCCAAATACAAATCTGCGTTACATATTGCCACCTCTTTGATTTCCATGCGCATCGGCAAATTAATATTAATTGCCTCCAACGTACCTGTATTCAAGTTCCAAACCAAGAGTGTTACGTCCTGCGCGGCATTGTCAAAAACCAAACACAGCACCGAATCAGCCCAAATACTTTGGTTGTATTTCAGTTTGGTAGGCAAAGTATAAGTCGCCTGTAAATGATGCACAAAAGCCGTGTCCACCAACGTAAATTCCCATTTGCGATTGGTTTGAAACAGATTTTCGTTTTCGGCGGCAATAATAGCCGCGCCACGTTCTTCTACCGCAACTACGTTCTGTACTTGCGTTTTTTCTTCGCTGATTTCGTGGCGTTTGAAGTATAGATTTTGAGCAAAGCTCCACCGAACATTCAGGCACAGACAAAAGAATATATATAAAAAAACGATATTGATTTTCATAAAAAAAGCCAGTAAAAAATCTAAATGTTTTTAATTTAAAGGTATTTTTACAAAAGCTAAAGTAAAAATACCGCTGACACAATACAAGTATGTGTTAAAAAGTTTTTATATCACAGCCTTATCTTTTAAATCTTTCAAAGATAAAGCCTAAAGATTCGGGCGAAACCTGTAATTTTGCAAAATGATAGTGGTGTATTTTGTGAAACACAACATTATAAAATATACCTTGAACTGATTATCTGCTTCAACATTCAATATGAAGAAAATAACCATTGTATTGGTCTTGCTTTTTTTTGGCAAAATATTGGCCAGCCATGCACAAGAAACCGTTACTACACCTGAACAAATGCAATTTGCAGGTATAGAACTCAAAATTTCGGAAAAAGTACGCGCCAGCATTGACGAAAACGTGCAATCGTTAATGAAAAATAACAAATACTTTCGCCAAAAAGTAGAGCGTGCCGATGCGTATTTTCATATCATCGAAAAAGTTTTTGCAGAAGAAAATATCCCTGACGATATAAAGTATTTGGTTTTACAGGAAAGTGGGCTGATTTCTGATGCGGTTTCTACGTCCAATGCCGTTGGTTTTTGGCAGTTCAAAAAAGCAACAGGCATCGAAATGGGTTTGCGCATAGACGACGATGTGGACGAACGCATGAATATCGTGGCTTCTTCGCACGCGGCAGCCAAATATTTCAAACGACATAATTTCTACATGAAAAACTGGATTTATGCTGTGCTTTCGCATTATGCGGGCTTGGGTGGCGCGAAAAGTGTGGCCGACCCGCAATACATGGGTGCGGACAAAATGGAGCTTGACGAAAAAACCCACTGGTATGTTATTAAATATTTGTCGCACAAGGTGGCCTTTGAGAGCGTAATTCACCGCACGCCCGTGCTACCGCTCAAAGTACTGGAATACGACGATTGTGAAGGCAAAACCCTTGAACAAATCGCGCAAGAAACCAACATCGAACTGGAACAAATTCGTTTTTATAATAAATGGCTCAAAGCCGACAAAGTGCCCACCGACAAAGATTATGTGGTGCTTTTGCCCGTGAAGTCTGATCAAGAAACAGGCCTGATGGCCATGATAAACAAACCCGTAGTAGGCGAGTCGGAAAACATTAAGCCTTGGAAAGAAAAAACAGGCTTGTTTGGCTGGGGCAAATCCAAGAGCAGTTCCGAACCCAAAACCGATGCCAAGACAGGCGAATATGTGAGCGAAGCTCCTATTTTCTTTTCTTGGAATGGGATAAAAGCTATTCAGGCACGCAAAGGCGATAATATCAACAAACTGGCCTTGCAATCGGATATTTCTAAAGAAGATTTCTTGGAATACAACGACTTACGCAATTTTGATTTGATTGTGTCGGGGCAAGTGTATTATATCCGTAAAAAGCACAAACGTGCTAAAGTGCCATTTCATACCGTAAAAGACGGCGAAACACTTTGGGAAATTTCGCAAAATTACGGGATTACGATGCAGTCGCTTTTGAAGAAAAACCGCATGGACAAACCTGAACTGTTGAAAGCAGGCCGCGTGTTGTGGTTGCGCCGCACACGCCCCGAAAGTACGCCCATCGAGTACGAAGAAGTTCCGCCTGCACCACCAATTTTTCCTTTGCCCAAAAAAGAAAAAACAGATAGCGTACCGCAACAACAAAGCCAACAAAAACCCAAAAGCAATACGGCTTTAGCCCAAAACAAAACCAAACAAAATACGGCCAGCGAACCTGTTTCGGACAAAATAGAATTTGTGTTGCCAATGGATTCGGTGCGTGCTGCTCGCCAAGCAGCGTTGGCAGATTCGATGCTCAAAGCCGATGAGTTGCAGGAACAAGCCGCCGAAAATAGTCTAGATAGCATCAAAATTTTTGTGGCAGGTGGCGAAAAACTTCCAACCAAAAAGCCTAGCAAAGAAGACATTGAGGAGTTAAACGAACCCGTGCAAGAGCCCACGCCAACGCCCGAAAAACCAAAATCAACGCCAAACAGCAAAACTGAGCCAACCAAACCCGCCACTTTGCCCAAAACAGAAAGCAAACCCGTAGTGGAAGAAATGGTGGAAGCCGTGCCGTTTAAGGTGCATAACATAGAAGCTGGACAAACGCTTTACAAAGTAAGTAAACTCTACGGCGTGCGCGTGGATAGCATCGTGGCTTGGAACAATTTGGACGGCACGCCGCTCAAACTGGGGCAAGCCCTCAAAATTCGGACGGATAAAGATATTGTGAGTACCGCACCAGTCAGCACGCCAGAACCAGCACCCGCGAAGGAAAAAACACCAACGCCCAAAACGGAAACCATAGAAGTGGTTGTGCCCAAAACAAAACCTACTACACCACCGACTACTACAAAATCTACTGTAAATCAAAATAATACGGCTACTGAATCAGTAAAATATTATACCGTAAAAAGTGGCGATACGCTTTACAAGATCGCACGCGAAAACAGTGTAACGGTTGGCCAACTCAAAGAATGGAACAACAAAGCAGATTTCAGTGTGTCTTTGGGTGAAAAATTGGTAGTAAAGAAATAATTCTTTTTATAAACAATCCTGAAAATCAATATGTTTTGGGATTGTTATTTGTTTTTGAGCTTAATTGTCTATAATTCAATGTCTTCTTACCAGAAATACGATGCCGTAATCATTGGCTCAGGCCCTAACGGCTTAAGTGCAGGTATTTTTTTAGCACAAAAAGGAAAAAATGTGCTAATCATAGAGGCTTCCAGCACTGTTGGGGGCGGCACAGGCACAAAGCAACTTACCTTAGAAGGATTTCAGCATGATGTTTGTTCGGCGGTTCACCCGATGGGTTATCTGTCGCCTTATATGCGTACGTTGCGTCTGGAAGAATATGGTTTGGAATGGATTTTCCCCAATGCTTCGGTGGCTCACCCACTGGACACTGGCGAGGTGATTTTACTCAAAAAATCAGTAGAAGAAACGGCCGAACAGTTAGGTGCAGACAAAGACCGCTACATCAGGCTCATGCAGCCTTTGGCCAAACATATCGATTGGCTCATGGAAGATTCTATGCGGCCTTTGGGCATGGTCAAGCACCCTTTTTTCATGGCGCAATTTGGCCTAAAAGCCTTATGGCCTGCGCAAACATTTGCTAATTTTTATTTTAAAGAAGAAAAAGCAAAAGCCCTTTTTGCGGGTTGTGCGGCGCATAGTATTTTGCCTTTTGATAAATTTTTTACGGCGGCTTTGGGGCTTGTCTTTTTGGCTACAGGCCATGCCGTAAACTGGCCAATTGCCAAAGGTGGTTCTACGGCGATTGCGGCGGCAATGCGCAAATGTTTTGAGGCGCATGGCGGGGAAATTCAATTGAATCAGAAAATTACAGATTTCGGACAGTTGCCTGCGGCTCGGTCTTATATTTTTGATACAGACCCGTTTCAATTGGCTTCTATCGCCTCGAAGCAATTGCCTGACTCTTATACCAACCAACTCCGAAAATTCAATTTTGGGCCTGGTGTTTTCAAAATAGATTACGCGCTTTCTGCCCCAATTCCTTGGAAAAATAAAGCCGCTTTAGAGGCTTCTACCGTTCATTTGGGTGGCACTTTGGCCGAAATTGCCTACGATGAAAAGCAAGTATGGGAAGGCCATAATCCGACCAAGCCGTATATCCTGATGGCGCAACAAAGCCAGTTTGACCCCAGCCGCAGTCCGCAAGGCAAGCATACGGGTTGGGCGTATTGCCACGTCCCGAATGGCTCAAAAGCAGACATGACGGAGGTGATAGAAAACCAAATAGAGCGATTTGCGCCAGGGTTTAAGCAAACAATTTTAGGGAAATATACGATGGGAACGGCTGATTTTCAGGCCTATAATCCGAATTATTTTGGGGGAGCCGTAACAGGCGGCGCGGCAGACATTACGCAATTGTTTACTCGACCTGTGGCAAGGCTCGACCCATATTCAACGCCCAATTCCCAAATATTTATATGCTCAGCCTCTACGCCGCCAGGCGGTGGTGTGCATGGCATGAACGGCTATTTTGCGGCGCAAAGCGTTTGGAAAAATGTATTGTCGTAGGGCAATAGTAAACAATAACTTGAATTGAAAGAGATAACCCCTCAAAGCAAATATTTGGTGGGTTATCTCTTTTTGTAATTAGCTATCTTTCAGAAAATCAATGATACATTTAAGTAGCAGCCCCACCAAAGGACTATTACAAATTTTGGTGATGTGTTCCCATACAGACGGTTTTTCTGTGTGCGAACCTTGTTGCATCTGAACTTTTGGAGTAGTGAAACTCCGCTTTTTTCTTTTAGCCATAACCTTTGACTTTTTATTGTTTTTACAAAAGTATGGCACTGGAAAAAGGGAAAAGTTAAGAGGTTAAGAGGCTCTTAACTTTATGAATGTTTTTTTATTGCTGTTAGTATCGTATCTATCTTTTTATAGTCTTTCGGCTTACTCCAATCTGTAATCTTCTTTTTTGCTTGTGCTAAATCATTGCTATTTAATAATTTACCTTTAGCATTAAGAAATATGCCACTGCCTGCTATGCTCTGCCAATTCTGGCCTTCAAAAACCTTATCAAGAAAATAGGCTAATAGCGCATTCGTACTTATCCATTTTATCGGTGTGATATTTTGTATCGGTTGGCCTGTAAAAATGGCCATAAATTGTTCTAAGGTGGTATCTGGTGCTATCAATTCATATTTTACACTTACCATCAAGTTATAAAGCTCTGGCAACTCAGTTTCTGGTTTATCTTTCCATTGGTAAGATATTTTTGAGGCTGGCTTTTTTGGTTGAGCGGTTTGGGATTTTAGCGTTAAGGCGGCGGCAGCAGTTTCAAATCGTTGTAAATATTCTAATTCTGCGAGTTTATTTGACAAAGGAGTAATTACATTTTCCAGCATAGCGGGGGCGAATGATTTTTTTGATTTTTCTATGCACTCAATTGCTTCTTTGGGTTCAATTTGTAATCTATCCAGCGTTGCTCCAAGATGGCTGTGAATGAGCACTTTTGCATAATATTTATTATCACCAATTAGCCTAAATGTAATTCGAACAGCATCATGCTCGTTTTTGGGGTTTAATGGTCTTGGTGGTTTTACATCGTCGAAGGTAGTATCAAATACATCTGTTATAATTGGAGCTTCTTTAAGCCATTCGACTATGTCTTTTTTATGACTATCGCACCAAAATAACGCAGCATGATACTTGAATTGTTGATACATATTCAAATAAAAATCACAAGTAAACTTATGATCATCAAATTTTTTAACTTCTTCTAAAAGCTTACCTAAATTAGGTAGAGGGCTTTGGTAACAAGGTGACGAAGCTAAATTCTTAACGTCATTTGCCAAGTTATCGGGTGTAAAATCAGATTTTCTCATACTTATTAATTTTCATCAATTTTATTTACCAATCACTTCTTGGTTGCAAATTAACCGCAAAAAGCCCTAAAAGTCGTTGCTTCTGGGGCTTTTTTTTGTTTTAAATTATTGATTTACAGTTGTTTATTTACCGATGCAAAATTTACTAAAGATATTATCCAAAAGGTCTTCGTGAGAGATTTGGCCAGTGATGCTTCCCAGCGCGTGCAGTGCGTGCCGAATGTCCATTGCCAAGAAATCCCCAGTTACGCGGCGGTCGAGGCCATCAAGTACGGCCAGCAGCGACGCATCCGTCTGGACTAAGGCCTCATGGTGGCGTGCGTTGGTTACGACCGTGTTACCCGCACGCACTTCCCCGATGTTGAGTTTGCGTAAAATATGGTTTTTGAGGTCTTCCAGATGCAATTGCTTTTTGGCCGAAATCAACACCACCTCTTCGGCTACGCTGTCAAAATACGCTTTTAGCTCGTCGGGCAAATAAACATCGGCTTTGTTGCCGACCATCAGGAACGGCACGCCAAAACTTTGCACATATTCACGGTGACTGATGTAGTCCTCCACGTCCCGAATGTCCTGCAAATCAAACATATACAAAATAAGTCCAGCTTGTTGCATTTTGGCTTTGGTGCGCTCAATGCCAATGGCCTCGATGCGGTCGGTAGTGCCTTCGCGCAAACCTGCCGTATCTATAAACCGAAAAACAATGCCTTCCATCACCAATTCGTCTTCTATAAAATCGCGCGTTGTGCCCGCAATTTCCGACACAATTGCTTTTTCTTCTTTGAGCAAAGCATTGAGCAGCGTGGATTTGCCCGCATTCGGACGGCCTGCAATCACCGTCGGCACGCCATTTTTGAGCACATTGCCATACGAAAACGAAGTAAGCAAAGGCGTAATGAGTCCGCGCAACTCGTATATCAAATCGCGCAAGTCTTGGCGGTCGGCAAACTCTACATCTTCTTCCCCAAAATCCAATTCCAATTCGATGAGCGAAGCAAAATGAATGAGTTTTTCGCGCAAAGTCTGAATTTCTTTGGAAAAACCGCCGCGCATTTGGCTCAAGGCCGCATCTCTGGCCGCTTCGGTTTCGGCGGCGATAAGGTCGGCAACGGCTTCGGCCTGCGCCAAATCAAATTTGCCATTAAGAAACGCACGGCGCGTAAATTCGCCAGCCTGCGCCATTCGTGCGCCAGCTGCTACCAAATTGCGGAGAATTTCTTGTACAATAAACGGCGACCCGTGGCAAGCAATTTCGGCCACATTCTCGCCCGTAAACGAGTTGGGAGCTTTAAAAACCGTAATCAATACTTCGTCCAAAGGCTTGCCCGCCATGTCGCGCAGAATGCCAAAATGTACGGTGTGGCTGGGCACATCCGCTAATTTTTTTGACTTAAATAATTGATTACAAATCTCAAAAGCCTGTTGCCCCGACACGCGAAGCAAGGCCACCGCTCCCACACCAGCCGCGCTAATGGGAGCAACAATTGTATCTTGAAAACTAAAGTTAGATTCGGGACGCATAGCAAAAACAGACTTTTTGGGGGTCTGCACAATACAAAGATAGGTTTTTACTGAATACAATCAGTTTTGAGGTATAAACGCGTAAATTTTGTATTAAGTTTAGAGTGTTTGTAAGGTCTGTGTAATGTTACATTAAAAAAATCAAAAAAATACTTGTTACTTTCTAACACAATTCAGTATCCAGCTTTAGTTTCATTATTTTTTAATAAAAAATATACATAACATGAAATTTATCTATCTCTCAACCCTACTTTTTTTGATAAGTATTGTGTCCATCGCCCAGCGGGTGAAAAATATTCCAATACAGGCAGGTGTTTATCCCACAATATCCCCAATGACAACCGATAACAATGGTACGCTGTGGGTAGCCACCAACGGAGCAGGTATTGCCAAGTTGGTCAATGGCGAATTTGTTTATTATAACACCTCTAATTCCAACCTGACGGGCAATTATACTTATTCGATTGTTCGTGATTCTACAGGCCATCTTTGGTGTTCGGCAATTACTGTTCCCAATTACTCAGGTGTTATAACGAGTGGCGCAAATGGGCTTTTCAGAATAGAAAATGACATATTTGTGGCCAAACCTATTTCGGGTCGCAATACCAGTCAGATACGAAGTATTACTTGCGACCTAAAGGGTAAAGTTTGGGTTGCCTTATCGGATGATAGAGGTATTGCCGCCTATGATAACCAAACAAGCACTTGGGATGTAAAAACTATAACATCTTTCTCAGACAGTCGCCGTGCATATTATATTAGCGTGGATAAAAAAAATAGAAAATGGATTTCGACTCAGTTTAGCGGCTACACTCAATACAATGATACAGCATTTACAACTATGCCATTAGTGAATGCTAGCGAACGTTTTTTTACTAATCCTACCGTAGATGATACGGTTTGGAATGCCTCATTTATGGGTTCATTCAATCGCTATAATCCTAACCGAAATCAATATCCAGATAAAACAGCCGCCAGTCTTGGGATTACAGACGTAACATCATTGTCCGTTGTTGCTTTTGACCGTTATGGCGGAAAATGGTATTCTACCAACAACGGCGTTGTATATCAAGGTTGTGATACTACAATTCAGTTTGATTTAGGAACAAACTCTACTACGAATATTTATATTGACAAGCAAAATACCAAATGGATAGCACCTTACAGCGTTGGTTTAAGTAATTTAGTCAAACTCATTGACGTGAAAGCCGACTTTACTTTTAATACCATTACTTGCGCAGGCACCGCCGTTGCATTTAGCAATGTATCTTCGGAGCTATGCCGAATGCCGCTCACTTACAAATGGAACTTTGGCGACGGAACGGCTACCACCACACAAACCAGCCCTTCCCATATTTTTAGTCAAGCAGGAACTTATGACATTCAGCTTATCGCCACCAATCCAAGAGGAATAGCCGATACACTTTTTCAAAGCATTACGGTTACTTCTTGTAACAATATTGTTCCTTCGTTTGCAATTCCTGATACAGTTTGTATGCGCACGCCGATTACTTTCCAAAACACCACCACAGGCAGCCATATCGCCTCTTACTTATGGAAAGTACCGCATTGGCCAACCAATAGTGCCAGTTTTACGACCTTAGACACATTGACTTCTACAGAACCTAACCCTACATTTTCTATTAATATAAACAATCAAAATTCGCCGTACGTAAACGTCCCCGTTACGCTGATTGTAACCGATTCTTCAGGCAACAAATTTAAACTAACCCAAAATGTAGTGGTAGCAGCACCCGTACAAGTCCGATTAGTCGGGGTTAAATTTACACCACCAATAAGTATGCAAGTTGTCCCTTTTTCTGACACTACGGTATGTGCCAACAGTGGTTTGAATATTGGCGCAACTTATGTGCCTTTTAATTCAATTTTTTATACAGCCATTACAAGTATAAGGCTTTATAGAAATGACACACTCATCCATGCTGGCCTAATCACCGAATCGCTTGAACCTTATTTAAAAAAATCAGGGACTTATTATGCCGTTACCTCGAATACTTTAACGCCCTGCGCCGATACATCGCAAAAAATAACTATCAAATACAATCCTGTGCCAAAGCTAAACATACTTGGCGACACGGTCGTTTGTGCGGGTAGTACAGCAGAGTTGTATAATATGTGGCAAGACAGCACCAGTTATCAATGGTACAAAAATGGTATCTTGTTACCTGCTGCCACCGACACAACGCTTAGCATTACACAAGCAGGAACGTATTCGATTAAAGCCGTAAATCAGTGCGGTTGTGTGGATTCGGTCAAGCAAGTCGTAACAGCGGATAGCGTGAGTAATTTTGCGCTAAGTGTTACGTCGCTGTCTCCATGCCTCAACGATAGTACAAAATTGGCTGCGCCTACGGGTTTTGCCTCGTACCTGTGGAGCAATGGCAGCACAAACAGCAGCATAACTGTTACAGATACAAGTACTTATTCACTAACCGTTACGAATGTAAATGGCTGTACGCGTCAAGTGAGCGGAAAAGCTCTTTTTCAGCCTATGCCAACGGTAACGGTAGTCAATACGGGTAATAGTCATTTGTGCGCAGGTGATAGCACTACGCTAATTGCGTCTGGTGGTTTTGGCCAATTTGTTTGGAATAATGGCGCGACTACGCAATTTATTAAAGTAAAAACCGCAGGCGATTATTTCTATAAAGTAAAAATTAACAATTGTTGGGCGTATTCGGACACGGTACACATTACGGGTTCTTTGTTGCCTACCATTTACCTCAATTTTGCAGGCGATACTATTTTGTGTAACGGCCAAAGTGTTACGATTGCTCCAAGAGACACGCTTCAGGGTGGCGAATATTTATGGAACAGAGGCGATACCACTATCGCTATAACCGTCAATCAAACAGGAATTTACTATGTAAATTATCGCGATACGTTGGGGTGCTCGGCACGTAGTAATACTGTTGGCGTACTGACCAATGGCGTTGCGGTAGTAGATATTTTATTGATTGGGAAAAATGTATTGTGCGAAGGCGATACGGTTTCACTTCTGGCCAACCAATCAGGCCAATATCAATGGAATACAGGACAAATGACGCAGCTATTACAAACCGCTCAAGCGGGATATTATTTTGTAAAAGTATTGCTATCAAATGGCTGTACTATCGACTCAGATACCGTGTTTATCAAAGAAGCCACGCCGCCCAAAATCACATTGGTTGCCGATAGCGTATTTTGTAGCATTACGGGAGCAGTGTTAGAAGCACAACCACAATGGCCAGTGCTGTATTATGAGTGGTTCGACAAAGACGGTCAACTCCTTGCGCAAAGTGTAAAACCTACGTTCAAAGTAGAAAAAACTGGCGTTTATAGTGTGAAAGCGTGGGACGGTTGTCGTTGGGCGGCTTCTGACCCTGTTCGTATAGAAGCCATGGATTGTGCTTTGTCTGTTCCCAACGTCATTACACCGAACGGCGATGGCGACAACGACCAATTCAAAATCAAGGAACTGGACTTGTATGCGCCATTGCATTTGCGTGTGCACAATCGTTGGGGCAAGCTCATGTACGAAAACAAAGACTACCGCAATGACTGGACTGGTGATGATTTGCCCGCAGGAACATATTTTATCCATATCAATAGCCCGCGTTTGGTTACTTACAAAGGTTGGCTGGAGATACTCAGATAGGAAAAGTCAACTAAAAAAGGCCGCTAATTAGCGGCCTTTTTTAGTTTTGATTAATTTGTAATTATAATTTTTCAATTTCAGGGATAGAGACTTGAACTTCTTTATTTTCCCAAATAACTTGCCCTACATCCATCCAAGGTTTAGCCATTTGTCTGTGCAAGAAATCATCTTCCCAACCAGTAGGACTATCAATTTTCTTTACTTTAACAACAAAAGTTTGCTTTTCGGCAAGAGATACATGATGCTTAGATGCCCAAAATGCGGAATATCGAATGAGACCGTCTTTTAATTTCTCTTGAGAAACATTTTTACTATTTGAGCGGAATGACCATTCAACCCACTCACGTCCAGTAATATATGGTCCTACTTGTCCTTTTTCATTATTAAGTGGCAACCATGTTTCTTGTCCATTTTTATCTTTGTAAACAATAGCAACAATATGATTATAACCATTAAAGTGGACTTTATCCATAAATACAGGATGTGATGTAATGCCAAATACTTTTTGATTAAATACAGCAAATCCATGAAACTTACTTAAAGCTCCCCGCACTATTCCGTTTACATGAATGGCTTCTAGTATATTTGTAACCAGCAATCCTTTGTACATAATAATGTATCCTTGAGAAACAATACAGTAAATCGTAAAAAAGGCGATAATACGTACCTTAAAATCTTTTACCGTAAAATCCTTTAAAATACTCACACTATCATAGCTAATAGGGGTAATTCCCATATTAGTGGCGGGTACAAACTCAAATTTATTAGAAGCAATAGACTGGTAACAATTTTTAGCCAATGTATTGAATAAAGGCAAGCGCATCAAAATCGAAAATGGCCATAAGAACCATATACGCGACCACGCTTCTATATATGTGGCTAATCCTACAAATACTTTACCGCTGGAATTAATACTGTGAACGTCCGCTATTAAAGCCTCTTCAGGCACTTCTTTCAGTGTGGCTTTTGCCTCCGAAAGAGGAAGGTAAGCTATTTTTCCGAAAAAATCTAAGTGCTTAATAATAAGCATACAACGTACATCTACTAAACTATCAGAATTATAAAAAATCGTAAGTGTCGGTGTTTTGCTACGCAATTTATTATGCAAAATAGTCCACCATTCATAAGGCAATAACAACACGTACAGGCCTGCCGCAGCTAAGGCAAACCAAGGAATTGGATAAGCATGCAAAATACCTAAATGCAAGCCAATGCCTGTTAAAACAAGGATATTTCTGTATTTTTTATTCCATACATAAAATAAAAATACACCTTCAAATACCAATGTTACAAAACCAAAACCATAACTTATAATTTTACTATTCAATAAAATAGACAAATCTAAATATGTAGCAAATGGCAATGAAGTTGGCCACCAAAAACCTAAGCCCTTCAACCACATAGGAGAGGCTAATTTGTAAAACATCGAATCAAAATATACCATCGCAATACCCAAACCAACTAACGAATAGTAGCTAAGCATACTTGTGGTAGTTTTGGGTTCGTATATTTTCTGAGGAATAGAATATTTTAATTTAGCTAAAAGATTATCAAGTGAAAAAGCACGACCCGTAGGCACAAACATGAGTAAGAAATTTATGCCTGTCATTGCATAGTCCAAATGATATTCAAACTTATCAAGCCCTGCAATGATTGTAAAAGTTAATACATAATTAATAATGCTTGATATACGTGTAAATAGGCCTAAAATGAAACAAATAATTGTAATTAGCCAAAAGATAAGAGCAAATTTGAATGAAATTTCAGATTCTGCTATATAAGGAATAGGGTCAAAAATAAGGTGTTGAAAGTAATTTAATTGGAGTACTTCCATTAAAAATACAATACCATACAAAATTCGGAATAAGGCTAGGCCTTGTGCGGGAACTTCTGTATCATAGAGCTTTGATACAATGTTGTAAAGTTTTTTCATTGTTTTGTTTTTGTGTTGAAAATTGATTTTTTGAGCAAAAAAATAAATAATACGTTTCGACTTGCAATGCCGCTATGACTGCTTCTCGAAAATCAAACAACATTAAAAATTTCTCAAAGCTATATTTTTTTAAAACACGATACTAACAATTTTGTATTTTTTGATAAAAATCATATAATTTTATGCTTTTTCAGGATATTGCATGATTTTACATTATTTCAGCCTTTTGTTGTTATTTTGCAAATCCAATCAAAATAATACCGCTTCGTGAAAAAACTCCTTCTTTTTATATTCATTGCTTCGGCCTTTGCTATCGGAATTTATAGCTATATGCTTTGGCGCGAACAAGAAAAACCCCTTACCATCTGGACTTGCGTACCCGAAAGTGCTGCCATCGCCTTTCAGATAGACCAACCCCAAACGCAACTGAGCCAATGGAGCAAAAAAACTTTTTGGAAAAATATTGCGCCATTGCCCGAAGCGCATTTTGTACAAAAAATAGTGGCACGAATAGACAGCCTCGCTAAAGCGCACGATTTGAAGGAGAATTTTTTTAAAAATAAATCGGTGTTTGTGTCCCTGCACGCCACAGGCCGCGAAGAAATCGGCTATTTGCTTTGTTACGATTTGGCGCAAGATGGCAGCCTTTCGGCTTGGAATACTTTGCTCAAAAACTTGCAAGAAAGCGGCCAATACAAATTTCAAGACCGTCTTTACCAAGAACTTATCATTACCGACATTACGCACCGCAGCACTGGCCAAAAAGCCTCGTTTTTGGTATATAAAAATGTGTTGGCCATCAGCCAAACCGCTATTTTGGTAGAAGATGTGATTCGTACCATCAATCACCCGACGCAAGTACATTTTATTGAATATCAGAAAAAGAACTTTAAGCCCACGCCCCACGAAAACGGCAACATTACGGCTTACCTCAACTACAAACAGTTGCCTGCGCTGCTGGCTTCGGTTTCGCCGTCGCAAAAAAGTTTTTTTGAGCCGCTGGCACGCATGGCGCAATCCGCTACGCTGGAACTGAACACTGCCGACAATCGCTTTCATGCCGAAGGTTTTTCGCTAGCCGAAGACAATTCTTATTTTTTGTCCACGTTTGCCCCGCAAGCCGCCCAGCCCATTACAGTTCAGAAGTTTATCCCCAACAAAACAGCCGTTTTGTACCATTACAGTTTCTCGAAAGGTTCAAAATTTGGCAGCGATTTGGACGGTTACCGTCATCGTCATCTTGATGAATACATCGAAGCAAAAGAGACTTTGCACGAACAACATGACATTAGTCCGAGCCAGTTGTACGGTTGGTGGGGGCGCGAAATCGCGTTGTGTTTGCTGGAAACCGTAGATGCTGACGAGGCCGACAAACTGCTGTTCATTCAGGCCGCCGACATGGAGCAGGCTACGCGCACGCTCAAAACTTTTTCCGAACAGTTCAGCGACCCAAAGCCCTACATTGAACAGTTTCAAGGCCGCGAAATTCGCCAAATTCCCGTTACAGATTTTCCCGCATTGCTGCTGGGCAATCCGTTTGGCGGGTTTTCCGAATGCTTTTATTTTCAGATAGAAGATTACGTGGTTTTTGCCAATAATATCCAGACATTGAGGACTTTAATCGCGGATATTGAGCACGAAGACGTTTGGGCAAAGTCCGTGAAAATCCAGCATTTCATGCAAGAACTAAATCCCAAAGCACACGTAACACTGGCCATCAACACGGCGCGTGCGTGGCGAATGTTACAGAACAATGCAGGTGAAAAATTTGGGGAAATCATGCAAGCGCAACAGGCCATTTTGCAAAAAAATACGTGGCTGGCTGCTCAGTTTAATGTGGCCGAAACGCGCACGCAAACGTCCCTGATTGTGGAGCAAGAAGCCGACGGACAGGCCAGCGCAAGCGACGAACTTTTCAAAGTGAAATATGATACTTATTTTCAGTTTCCTGTCCAGACACCGCCCAAAGTGGTGCGCAATCCCGCAACCAAAAGCCTCGAAACGATTGTGTTGGATTCGGCGCAGCAAGTTTTTTTGCTCGACAAAGACGGAAAAATTAGTTTTAAACTTCCTGTCAATCAAAGAGTTGTTTCGGAATTTCTGCCTGTGTATTTGCAAGACGACGCGCACCAGCAATTTGCTTTTGCCACCGACAAAGCCTTGTTTCTGACCGACCGCGCAGGCGCAGTACAAGAGCCGTTTCCCGTGCGACTTTCGGACAGCACGCGCATTGCGCAACTGGCTGCTTTTGACTACGAAAAAAATCATAATTACCGCTTTTTGCTGGCCAACACCGACGGACTTTTGTATATGTTCGATGAGAAAGGGAAAGCCTTAGAAGGCTGGAATCCAAGACGTTTGCCTGGTAAATTGGCGGCCGCACCGCTGCATTTGCGCATCAACGACAAAGATTGCATTGTGGCCCTGACTGCCGCAGGCAAACTGTATATGCTCACGCGAAAAGGCGAATTATTTGCGGGTTTCCCGATTGACCTCAAAGGCCGTTTTGAAAGTGCGTTGCTGCCACAAATCGGGACGAGTTTTGAAAACACGTACATCACGACGCTTTCCGAGCAAGGCGAGTTGATTACCGTGAGCCTGAAAGGTAAAGAATCTAAGCGCGAACAAATTTATAGACCTTCGGTAAACACTGTTTTTACGTTGTGCCCAGACCCTGCGGGAAAAGCCTTTGCCGTTGCCCGCCAAACCGACACACAAGTCGCGCTATTCGACAATAATTTGAAACCTATTTTTGAGAAAGAATATAAAAACGCGAATCGTTTGCCCGTCCAATATTACAATTTTGGAGCTGGAAATGAGGTGATTGCAGTAACCGACCCCGCCGACGAAAAAACGTATTTGTACGACAAAAAAGGACAACTTTTGCAAGGCAAACCGCTGGACAGTGCCTCGCCTGTGGCCATGCTGTATTCCGAATCGTCCGAAACCTTCTTTTTGTACCGACACTTCGGCCACAAAACGGGCATGGTTACGTTTAAGAAAAAGTAGTTTTTCGCAACAAAATGCTTGGGTCGGAAGTTAGATATAATCTGTTCCGACCATTATTTTGACAATCGTTACCAAACCCCAGACGGCAAATTTTGGCATGGATTTGAAAGCGCAGAAGCTACCGAACATTTTTTGTACGCCAAACCGACACTTTGTAAGGTGTTTGGCATTGTTTGTCAGCTACTTGAAGATATTACTTGGCATTGAGTCAAGTAATTTATTGAAAGAATAAGCAGAATGTTTTGACAAAAATACTGCAAGTGTGTTTTGTTATATTGGCTTTTATTGTTAATTTTTGCACAAAAGAAATGTGTGTTTTAAGGCAAAATAACCATTTCTTACTGTTTTGATTTTTGTAGATTTGATTCCACAACATTATAACATCACTCTATTGCAATAATTCTCAAAAACACTGTAAAGAATGAAAAAACCTGAAATTCCAGCCGACGAAGAGCTTCGTTTAAAAGCCCTGAAAGAATATTCTATTCTGGACACTTTGCCCGAAAAAGAATACGAAGAAATCACGTATTTGGCTTCTCAGATTTGTAAAGTACCGATTTCGCTTATCACTTTGATAGACGAAAAACGCCAATGGTTTAAGTCAAATAGAGGATTAACAGTAACCGAAACACCGCGGGATGTAGCCTTTTGCGCACATGCCATCAACGACAAACAAAACATTTTTATAGTACCCGACTCGCGCAACGATGCACGTTTCCATGACAATCCGCTGGTTACCGACGACCCGTATGTTATTTTTTATGTGGGGATTCCGCTCGTAAACCCCGACGGATTTGCGCTGGGTACGCTTTGCGTAATAGACAAAGAGCCGCACGTACTTGACCAATACCAAATCAATGCACTGAAGGCACTGGCCAATCAGGTGATGAACGTGTTTGAGCTACGCAAAAAAACCATTGCCCTTGACATCTACATCAAAGAAATAGAGGAGCAAAACAAAGGTTTGGAAAAATTTGCGCGGCTGGCCGCCCACGACATGAAATCGCCTTTGGCTAATATCGTGATGCTCATAGATTTGTTCAAAAGCGATTATGCCAACGTGGTAAATGCTGAGGGAAATGATTTGCTCGACTCGATTAGCGGCGCAGCCCTGAGCCTGAACCAACTCATTGACGGCATTCTTAAATACAGCCGAAACGCCAAAATCCTGTCCGAAAACAAAGAATTTATCAATTTTTATGAACTCATCAAAGCTGCCTCAAAGCTCGTGGACACGAGTGGCGATGTGCGCTTTGAGCTTGATTTTGACCGTAACATTAGTATTTATACCAATCGGGTGGCTTTGGAGCAAATCTTTATCAATTTGTTGAGCAATGGCATCAAATACAACGACAAACCCATTGCCGAAGTAACGGTTAAGGTTTGTAGTGATAAAGAATTTGTGCGGATAAATGTCATAGACAACGGTCTGGGTATCAAGACACAAGACCAAGAACGCGTTTTTCAGCTTTTTGAAACCTCCGTAAACCAAGCCCGACGCGGCGAAAAAGGCAACGGCATCGGGTTGGCTACCGTCAAATCGTTGGTAGAAGGTTTGGGCGGCCACATTAGCGTGCGTTCGCAGGTAGGCGTGGGTTCTGATTTTGAATTTACGATTAAGAAATAAAGGGGTACATTTTTGTAGCGACCGCGACCGCACCAGTGCCAAGAAAAAATCCTTAGCCCACAAAAAAGACCGCAAGCAAGCACATCGCCTTATTCGGCGCGATGAGGAGTTGTAAAATAAAAAGGCTGCCATTAGAACACGGCAGCCTTTTTATTTTTAGTGATAGCAGAATTTTGCGTTTAGTTTTCGGATTTTGCTCCTAACCGTTACATCACCACAATTTTTGCCAACGGGTACGGTAATTTGTTTTCGAGGCGTACGGTATTCTTTTGAGAAAAGTACCTTTCCCGTTTGACTGTCAGTTAGTTCACACCAAAACGGTTGGGCAAAACTGGCCGTTTCTATCACCAAATTTTCTTTGTTGGTCAGTGTGTAACAAAGATTTTTTTCGCAAGGTAAAAGATAGGCTAATGTACTGACGATAGTATCTTTGACTACTTTATCATTTTTGTAAGGTTTTGTTCCTGCCCAACGACCTTTAGCAGTTTCGGCAGCGATATAGGCGGAGTCTAACTCATAAATGATTCGTTTTTTGTTGGGTTTGAAATCATTATCAACAAAAAGAGCGGTATCGCCTTTGTAAACTACCTGAAACATTCCTTTTTCAAGTTGTTTTATCACGCGCATGCCTTCAGGCATCGGGATATTAGGTTTTTGAGCGTAGCTAATGCCAATGCACGCCAATAGCAGCGTAGCAAGTAATATTGATTTTTTCATTGCAAATTGTTTGGGTTAAATTAAAATACTAAAATAAGGTATTTTAAATTAAAATACTAAACCCACTGATTTACAGTTCTATTTGTTTTCTCCGAAAGAATTTTCTACTTTTGCCGCCGTTACGAAAAGGAAAATCCTTTTTGCAGAGCCGTTTCCGTTTGTAGGGGAACGGTCGTGTTATTTTTAGACAAAATACAAAATCGTGAGCAACATTGTAGCGATAGTAGGCCGCCCAAACGTGGGCAAATCTACTTTATTTAACAGATTGGTGGGCGAGAGAAAAGCCATCATGGACGACCAAAGCGGTGTAACCCGCGACCGCCACTACGGACGTGCCGAGTGGATTGGAAAATACTTTACCGTCATTGATACGGGCGGTTATGTGAGTGGTTCGGAAGATGTATTCGAGGAAGCAATCCGCGAACAAGTGCAATTGGCTATGGAAGAAGCCAATGTTATTTTGTTCATGGTGGACGTAACCGAAGGAATACACCCACTCGACGAAGAGTTTGCACGTGTCGTGCGCAAATCCAAAAAACCTGTTTATGTGATTGCCAACAAAGCGGATACGTCCGAGCGTGTGCATTGGGCGGGTAGTTTCTATGCTTTGGGTATAGGCGATTCGGAAATATTCCCAGTTTCTTCGCAAAGTGGCGCGGGAACGGGCGAGTTGCTCGATGCCGTGGTGTCTCATTTTGAGGAAGAAGGCGAGGAGTTCCCAGACCAAGGCGTACCGCGTATTGCCATCGTGGGCCGTCCGAATGTGGGCAAATCTTCGTTGGTAAACGTGTTGTTGGGTACAGACCGCAATATCGTAACCGATGTGGCAGGCACTACGCGCGATTCCATCGACACGCGTTACAAGGCCTTCGGCAAAGAATTTATCCTGACCGATACGGCAGGTTTGCGCCGCAAAGCCAAAGTACGTGAAGACAATATCGAATTTTATTCGACACTTCGCACCATCAAAGCCATTGAAGATGCAGACGTTTGTATTATTATGCTCGACGCTACGCGCGGCATAGAAGCACAAGACGCGAGCATTATCGGCCTTGCCGAACGCAACCGCAAAGGCATGGTGATTTTGGTGAACAAATGGGATTTGATAGAAAATAAAGAAACGAACACGGCGCGCGATTTTGAACGTGCTATCCGTGAGCGTATCGCCCCGATAGATTATACGCCAATTATATTCATTTCGGCGCACACCAAACAACGTGTGTTTCAGGCGGTTGAAATGGCGATTCAGGTCTATAACAACCGTTCGCACAAAATCCCTACTTCGCAGGTAAATGACAAACTTCTACCCGAAATAGATAAGTTTCAGCCGCCAGCCAAAAAAGGCCGTTATATCAAAATTAAGTACGCGATGCAGTTGCCGACACACACGCCAAGTTTTGCATTTTTCTGCAACTTGCCGCAGTATCTGGACAAATCGTATGAGCGTTTCTTGGAAAACCAAATTCGTAAACACTTTGGTTTTGAAGGTGTTCCGATTAATGTTTTCTTCCGTAAGAAATAAAAAAGAAGGCGATTTAGAAAACTCTAAATCGCCTTCTTTTTTATGAGTCAATATTTTACCTCACCACGGAAAGTTTCTGAACTTTTGGGGCGGGTATGCCGTCGGCGTAGAGTTGGCAACCGTAAAGGCCTTGTGGAAGGCTTGAAACATCCAATCTTGTAGCGCGTTCGAGTACGGACAAACGTTTTTGCAATAGGATTCGACCCGTGCCCAGTTCATAGATTTTCAGGTTTGCCTCTTGGCAAGTGCTTGGCAAGCTGTAATCCAGTCGCACGGACTGCGCGGCAGGATTGGGGTAAATGTTGCTAATCGTGGTACTTTGGCGGTTAGAATTAGGTTTGTTGCCAGTGATAGTACCGTCTGGGTGAAGGATGGCCTGTGTGGAATCTTTGCAGCCCCAGTGGTTGGTAATGACGAGTTTGAT
>NZ_FOLE01000012.1 GCF_900112255.1 Flexibacter flexilis DSM 6793
AGATTACCTATATTATCAAACCAAGTATAATCATAAGTTCCACTTGGAGATATACTCAAATTGATGCTGCCGTCTGCGCCACTACATACACTCGGGTTTACTACACTTGATGACAAAGTATAAGGTGCTGGGCTATTTACAGCTCTTGTAATAACAGCCGAACAACCCGCCCCATCTTGTACAAGAATAGTGTAAACATCTACTGGTAAGTTTGTTTGACTTGGGCTATTGCTACCCACATAACCACCTAACGACGTCCAAGTATAAGTAAGTGGAGCCGTAAATGTACCTGTAGTTGTCAATGTAATTGAACCATCAGAAGCACCGCAAAGCGTAACATCAGTTACTGTTGCAGCCAAGCTAAATGGGGCTGGACTTGTGATAATTCTTTGAACAGAATCTACGCAGAATCCTTGTGCAATGATTATTCTATAAATACCTGCTGATAAATTCGTTGCCGAAGATGATGTTAAAGCCGATTGAACTATACCATTTTTCTTCCAAACATACGTTAATGAGCCAGTAGCTCCCGTTACAGTCAATGTAATTGAACCATCAGCAGCATTACAAGCACTTTCATTCGTAGAACTAACAGCCACAGCAAATGGAGCAGGACTAAATACTGTGGTAAAGGCTGTATCTGTACAGAAACCATCTGTTACAATGACACGATAATTACCAGCAGCCAAAATATTGCCTGTTGATGCAGCCGTAGAAACATTATTATTGATTGGAGCAGATATTTTTTGCCACAAATAAGTAGTAGCCGCACTCAAACCAGTTGCAGTAACAGAAGCAGAACCATCTGTACTACCGCAAACAGTTGTAGGAGTAGATGTTGCTACCAAACCTGCGATTGGACTAGTTACTGTTACTGTAATAGAGTCCATACATGAATTATTTACAGCCACCACTACTCTATATTGTCCTGCGGCTAAGGCTGCGAGGTTTTGAGTATTAGCAATAAATGTTCTTGCAGGAAGTGCATACCACGCAAAAGTTGGCGCGGTAGAAAATCCTGATACAGTAAGAGCAATAGCACCATCTGCACTACCGCAAGAAGATGTACGTGTTACTACAGGAGTAACTGTTGTTCCTGCTGGCAATGGTGCAGTAATTGTAGCAGTATAAGAAGCCGAACATGAGGCATCTGTTACCGTTAAAATATAAGTTCCTGCAGGGAAATTCACCAAATCTTTTGTTGTCGCTACAACAGTACTTCCATCACTCCAAGAGAATGAAGGAGTAGTTCCATTAGTAATCGTTACTACAATAGAACCATCAGAAGCACCGCAAGCAGAAGCGGGTGTTACAACACTTGATACCAAAAGGCCAGGAACTACAGGTATTGAAATAGAAGCTGTAGCAGTAGGGCTAGCCAAACAGCCAATACCACTTGGTGTCATCACGACATCAACCGTTGTATTAGCTGTTAATCCTGTTACATTGAGCACATTACTTGTACCACTTTGAACTGGGGTAGAAGAACCATTCACAAACCAATCATAAGTAGGCGTTGCACCACCGTTAGTAGGCGTTGCAGTAATCACTACATTATTTCCTATACATATAGAACCGCTTGGTGTACGAGACAATGAAACAGAAGCAGTTATAATAGAAGTAACCGTTACATCAACTGTAAGTGGGGTGCTAGAACAGCCATTAGCAGAAGAAGTAATTGTATAACGAACAACACCTGTTCCCGTTAGTGCTTGAGCAATAGAGCTACCACTACCTGCCGAGAAACCAGTTACAGTACCACTCACTAAACTTGCTGTCCAGTTAAATACCGCTGCCCCACTCGAACTACTTAAACTAATATTAGTAGAAGCCGTAGAACAAATCATTTCAGCAGTTGGCGTTGCTGTAACATCAGGGATTGGCGTTACTGTTACCGTCGCACTACCAGAAACAGTGCCCGTACAATTCGCATCACTCACACTTACCAAACTATAAGTCGTTGTCGCACTCGGACTTACACTGATTGTATGTGGCGAAGTTAAGATATTGTTTACGGTTACATTTCCTGTACCGTCATTATACACCAAATTCCATGGCGCACTGCCCGTCAACACCACACTTAAACTCGCACTGCCACCAGAACAAAAATTACCTGTGCCTGACAAACTCGCAGTTGGCAATGGTTTTACCGTTACCGTCGCACTACCTGAAACAGTGCCTGTACAGTTCGCATCACTTACACTCACCAAACTATAAGTCGTTGTTGAACTTGGACTTACACTGATTGTATGTGGCGAAGTTAAGATATTGTTTACGGTTACATTTCCTGTACCGTCATTATACACCAAATTCCATGGTGCACTACCTGTTAATACCACACTCAAATTCGCACTACCACCAGAACAGAAATTACCTGTGCCCGACAAACTCGCCGTTGGCAATGGTTTTACCGTTACCGTCGCACTACCTGAAACAGTGCCAGTACAGTTCGCATCACTCACACTCACCAAATTGTATGTCGTCGTTGTACTTGGACTTACACTGATTGTATGCGGTGATACTAAAATATTATTTACCGTAATATTGCTTGTGCCGTCATTATACACCAAACTCCATGGTGCACTACCTGTCAACACCACACTCAAATTCGCACTGCCACCAGAACAGAAATTGCCTGTGCCTGACAAACTCGCCGTTGGCAATGGTTTTACTGTTACCGTCGCACTACCTGAAACAGTGCCTGTACAGTTCGCATCACTCACACTCACCAAACTATAAGTCGTCGTTGTACTTGGACTTACACTGATTGTATGTGGCGAAGTTAAGATATTGTTTACGGTTACATTTCCTGTACCGTCATTATACACCAAACTCCATGGTGCACTACCTGTGAATACCACACTCAAATTCGCACTGCCACCAGAACAGAAATTACCTGTGCCCGACAAACTCGCAGTTGGCAATGGTTTTACTGTTACCGTCGCACTACCTGAAACAGTGCCTGTACAGTTCGCATCACTCACACTTACCAAATTATATGTCGTCGTTGTACTTGGACTTACACTAATTGTATGCGGTGATACTAAAATATTATTTACCGTAATATTGCTTGTGCCGTCATTATACACCAAAATCCATGGCGCACTGCCCGTCAACACCACACTCAAATTCGCACTGCCACCAGAACATATATTACCTGTACCCGACAAACTCGCCGTTGGTAGTGGTTTTACCGTTACATCTACTGTTATAGTATTTCCACTACAACCATTTGCACTAGAATTTATAGTATAACGTACTACACCTGAGCCTGTTAGTATTTGGGCAATGGTACTACCACTACCTGCTGAAAAACCACTCACTGTTCCACTTACCAAACTGGCTGTCCAGCTCATAGTCGTAGTGGGTACTGTACTCGTCAAGGCTATATTAGTTGCTCCTCCACTACACAATGTCTCACTAGATGGTGTCGCTGTTATTACTGGCAATGGTTTTACTGTTACTGTCGCACTACCTGAAACAGTGCCTGTACAGTTCGCATCACTCACACTCACCAAATTGTATGTCGTCGTTGTACTTGGACTTACACTAATTGTATGTGGCGATACCAATATATTATTTACGGTTACATTTCCTGTGCCGTCATTATACACCAAACTCCATGGGGCTGTTCCCGTCAACACCACACTTAAACTCGCACTGCCACCAGCACATATATTACCTGTACCCGACAAACTCGCAGTTGGAGCTTGTTTCACTGTTACATCTACTGTTATAGTACTTCCACTACAACCATTTGCAGTGGCCGTAATTGTATAACGAACTACTCCAATGCCCGTAAGTGTCTGAGCTATAGTGCTGCCACTGCCTGCTGAAAAACCTGATACACTGCCACTTATGCCTGATGCCGTCCAGCTAAACGTAGCACCCGCTACACCACTCGTCAATGCTATGTTCGTACTTGTCCCACTACAGATTGCATCACTTGGTGGGGTAGCTATTACATTTGGCAACGGATTTACTGTTACTGTTGCACTACCTGATACAGTGCCAGTACAATTCGCATCACTTACACTCACCAAACTATAAGTCGTTGTCGCACTAGGACTTACACTGATTGTATGTGGCGAAGTTAAGATATTATTGACTGTTACATTTCCTGTACCGTCATTATACACCAAAACCCATGGGGCACTGCCCGTCAAGGCTATACTAATGCTGCTACTTGCTCCACTACAAATAGTGCCAACACCCGAAAGGGTTGCTGTTGGTAATGGTTTTACCGTTATATCTACAAAAATTGCACTTCCTGTACAACCATTTGCACTTGAATTTACGGTATAGCGAACCACGCCTACACCACTGAGTGCCTGTGCAATCGTACTGCCACTACCATCAGCGAAGCCAGTTACTGTTCCGCTTAGCAAACTTGCTGTCCAAGCAAAAGTAGCAGAAGGCGTTGTACTGGTAAGGGCAATATTCGTAGTGCTGCCACTACAAACGCTTGCAGGTGACGGACTTGCCGCTACATCAGGAATCGGTGTAACCGTAACATCAAAGTTGGCGGTATCTTTACAACCATTCGCTGAAGTATATACATACTGAATAGTATATATACCAACACCTGCCACCGACGGTGTGAAAACGCCACCAGCCGTAAGACCCGTTTGAGTAAGGAAAGTTCCCGTACCTCCTGCTGGCGTACCGCTGCCCACCGCTGTTACTGCAGGGTCATTAATACAGTACGAACTATTTATACCCGAAATAGAAGCCACAGGGGTCTCAAGTACATTAAAGCTCTGAGAAATAGAGTCTTTACAACCCGCAGCGTTAATCGCTATAAACTTAATCGTATGCGAACCCAGCGAAAGAGCCGACGGGTTCAGTATATAATTAGTAGTGGAAGTGCCTACAACTGCCTCATCTAACTTAAAGGTACCTGAAGTAGAACCACCTGTAATAGTGGCCGCCGAAATATTATTACAATACGAAGAAGATAAGCCAGTGATTGAGGCTGTTGGATTATTAAAAACTGTAATATTTTTAGTTGCTTTACCTCCGCAAACAGAAGGATTTGATACTGTAAGTACAATACCATTACCAGCATTACTTGAAAACCATCTTACTTTGTGAGGGCCGTACCCGAACTTAGTTGTACCGCCACCCAAAAATTCTCCTAAACCTGCAAGTTCCCACTTATAGGTAAAAAAAGGAGAAAATGCTACAGATGCAGCCACAGTAGTGTATTCATTAATACAGACAGACGTAGGAGAGTAAGTAAAATCAACAGGAGATGATGGTTTTATATTAACATTAAAAGTAGTGGTATCAGAACAACCTTTTATATCTACAAAAACACAAGTAAATAGCACATTACCTACTGCAAGTTGACTTGGGTTAACATAATCAATACCGACATTTGTATTAGATTTTACCAAAGTTTGTAAGTTATTAGACGCGTCTAAATACGTCCAAGTAAATGTACCAGGCAAAGCATCTGCATTTGTAGATGTTTTGATTTGGAAGGGCTCAGCATTAGAACATACACTGGAAGTAACAGTTGACGTTAAAGTGATTTGAGGGTTTTCTGTTATTTCAACAGACAGTGAATACGAAGTAAATATATCATTAACTAGGACTATAAATATATTATAATTAGCAGCAGCACATAGGTTTTCTCTGTGATATAATCCAGTATCGGCACTAAAACCCAAATCTTCCCAATAAAAGATATAATCATTATAGTTTCCAGTAAAATTAGGAATATCTGTAATAGTAATAGAACCATCACAAGCATTATAACATGAAACATTTGTTACAGTTGCCGTCTGTGCCTGCGCAGTATTTCCCCACAAGGATAAAAGCCCAAAGAAAACTATTGGTAGAAATAAAGTAAATATCTTTTTCATGGCACTTAAGAGTATAGGGGAATAATTGAATACCAGCGAATTTGTGTTTTTGTGTGTCATCTGACTATAAGCACTACGATGTATAAACCGACTTGACCATAAACAAGTATAGCCTCCCTTGTCATCGCAAGGAGGCCTCTTTCGACTCAAATAACAACGGTTCTGTCGGTTCATTTGTTTTTGATTGGAATTAGCAAAACAACTAACAACGATGTTGTAACTATTTATATCATTCGGAGTGGTATGGTAAATATTCTAATCAATACTTCTAATATTTTTTATAATTTTATCAATAAAACACAAATGACATCCCAAGCGAATTTCGCTCCATAATAAGTCAGTGTACTTGTCTTCAAATCAACCTAAATAATATAGCGAGTACGCAGGTTCCTTAATAGATAAATCATAACAAAACTATCAATTTTCAACAAACAATCACAACATACTGCCATTTTTTTTACGCAACAAACACATAAAACACTAGCAATCAACAAATTACTTCCTATCTTGTGACGGTTGAAAAAAACTATTGGTTACATCAAGCCAGTACTTAGACCACTGTTGCCACCAAACCCCATAATCAAACATGGCCACAGGTGGTTGTGTTGGTTGCGCTATTCCGCCCTCGCTTTCCACTAATTTTTTAGTAACCGTTTCTAATATCTGTTCGCAACTTTGGCCACGCTTATAGGCAAGCAACTTAATCTGATTGGCAATCACATCCTCTGACAGCCAAGCGTCCGTTTCCTCGTCCGCAAATGCCGTGATGCCGCCCACTTCAAGTGTTTGATCGTCTTGAACAATATTATTCACGTTCATGCTGGTAACAAAGCCAGCAAAATTATTGCCAGAAGCAGAAACAAACTGCTCCGACAACTCACTATTGTTGGGTATTCTGGTGTTATTTTTGTTAGCCATCGTTCTTCTATTTAATTTTTAGTCTATGCCATTGGCACATCTTCCCAATAAATAAACGTTGCGTAGCCTCTCATCTGCCTTCATGTAAACATTCACAAGGCAGAGGCCATCAGCAATACCTTGTGAATGAATAAACCTTATAAATATTTTTCTTGAATAAGCGTAATTGTATCATCAATACGCTGAGTATTAGCACCTTCGCCAATGGCTATAAAATCCCAACCATTTCCGCGACGTACCAATTTACCCATAATCATGGCCACACAACCCGCAAATGCTTGTTCGGCAGACAAATTAAAAGTAGCCAAAACATCTCTCACCTCTGTATTGTTTCCTTCAAAAATGCGGATTTTTGAATATGGAATACTGGCAAAATCTTGGCCTTTGTAAGAATTTAGGAAAAAAACAATAGTTTGCACTTCAGGCATCACCTTCGGCAAATCAATTTGAATAATTTCATTGTCGCGGCCATCATCGCCCGACGCATCACCCGTCAAATCGTCGCCACTGTGGCGCACGGCACGGTCTTTTGAAATCGTTTTGTGATAATAAACCGTATAAAGCAACTGTCCGTCTTTATCAAAAGCCGAAACACTACCGTCCAAATCAACAGCATCTTTGCTTTTTAACAAACCAAAAAAGGCCTTACTTTCAATTACACCCCAGTTAAGCCCAACGCACACTTGATGCAAATGGCGACCCGCTTTTTCTAATGAGATGCTTTTACCCTTAGTCAGGTTTATTCCTGTTTTTTTATTGAGTGAGATAGACATAAATCGCGTTTTTTATTTAAAAACCTAAGCCATAAAACCTTTAAAAATAGGTTAAGTCCCTGTGGCTGCAAGTTACAAAATATCAACTGACTATGAAAAAATTAGCTGATACACAGACTTAACGTACCATAGTACAAATGTAGGTTTTTCTTTGGAAAAACAATATTTACGCCTAAGCAAATGCGTTTACATAACCTTCCAAACCTTTATTACTACCCACGCCGACCGCCGTAAAATGCCATTCGCCATTTTCATTGTGCAATTTCCCAAACTCAACGTCTGTATTGTTACCAAACTCGGCATCGAGGTCGTAACGCAAAACTTCGCGCTTAGTTTCCACATCTACGATACGGATATAAGCATTTTGCAAAAGACCAAAACTATGACGACGCGCCGCAGCCTCGTGTATCGAAACAGTTACCAATATATCTTTCACGGCACTATTGACTATCGGCAAATTCACCAAAATCATTTCGTCATCCTCGTCGCCTGCACCCGTGCGGTTGTCGCCTGTGTGCTGCACTGAGCCATCGCCCGACTTGAGATTATTAAAAAACACAAAATACTCCTCTCCTACCAGTTTGCCATTAGAGGCAAGCATAAAAACAGAAGCATCTAAATCAAGTTTCTGACCTTGAGTCATTTCCCAACCCAAACCAATCATGATTTTTTTAAGCGCAGGTTCTTTTTTGGTAAGGTTAAAAGAAGAACCTTTTTGAAGTGATATTGCCATTATTGTATTTAATTCGTTTAAAATTATAAACTAATATAGTTAAGTAAAACACGAGTAATGCCACGCCTAAGGCAGATTTAGACATAAATATTCACGTAGCCTTCCAAACCTTTGTTATTGCCTACACCCAATGCCGTAAAATACCATTCGCCATTTTGTTTGTGCAATTTACCAAACTCTACGTCTGTATTAGTTCCAAATTCGGCATCAAGGTCGTAACGCAAAATTTCGCGTTTGGTTTCCACGTCCACGATGCGAATGTACGCATCAGTCAGCAACCCAAAGTTATGGCGGCGTGCCACTGCATCATGAATCGTAGCCACTACCAAAATTTCCGTAACATTCTGACTCACCAGCGGCAAATTCACCAAAATCATTTCGTCGTCCTCGTCGCCCAAACCCGTGCGATTGTCGCCTGTGTGCTGTACAGAGCCGTCTGGCGATTTGAGGTTATTATAAAAAATCAAATATTCGTCTGAAGGCAATTTGCCATTCGCGCCCACCATAAACACCGACGCGTCAAGGTCAAGTTGTGCGCCTTGCTTGAGTTCCCAACCCAAACCAATCATAATTTTTTTGAGTGCTGGTTCTTTTTTTGTCAGGTTCAACGAAGAACCTTTTTGCAATTGTATAGCCATTGTCGTTCTGTTTTTTTGTGTTTATAAATAAGCATTCACATAACCTTCCAAGCCTTTGGTATTGCCTACGCCCACCGCCGTAAAATGCCATTCGCCATTCACATTGGAAAGCTTACCGAACTCTACATCAGTGCTTTGTCCAAATTCTGCATCAAGGTCATAGCGTACAATTTCGGTTTGTGTTTCCACGTCCAGAATACGAATATACGCATCAGTGAGCAGCCCGAAATTATGGCGGCGTGCGGCAGCTTCGTGTATAGTTACCACCACCAACATTTCTTTCACGGCAGCATTTACCAACGGTAAATTCACCAAAATCATTTCGTCGTCGCCATCTCCTACGCCGCTGCGGTTGTCGCCTGTGTGCTGTACCGCGCCGTCTGGCGATTTGAGGTTATTATAAAAAATCAAATATTCGTCCGAAACCAATTTGCCATTGGCCGCCACCATAAACACCGACGCGTCAAGGTCTAAGGCCGCACCCGCTTTCAATTCCCAACCCAGCCCAATCATTACTTTTTTGAGCGATGGTTGCTTTTTGGTAAGGTTCAGAGAAGAACCTTTTTGCAGAGATATACCCATTTCTATATTTTTAATTATTTTTAAAAATAAATAAAAGAAGTTCTTGTGATTAAAAACTTCGGCGAAAGATAAATGTCTGGTTTTGGCTTTCCAACAAATTATATAAAAAAGCAGCAGGCACATTATAAACGGCCTGCTGCTTTGATGAAGGAATTGTTATAGTATTATTATCCTAACGATTTGGAATATCTGCCTGCGTAATCTGTACTACGGCTTCTTGCTCGCGCAAACGCAACACTGCTTCTACTACTTCGGAGATAGCGTCCGAACACACCACGATAAACGCGCCTGTCGGGGCAGTAGTTACCGCAAATTCTACGGCAGCCACTTCGTCTGGAATATTCGTAATTTTCATAGACGGACGACTTTGGCGGATACCAGCTTCCAAAAGCTCCACGATTTCGTTGTCTTGGCGGCCACGCAAGTTTTTATCTTGCCTAATGATTACCTCGTCAAAAATTTCGCCAGCCAACACGCCCAACTCCATTATATCCTCGTTGCGGCGGTCTCCGACACCCGTCAGAATACCGATTTTTGGCGCATCTTCTATCCTTTCCAAGAAACGCCCCAACGCCTGCAAGCCCGCAGGATTGTGCGCATAATCTATCATTACCGTAAGCCTGTTGAACTTAAACATATTCATACGGCCTGGCGTTTGAGTCGGCGACGGGATAAACGTTTCCAAAGCCACACGAATATCTTCCGTTTTGAAATTGCTCAAAAATCCAGCCAATACCGCAGGTAAAATATTCTGAATCATGAAGATAGCCTTACCCGCAAATGTCAATGGGATATTCACGATTTTGGCAATACGAATTTTCCAAGTGCCTTTACAAACCGTGATATAACCGTTTTCGGCAATGGCGGCGTAGCCTCCCGCTTGGCAATGCTCGATAATGCGCGGGTTCGTTTCGTCCATGCTAAATAGCGCGATTTTAGACGAAACCGACTTGCCCATATTGTACACCAAATCATCATCAGCGTTCAAAATCGCATAGCCGTCTTTTTTCACGCTTTCCACTACCACGCCTTTTACTCTGGCCATCTCCTCCACCGTATTGATGTCGTGCAGGCCTAAGTGGTCGGCGGCTACGTTGGTCACGATGCCAATATCTGATTTATCAAAACCCAAACCAGCCCGAATAATGCCACCTCTGGCGCATTCCAACACCGCAAACTCAACAGTTGGGTCTTTCAAGACAAAAGCGGCACTCACAGGTCCCGTGCAATCGCCTTTTTCTACCATTTGGTTATGGATATAAATGCCGTCGGTAGTAGTGAAACCCACCTTAATACCCGTCGTTTTGACGATATGCGCAATCAGGCGCGTAGTCGTCGTTTTTCCGTTTGTCCCCGACACGGCGATAATCGGAATGCGTGCGTTGCTGCCAGGCGGATAAAGCATATCCAACACAGGTTCGGCCACGTTGCGCGGCAGTCCGCTGGTTGGGGCAATGTGCATCCTAAAACCTGGGGCTGCGTTTACTTCCAACACTGCACCGCCACTTTCGTTGAGCGGAATGCTAATGTCGTGCGTCATTACGTCTATACCGCAAATATCCAAGCCAATAATACGCGAAATGCGTTCGGCCATAAACACATTGTACGGGTGTACCAAATCGGTTACGTCAGTGGACGTGCCGCCCGTACTCAAATTGGCCGTTGCTTTCAAGTAAAGCTCTTCGCCTTCTGGTAGCACAGAATCCAACGTCAGGCCTTTTTCTTTCAAAATATCCAAAGAACTTTGGTCTATCTTAATGGCTGTCAGCACTTTTTCGTGCCCGTAACCTCTGCGCGGGTCGGAGTTTACCACATCTACCAATTGCTGAACCGTAGATTTGCCATCGCCCACCACCGCGGCAGGCGTGCGTTTGGCGGCTGCCGTAAATTTGTGGTCAATGACCAAAAGCCTGTAATCGTGGCCAGTAATGAATCTTTCAAAAATAACCCCCGAAGAAATGCGCTGCGCCACCTCAAGGGCTTTTTCGGCTTCTTCCCACGTTTTTATATTAATGGTTGCGCCGCGTCCGTGATTACCGTTTACGGGCTTGGCCACCAACGGAAATCCTACGCGATTCACGACCGAATGTAAATCGTCTATATCATACACAATATCACCCGAAGCCACAGGAATAGAAGCCGCTTCCAACAGGTTTTTGGTTTCTTCCTTATCGCAGGCAATTTCTACGGCGATATTGCTCGTTTGGCCTGTAACAGTGGCCTGTATGCGTTGTTGGCGAATGCCATAGCCCAACTGTACCAACGAATGGCGGTTTAGGCGCAAAAACGGAATATCTCTGGCAACGGCTTCGTCCACGATAGAACCCGTACTTGGCCCCAAACGCTCATCTTCGCGTATTTCGCGCATGGTTTGAAGGTCTTTTTCCAAATCCAAATACGGTTCGCTTTTTACCAAAGCCTCCGCAATACGCACCGACGCACGCGCGGCATACACACCCGCTTTTTCTTCCATGTACGCAAACACCACATGATAAACGCCGTATTGCCCAGTACTACGCGTGCGGCCAAAACCTACGTCCATGCCTGCAAGCGTCTGTATTTCGAGGGCAATATGTTCTATTACGTGTCCCATCCAAGTACCTTCTTCCACACGTTTAAAGAAACCGCCTGAGCAGCCTTCCGAACAACGATGTTCGTACAGCGTCGGGAGCAATTGCTCCAACTTTTCTCTAAAACCTTCTATGTGATTGGTGGGGCGTTCTTCGAGTTCTTCGAGGTCGAGCTTCATTACGATGAGCTTGTGTCTGCGAACAGACCAATAGTTGGGGCCGCGCATAGCCCGAATATCCAGTATTTTCATACGAAAAGCGGTTAGTAAAATTCCCTATAAGCGATGATTATTTAGTTTTAAATAAAACAGACAACACTAATAAAATGTATCTTGGCATTAAACTAATACATTATTTTGAATAAATCCACTTTTACGGAATAAAATTTACAACTTTTTGATAAAAATATTTTCACAAATCCAAGAAACAGACCTAAATACAAAAGGGGTATTGCCAGAAAAAACAATTTTTCACAGCAACACCCCTCTTTTTTGAAGGCATTTTCAAGAAATTTACTTTTAAGCTAAAACTGCTTTTATCCTTCTCTATAAAAATTCAACGCTTCTTTAATGTCTTTGGTCGTAATGGCTTGGTCGTAGTTGGCTTCGCCTATTTTTTGCAGCAACGAGCACATAATTTTGCCTTGCTTATTCTTTTTGTCTTGGCTCACCAGTGGCACAATGGCTGTTAAATCTTCCTCCGAAAGCGTTATTTTTCCAAAGTAAACATAGATAAACTCCTCAATTTGAGCGAGTTCTTTCTCTGAAATAAAACCTTTTTGCTGAGAAATAAAGCTTTCGCAAATCATCCCGACGGCGATGGCCTCACCGTGCAACAATTGTTCTTTGGCGGGCTTGGTCAGGAAATGACTCTCGACGGCGTGGCCAATCGTATGTCCAAAATTCAAAATCTTGCGCAAACCTTTTTCGGTTGGGTCTTGCGCTACTACTTGCTGTTTGATGGCTACCGAATGTTGTACAAGTTCCAAAAATGGCTGCTCGTGCAAATCGTAGCGGCGCAACTTATCCCAACGCGTCGCATCGGCAATAAGGCAATGTTTTATTACTTCCGCAAAGCCCGAACGAAGTTCGCGTTCTGGCAATGTTTTGAGAAAATCCGAGAAAATCCAAACCGAAAGCGGCTCTGCAAACACGCCAATTTGATTTTTAAAACCCTCAAAATCAACACCAGTTTTGCCGCCTGTGGCCGCATCAGCTTGCGCCAGTAGCGTAGTGGGCAGTTGCACGAAACGAATACCGCGTTTGTAAAGAGCCGCACAAAATCCGCCCATATCCCCTATCACACCGCCGCCCACATTGAGCAAAAGCGCATGACGGTCGGCAGCTACCGCACCCAATTTGTGCCAAATCTGCTGGCAAGTTTCAAGGTTTTTGTGTAGCTCGCCTGCTGGAATTTCCAACAGCGTATGTTTGGGCAAATGCGGTTTTACTAACGGATAACAATGCTTTTTGGTGTTTTTATCCAACAATACAAACAACTGTGAATAAGGAACTTGTGCTAAATATTCGGCCAAAGCCGCATCAGGCGCAGAATAAAAATGAAGCATAGTTTTGGGGTTAATGAATGTTCAAATTAGGCAAAAAAAAAGTACGACGCTCGCAAAACATCGCACTTTTAAACAAAACAACTAAAAATCACAATTACTCGAATTGTTCTTAGAACAATAAGTGTCCTTGCTCTACTGCTTTTTTCAACACTGAGTAAATACCATTCTTGTTGATTGTTCTGATAGCAGCAGAAGAAACTTTTAATGTAATCCATGCATCTTCCTCAGGCAAGTAGAATTTTTTTACGTGCAAGTTAGGGAAGAATTTACGCTTAGTTTTATTGTTAGCGTGAGAAACATGATTACCCACTATGGTTCTTTTACCTGTGATCTGACAAACTTTCGCCATTTTAGTAAACTGATTTTGTGAAACGGAGTGCAAATATCGCAAAAATTAGTTTATATCCAAACCGAAAAAACAAATTTAACACGCAACTTTCCGAAAAAACGCAAAAATACAAGTATAAATACCTGAAAAATAACATATTATAGCTAACAAAAGCATTGGACAAGCCCAAACCATCAAATAGGTTTTTTCTCAAAAAATATAATTTTTATTGTATTTAAGGAAAATAAAAAAGTATATTTACTGATGCTTTTATTACAAACATTATCCCTGAAAACATGAAAAAACTCAACTTGGCATTGCAAGGCGGCGGCTCGCACGGCGCATTTACGTGGGGCGTAATTGATAGGCTGCTTGATGAGCCCGACATCGAAATTGAGGATATGTGCGGCACGAGTGCAGGCGCAATGAATGCCACCGTGTTGGCCTACGGACTCAACGTGGGTGGGCGGCAAAAAGCCAAAGAGCTTTTGTGTGATTTTTGGAGTAAAGTTTCTATGGCAGCCAAACTTTCCCCGCTCCAACCTAGTATGCTAGATCGTTGGCTTGGAAGTGGAAACATGGATTATTCGTTGGGCTTTCTGATGAGTGAATTTGTGGTACAAAATTTCTCTCCTTATCAATTTAACCCAATGGACTACAATCCCCTAAGAGAAATTGTATTAGGAATTATAGATTTTGAACGTTTACGCCATTGCCACCAAAACAAGCTTTTCTTGTGCGCAACCAACGTACGCCGCTGCCGTACCAAAGTATTTCCGTTGGAAGAAATAAGCATTGATGCGGTGATGGCTTCGGCTTGCCTGCCTTTTTTGTTCAAGGCCGTAACCATCGACGGCGAAGACTATTGGGACGGCGGTTACATGGGGAATCCGCCTATTTTCCCGCTCATAGATGGCTCTACTAGCAGCGACATTATGATTATTCAGATCAATCCCATCGAAATCAAACAAACACCAACCACCGCTATTGAAATCCGCGACCGCATCAACGAAATCACATTTAACTCAAGCCTGATGCTTGAGATGCGCCGCGTAAATTTTGTACAAAAACTGCTCGAACGCGGCTTTGATTTGGATGGAAAACTACATACGTTACGCATACATACCATTAACCCACAAGAAGATATAGCACCGCTTAACGTATCTAGCAAGCTGAATGCTGACTGGGAATTTCTGATGTATCTGTTTGAGCTTGGGCGCAAATACGCAACAAATTGGCTCAAAGAACACAAAGACAAAATCGGGAAAGAATCAAGTTGCAATCTTGTTGAGACGTTTTTATAAAAAAAGAGAGAGTCAAATACAAAATGACTCTCTCTTTTTTTTAATGTGCAGGTGCCATATCTCTTTCAAATTGAACAGCATGAACTAACATTTTATTTATGGGAAACGATGCTATTTCTTTAAAATGGCCCGTAATTCCATAGTGTTCTTTCATAAACATTAAAATGTTATCTAAATCAGGGTGCTCAAGTACTGAGGATTTAACTCTCTTATCCTTATATAAAAAAACAAAATTGGGATTATCTAAATGCTTAAGCAGTAAACCATCTTTAATTCCTATTTTATTTAATGTACTCATCATGGCAGGGGAATTTTGCAAAGTTCCCAGTGATACAATTTTTGTTTTATGCAGTTGATAAACATTTGAATAAGCAGGAATATGCTCATTGCAACTAGCTCCTTTAAAAGAGAAATAAGTATATTTTTCTTCGTTAGAAATCAACCAATTGACATAGTTCTTATACTCCCCAGAATTATGTCTTAAGTTGTTATCAGCTTTTATAATACGAATATTATTTAGGGCAAAAATTAAAAAAATTAAAAAATAATAGTAATTTTTTTTTCCAAATAATACTATTTTATCAATCAACAAAAAAGAAAATACTACTATAGCCCACAACATCCCTTCTAATACTCTATTTGGTGGTACTTTATAAAATATAGAAATAGCAATAAACAAAAGTGCTACAATAAAAAGTATCGTTACCGATATGATAAACTCTTTCTTTTTTCCATTTATCAATGCTATAAAAAATAAAAACAAAGTTAGCACGAACATTTTACTTGCAAATTTTTTTAGGTCTTTTGACTTCAAAAGATCCACTGTTAAATGCAATAAATGTGTCTTATCTGTTATCTTATCATTGGTATATTCATGAATTATTTTCAGCTTTTCAAGGCTATATACATTGGAATCAGCAAAAAACCATGAGCATATACTTTTTTTATCATTCTCACTCCACTGAACTTTTTGTAGTAACTCTTTATTTTCCTTGTCAGTTAGTTTCTCAAATGCATCATAATCTACGATAGTTGCTCTATATACATTATATTCCATAAAATTACCCCACTTTTTATATGCCGCATTATTATATAAAAAACCTGCAATTATTAAGAAAAAAGAAACAACTAAAATACCAAATCTTTTTAGCAAATAAACTTTATTAAGGAAAAATATATAGAAAAATACGGGAGAAAAAATAAGAGAAATAAGAAAAAATGAGTCAAATCTTATGAGAGAAGAGAAAACAAATAATAATACAGCTACTAAATAACGAACGACTATATTCTCATTCTGGTTGTCGCTTTTATAATCATAAAACAATAACATATATGCAGAAATAGCAAGAATTGATGCTGTTTTTGTAAACTGCAACGCAATCAAACTATTCACTCCATAAGTAAAAAATATAATTACATAAAAAAGTGTTGCATATTTATAACCCAACCTTTTGATAAGGGTATAAAATAAAATAGAATACGAAGCAAAAAGAGCTAATATAATATAAATTGTATGCCAAGGGATTTGGTTGTTTATTATGTTAAGGTTTTTTAAAATTTTACCTAAAAGAATATTACTAAATAAAACATATTCGGAGGGTTCGAGCATATTACTATTGCCTGACTCTATAATAATCATTCCTACATCATCATTCGTTTCATAAGTAGGCGTAACAAGTAATAGTACTAACCCAAAAAGTAGAAAATTAACTAAAAATGCGTACTTCATTGTACTGCCAGCTAATTTATAAAAGCGTTCTAAGTAGGTCTTTAGCAAAGTTATCATAAATAATATTATTTTTATACCAAAAGCAAAGTTATTAAAAAAAGCAAGAAAATCTCATTGATTACAAAAAAAAGTTCCATTTCAAGCCAATATGCCCAAAATGGAACTTTTTTTGTAATATTTTAATGACTACACGCTCAAAATATTCACCAAACGAATAAGGTCTGGGTGAATCGGTTTGCGTTTGGTAATCGTGTCGTGGAATGGCGTGAAAACCACTTCGTTGTTGATTACACCAGCCATCACATTTTTGCGGCCAGCCATCAAACCTTCTACGGCAGCCACACCCAAGCGGCTTGCCAAAATACGGTCTTGTGCCGTTGGCGAACCACCACGTTGCACGTGGCCAAGCAATGTTACTTTGATGTCGCCGTAAGGAATATGCTCTTTTACTTTGATAGAAACCTCATTTGCGCCGCCTTCTTCGTCGCCTTCCGCTACCACAATGATAGACGAAGACTTAGAGCGAGTCCAGCCCGATTTTAGCGTTTCGATTACCTCTTCGATAGCCGTGTCCGTTTCTGGCACCATCACGAGTTCTGCGCCACCGCCCAAACCCGATTGGATAGCGATATAACCAGAATCGCGCCCCATCACCTCGATAAAGAAAATGCGGTCGTGAGAGTCTGCCGTATCACGGATTTTGTCGATAGCATCAAGTGCCGTATTCACTGCCGTATCAAAACCGATAGTATTGTCTGTGCCGTACAAATCGTTGTCGATAGTACCAGGTGCGCCTACTGTCGGGATGCCGTATTCGTTAAAGAAAATCTCTGCACCCGTAAACGTACCGTTACCACCAATGGCGATAAGCCCTTCAATACCAAGATTTTGCAATTGATCAAAAGCCTTTTTGCGTCCTTCTGCCGTGCGGAACTCGTCGCTACGAGCCGACTTCAGAAGCGTACCGCCTTTCTGTACGATATTGCTCACCGAATGCGATTCGAGCTTCACAATGTCGCCTTTTATCATCCCGTTGTATCCTCTGCGGATACCATATACTTCTATTCCATAATACACCGCCGCGCGCACTACTGCTCTAACACAAGCGTTCATGCCTGGCGCGTCGCCACCCGAAGTAAATACTGCAATTCGTTTCATAATGATTTACTGTTTTCTAAAAATTTATCCGAATGTATAACAGACTGATTGGCAGGCAAATTATACAAACACGTACAAAACGTTATTAAGGTTATGTTAAATTTTCGATGCTAAAAATTGTACTTGGTTTTGTGCTATTTGCCAAAACCCAAATGGCTGTTTTTTTCTTAAAGAAATACAGCACTCTTGCAAAGTAACACAATTGAGAGACAAAAACAAAAAGAAGCTACTCGGCTGAGCAACTTCTTTTGTGCAAAGTTCGTAAGTATTTCGTCTGTTTTTTCAAACAAACGTTTGCCTTATTTTTATATCAAACTTATTTATTTGATATAATTTCTTTAATGTCTGTTATGATTTTATTAGCCAAAAATTCGGCTGTAACCATTGTTTCAGATTCTGAATAAATGCGAATAATCGGTTCGGTATTGGATTTGCGCAAATGTACCCATTGCTTATCAAACTCAATTTTCACGCCATCAATCGTGTTAATTGGCTGTTTTTCATAGCGTTTCTGAATATCCACCAACACTTTATCTACATCTATCTCTGGCGTAAGTTCTATTTTATTTTTGGAAATAAAATAGTTCGGATAAGAGGCTCTCAACATCGAAACCGACTTGCCATATTGCGCTAAGTGCGTGAGGAACAAAGCAATACCAACCAACGCGTCGCGGCCATAGTGCAATTCTGGATAAATAATGCCGCCATTGCCTTCGCCACCAATCACTGCGTCAGTAGCTTTCATCATTTCCACTACATTTACTTCACCGACAGCCGCCGCAGCATATTTTCCGCCAGCTTTTTCGGTTACATCGCGCAAGGCACGTGTAGAAGAAAGGTTTGAAACCGTATTGCCTTTTTTGTTTTTCAGGATATAATCCGCAACAGCAACCAACGTGTATTCTTCGCCGAACATGCTGCCATCTTCGCAAACAAATACGAGTCTGTCCACGTCTGGATCCACCACGATACCCAAATCAAATTTGCCTTTTTGCATTTCGCCAGAAATATGGCGCAAGTTCTCAGGCAACGGCTCAGGATTGTGCGGAAACCAGCCCGTAGGCTCGCAAAAATGTTTGGTGATTTGCTTTACGCCCAACGCCTCCAAAAGCATTGGCACAGCAATACCGCCCGTAGAATTAACGCAATCCAAAATAACACTGAAATTGCGCGAAGCAATCAAGTCTTTGTTTACCAAAGGCAAGGCCAAAATCGCGTCAATGTGTTTCTGAATATAAGTATCGTCTGTACTATAAACTCCTAATTTTTTAACTTCTGCAAAATCAAATGCTTCATTGGCAGCAATATCCAACACTTCTTGCCCGTCTGCTGCCGAAATAAATTCTCCTTTATGATTCAAAAGTTTAAGCGCATTCCATTGGATTGGATTGTGGCTCGCCGTCAGGATAATGCCACCGCCTGCGTTTTCGGCAGGAACGGCCATTTCTACGGTTGGCGTAGTAGAAAGCCCCAAATCCAATACATTAATTCCCAAGCCTTGCAACGTACCCACCACAATTCTATTGACCATTTCGCCCGAAGGACGCGCATCACGGCCTATCACAACTTTATTATTTCCAGTGGTTTTAAGAATCCAAGTACCAAAGGCCGCCGTGAATTTCACGATGTCTAAGGGAGTAAGCGCGTCGCCCGTTTTCCCGCCAATAGTGCCTCTTATTCCTGATATTGATTTGATTAATGACACTTTTCTTTTCGTTTAGATGAACTATTATAATTTCTTAAAACAAAACAAGTTTCCCCTTGCTATGTTATATTTAACACTAAAAATATGCGCAAAAGTAATTAAAATTGTTAGCAATCGCCTTTCTTTTTCTAACTATTTGCAAAAAGTGGTACAAAGATAGTAGGGAAAAAACAGCCCATCAAGGCTTTTGGTTCGCGTTGATGGGCTAAAGTTTTTTATCAATTGTACTAAAAGTGTTATTCAATAAATCTAAATAACCTGTTCCAACGTACTTTATCAATCAGGCCGCCGTTCGGGTCGAGCGAAAGCCACACGAGCCACGCCTTCCCAACGATGTGGTCTTCAGGCACAAAACCCCAAAAACGCGAGTCAAGAGAGTTGTGGCGGTTGTCGCCCATCATGAAGTAATAATTTTGCTTGAAAGTATATTCTTTCACGGCTTGGCCGTCTATTACCAATTGTCCGTTCTGTACTTCTACTTTGTCGTGGCCTTCGTAACGGCTAATCACAGGCTCGTATTTCGTGATATTTTCTTCGGTAAGCTGAATAGTTACGCCTTTTTTCGGAATCCATAACGCGCCGCATTGGTCCACATTCCAAGGGTATTTGGACGAATGCGGATAAACCGTCATGCCTTGTTCCACTTCCGAAGGCTTAAACATTTCCTTCGTTACGCTTTCCACATAGCTCAACTCTCTGAATTTCTGTGCAGTTTCTTCTGTGCCTTGTATGCGGTAAGTGCCTTGTCCGTCTTCTTGCACGTCGTCGGTTACGCCCATGCGCAAGAAAAGACGCTGATTAAGAGGCTCTTGCGATTTTACCAAATAGCTACTTTGCATTTTTGGCGGGTTGGCCGCAGGATTGCCATTGATATAAACTTGTTGGTCGCGAATGGCCAATGTGTCGCCCGCAATGCCGATACAACGTTTTATATAATTGGTTTTCAGGTCAGACGGATGGCCTTCTTCGGCTGGCCAGTTAAACACCACCACATCGTTATTTTTTACTTCCGAAAAACCAGGCAAGCGGAATTGTGGCAACTGTAGCGCATCGGTATAAGACGGAATATTCGTAAGCCAAATTGTTTGGTGCGTCAGTGGCATTTGCAATGGCGTTTTGGGGGTGCGTGCGCCGTAGTGAAGTTTACTTACAAACAAAAAGTCTCCAACCAACAAAGATTTTTCCATCGAAGAGGTCGGAATCGTGTAAGCCTCCACCGCCAACCAACGAATCAGGGTCGCGGCAATCACCGAAAATACGATAGCGTCGCCCCATTCGCGCAAAGGCGATTTTTGCGGTTTGGCCTTTTTTGTTTTTTCTGAATTAGATAACTGCATGGGTTTTATTTTGTTATAAAAAAGCTGCTTCAATATTAAATCAAAGCCCAAAAGTACGTAAATATTGTTACAATTTAAGCAACGGCTTTTATACGGACAAATTGCACGTTACAAACGGCCATAAGCTCCAACCAAAGGTAAAAAAACGATACAAAAAAGTCCCGTAAACGATATTTACGGGACTTCTCTGCACTTATCAATAAATTATGCGTTTGCTAACAATGCTTTTACTGTTTCGGAAATCGCTTTACCGTCGGCCATGCCTGCCAATTCTTTGGAAGCTACGCCCATTACTTTGCCCATGTCGGAAGGAGCTTTTGCACCCACTTGCGCGATGATGGCCGTTAGTTTCTCTTTTAGCTCTTCGGCAGAAAGTTGTTTTGGCAAATAACGCTCAATTACAGCCAATTGTGCGATTTCTACTTGCGCCAAGTCTTCACGGTTTTGGGTTTTAAAAATATCGGCAGATTCGCGGCGTTGCTTGGCAGCTTTGGTCAAAAGGCCAAGTTCGTCGGCAGCTGAAAGTTCGCCGTTACCGCCTTCTTTGGTTTCTGCTAACAAAATAAGTGATTTAATCGCACGCAACGCGCTCAATGTTTCTTTGTCTTTTGCCAACATTGCTGCTTTAATGTCGGCATCAATTTGCTGTTTTAAAGCCATGATATAATTATTTTTTGAATTTTAAATTAAAATAAAAATAAACCGCTTGGGTTTATTTTTGCAGTAAAGTACAAACATATTACGCAAAATCGGATTTTTCAAACCCAAGCAAGCCATTTTTCCTAAAACACAAAAACCTGACACACGGCGGCATCAGGTTTTTGCAAAATCGTTAAAGCAAGCAAATTAGCGAGTACGATATTTCAGTTTGTCGCGTTGCACTTGCTCAATTGCCAAGATTTCTTGGTTTTTGAATTGCAAAGACTCATGTGCCTGATGCAAATTGCGAATCAATTTTTGCAAACCTGGTTGCTCCAAAGAAGCAGCGTGGTCAGTACCTTTCCAAGTACGATCTTTGGTGAAGTGACGTTCGATCCAATGCGCACCCAATGTATAAGCGGCAATATCAATGCCAATGCCTAAGTGGTGGCCAGAGAAGCCGATAGCTTGTACGCGGTCGCCGTATTTTGCATACAAACGATTGATTTCCAACAAACAAACATCTTTAAATGGCACAGGGTAACCAGACGTACAAGAGTAGATAACCAAACGACCTTTAGCCGCGCCAGTTTCCTCGAAGAAACGAACGATTTCTTCTTCTTCTTCTTGCGTAGTCATACCAAAAGACAAGTGAACATCACCTTTGTACTCGTCGCGCAACACTTTCAACATCTCGAAGTGATTGTTACAAGCCGAAGGAACTTTGATAAACTCAGGCTCTAACGATGCGATTTCGCGTGCTGAAGTAGTTTCCCACACCGATGTAGCGTAAGTAACACCGATAGACTCACAATATTTTTTTAATTCACCGTGCTGCTCTGTGGTGAACTCCAAGTATTCGCGGTGTTCGCCATACGTTGGGCCATAAGAGTTCCAAGGATTTGGGTGTGGTGTATTGTATTGTTCCTCTGTAAGCAATTCTTTGTTATTGCGCTTTTGGAATTTGGCAACGTCTGCTCCTGCTTCTTTAGCCATTCTGATAAGTTCCAATGCTATTTCAAACTCGCCCATGTGATTGCAACCGATTTCAGCTATCACTTTAGGGGCTTTGTAGTTAAAGTCGAACATACGATTTATTATAAAAAAACTAATTAGGTGAATGATATTACAAAAGTATAATTTAACCTTTAAAGAGCAAAATTAGTTTTAGGTATTAAAGGGTAGGCTTGTAATATTGCAGATACCATTGTACGAATTTCTGGATACCTGACTGTATTTGTTCTTTGGGCTGATAACCAAAATCTTGAGTGCTTTGGTCAATGTCTGCCCAAGTGCGCACCACATCGCCTGCTTGCATGGGCAAAAAGCGTTTTTCCGCCTTTTTTCCTAAAGCATTTTCAATGGATTCAATGAAAGTACCTAAGGCAACAGGTTGATTATTACCTAAATTATAAACTGCAAACGGGGGCACACCTTCTTTTACGGGAGGTTTGGCCAAAATTTGTTGCAGTCCGTCGGTAATATCGTCGATGAAAGTAAAATCACGTTGCATATTACCATTGTTAAATACGTCAATGGTTTTACCTTCAATAATGTCTTTGGTAAAGCTAAAATACGCCATATCTGGTCTGCCCCAAGGGCCATAAACCGTAAAAAAGCGCAAACCAGTAGCAGGCACACCATACAAATGGCTATAAGTATGCGCCATCAGTTCGTTGGCTTTTTTGGTAGCCGCATAAAGGCTTACAGGCGTGTCGGTGGCATCTTGTACCGAGAACGGGATTTTAGAAGCCAAACCATAAACACTTGAACTACTGGCAAATACCAAATGTTTTACGGGGTTATGTCGGCAAGCCTCCAAAATATTCATAAAGCCCATCACGTTGCTATTGATGTAGGCATAAGGATTTTGGATAGAATAACGCACACCAGCTTGTGCCGCCAAATGCACAACAGCTTCAAATTTTTCGGTTTGAAAAAGATTGTCTATCAGTGTTTTATCTTCCAAATTGCCTTTCACAAAGCGCAACGAAGGATATTTTGAACTTTGTATCACGCTACCATCTTCCAGACTTTCCGCCCCGTCTATGCCCAATTCGGCCAAACGAGCATATTTAAGACGTGGGTCATAGTAATCATTAATATTATCAAAACCCACAATACTGACAGCAGATTGCAGGAGCTTATGCGCCAAGTGAGAGCCAATAAACCCTGCAATCCCTGTTAAGAATATTTTTGTCATAACTGCTTACAGTCTTGCATCTACCAACTCTTGAGGCAATATGGCCTTCGTATCGAATACGACGCACTCTGGTTTTTTATAGGCTGTTAAATCCATTTCGGCAAACTGATGATGCGATACAGCCAAAACTATACCATCATACTGACCAGAAGGCGCAGCCACCAAGTTTACGCCATACTCTTCATGTACCGACTCCGCATCAGCCCAAGGGTCATAAGTATCCACGATTACGCCAAATTCTTCAAGCTCTTGGATAATATCCACCACTTTCGTGTTGCGAACATCTGGACAATTTTCTTTAAACGTAATGCCTAACACCAACACGCGAGCATTTTTTACTTTAATGTCTTGGTGAGTCATTAATTTAATCATTTTTTGCGCCACAAAACGCCCCATGTAGTCATTCACACGACGACCCGAAAGGATTACAGCAGGGTGATAACCAACGCTTTCGGCTTTATGCGCCAAATAATACGGGTCAACACCAATGCAGTGGCCGCCCACCAAACCTGGTTTGAATTTCAAGAAATTCCATTTGGTAGCTGCCGCCTCCAAAACTGCTGTGGTATCAATGCCCAAGCGGTCAAAAATCAAAGCAAGTTCGTTTACAAACGAAATATTTACGTCGCGTTGTGCATTTTCGATGGCTTTAGAAGCCTCCGCTACGCGCATATTAGGCGCAAGGTGCGTTCCTGCCTGAATAATAGACTTGTAAAGTTCATCTACTTTCTGGGCTACTTCTGGTGTACTACCGCTGGTTACTTTCTTGATTTTCACCAAAGTATTTACTTTGTCGCCTGGGTTGATGCGTTCGGGAGAATAGCCGCAAAAGAAATCAACATTGAATTTCAAGCCGCTAAATTTCTCCAATACAGGCACGCAATCTTCTTCTGTACAACCTGGATAAACCGTTGATTCATAAATTACAATATCACCTTTGCTCAACACTTTGCCTACTGTTTCACTCGCCTTAATAAGTGGCGTAAGGTCAGGGCTTTTGTGTTTATCTATGGGCGTAGGTACAGTTACAATATATACATTTGCATCAGTTATGGCATCAGGATTGCTCGCAAAACTCAAATTAGCCGAAGAAAGCAGCTCATTTTTTTCTACCTCTAGCGTGCGATCATAGCCTTTGCTTAACTCCTCTATACGTTCGTGATTGATATCAAATCCAACCACTTTGTATTTTTTGCCAAACTCTACAGCCAACGGCAAACCAACATACCCTAATCCAATAATGGCGATTTTAGTCATTGTTGTAATTTATTTTTTTCTTTTTTTGCTAAACAAACCAAATAATTTTTGATACCAAGTTGCTGGTTTTTCAAAATAGCTATAACCATAATCATAACCATAACTTGTATATCCATAGCCGTAACCAGCCATTTTCTTACCAATATCATTAATTACAATACTGATATTTTTGACTTTTTTCTCCACGTACAACTCATTAATCTTTTTCAAAAATGATTTACGTGTATAATTATGTCGAACAATATAAACACCCGCGTCAATAAACGGACTAAGAATAAACCAGTCAGCTAACAAGCCAAGTGGCGGAGTATCTATAATAACGCATTCGTAATCTTCACGAAGGCGATTAATTAGCTCTTCCATCGCGGGCAGTCCTAATGTTTCGGCCGGGTTAGGAGGAATAGGCCCAGCAGGCAGTACATATAAGTTACTGAATTTCGTAATCTGTACCGATTCGTCGTAAGTTGACTGCCCTGTCAAATAAGTGCTCAACCCTTTTGATAAATCAAGACCCAATTCTACTTCATACTTAGGCTTACGCAAATCCGCCATAATGACAACCGTCTTTTTTCCCGCCAGAGCAAACACCGCTCCCAAGTTCATAGACAAGAATGTTTTACCTTCCCCACTAACCGAGGAGGTTACTCCTATTACTTTATGTTTTTTGTCAGGAGCAAAATAGGTCAAATTCAGGCGTATAGAACGAAATGCCTCTGTGATAACAGACTTGGGATTATCATTCACCACCAGATAATCACCGCGTGTATTGTGGCCAATCAGCCCCAAAATAGGGATACGCGAAATTCGCTCCACATCTTTTTTGCTTTGTAACTTATCATTCAATAGCATCATCAGTACCACAACTACAATCGGGAAAAGTAAACCCGCTAAAGCAGCAATGGCATAAATCTGTACTTTTTGCATACCAACAATAGTTGCATTTTGAGGCTTAGCGGTACTGATAACATTCACGTTAGGCGTAGTACCAGCTTTGGTCATGCCGATTTCTGTTCTTTTTTGAAGTAAAAAAGTGTAAATATTATCGTTGATTTTCAAGCGTCGCTCTATACTCAACTGTTGCCTTTCTTTATCTGGTAAAGACAAGATTTGAGATTCGGCTTCCTTATAATTCTCATCTGCATTATGTAACTGCAAGCTGAGCATTCTAAGGTCATTCTCAACTACTTCTAATATTTGTTGCCTTAAAAAAACTATCTTTTGTTTGTATGAAATAATCGGCTTGTTATCATCATTTTGATAAAACTTTTTTTCCCTAAGTTTTGAAGAAACACTCAACAACTCATTGATTAAGTTTGTCATGAGAGGCTCATCAATCCCCAACATTGCAGGAGCTACTATTTGATCAATAGGGTTATTACCCGAAAGGTATTTTTTTAGATACAAATAATACTGCTGCCTTGTCTTTAAATGCTCTTTTTCCTTATCAAATCCCTTTAACTCAGAAAAAGCTTCAGCACTCATCTGTGATACACTCATAGATTTATTGAATTTCCGAAAACCGTCCAATTCGCCTTCCGTAGATTTCAAAATAGTTGAGACCTGAGCTAGTTGATCATCAATAAAATTGACAGTATTAGACAAAGATAAATTGCGCTCTCTCATATCATTGACCGCATAGATAGCCATAAGCGTATTTATAATGTCAACTATTTTTTGAATATGAGGCCCTTTAATTGATATATTGATCAAATTACCGCCCTTTTTAGTTCTTTCAATTAGCAAAGTAGCGGCAATTTTTTCTGAAAGTTTTACTTTATCATGAATAATAAAGCAATTACGGGTCTTTTCTCCCAATTGTTTAGGAACCACTAAATTTGGCTGAATAAGCAGAAAAGAGCTATCCATAGCATATTTATGCCCCAAAAACATTGCCTGATTTTTAGGCAATGTCTCTCTTTCTACAAATGTGCTGGTGATATGATTAAATACTAAGTTCTCACTATCAACAAGCAAATACTCGTTGTTAGAAACAGGCTCATAGTACAACAGTTTATTTACGAGCACACTCGGAATTTGCTCAAAATCAGTGGTAACTACATAAGGAGCATCTTTATACAATTCTAACCTACTTAATTGGCCTTGAGCAAAATACGACACATTTAACTTGAGCGAATCAATCACCTGCTCTACCATTTGAGCAGATGTTAATTTAGCTAGTTCATTATCCATACCGCCCCCGCCACCTAAAGAAATACCTTCTTCATCTATCAGTGCCTCTAAATCAAAGCTGCGTTTCTGCTGGCTCTTGAACATCACACTCGTACTTACTGAATAAGTTGGAACGAGGTATTTATTATATATGTAAGAAGCTACTAGTGCTATTAGCACAGAAAACAACACATAATACCATATGTCATAGATTTTAAATAATAGAGCTTTAAAATCAAAGCCTTCGTCTTCTTGTTGTTGAAATGTACTCACTGGTTTATTGAATGTTGATTTGGGGTGCAATTATAGCACTTTAAAAAAAATAATTAAAATTTTATAAATAAAAGCTCTCAGAAAAGAAGATATTTACTCGCTAATGTTTGGGCTAAATCAGATTTAATCTAAAAAAGTAACCAAAAAAAACATTTAAGCAACACGAAAACCAATAACCATAATGTCATCTATTTGAGAGTAACCCTCTTTCCATTGCTCTATTGTTTGGTCAAAAATAGCACATTGTTCATCAAAAGCTCGCTGATGAACAAGCATTACTAACTCCTTAAATTTTTTAGACATAAACTTCCGATTGTCTTTTCCGCCAAACTGATCCACATAACCATCTGAAAATAAATAAATGTAAGTATGTGGCTCTATTGGCAAAATAACATCGGTAAACAATCGTTCATCTTCCATTTGTAGGCCACCAATCGAATGTTTGTCAGCTTTATACTCCTGCAGCTCATTATTTTGGATTAACAACAAAGGTCTGTTTGCACCTGCGTACAAAATTTGTTGTTTTTTGGTGTCCACACAACATAAAGCGATGTCCATACCATCACGATTTTTACTGTCCGCTTGGTCTTGTTTTAGGGCTTTACGTACCCCGATATGCAGTTTGCGCAACACTTCGGCTGGCGTGATGTGTTGCTTCTCGTTTACAATCTGGTTGAGCAAGGTATTACCAATCATAGACATAAAAGCACCTGGCACACCATGTCCCGTACAATCCACTGCCGCAATCCATGTCATGTCTTCTTTATGCATAAACCAATAAAAATCGCCACTTACCGTGTCGCGTGGTTTGAACAGCACAAAAGAATTTGGCAAATATTGCTGAATTACCTCCAAAGAAGGCAAAATGGAGTCTTGAATACGCTTTGCGTAATTAATGCTGCTGGTAATATTGCGCGTTTTTTCCTGCAACTCGTCTTTTTGCTTATTGATTTCTTCATAAGCCTTTTCCAAGTTTTCGTTTTGCGCCGAAATTTCCTCATAAGCCAACTGCAATTTGAGTTTTTCTTCCCTCAAATCAGCAGTACGCTCTTCCACCAAAGCCACCAATTGCGCTTCGCGCTGCTTGAGGCTTTCAATAATCGAATTATTTTGATTTTTGATACGACTAATCAGCAAGCGAATCAGGCCTTTGGTAACCTCTATGCGGTCGGCCATGATGCGATAAAAGTCATCTTGGTCCAAACGCAATAGCATGGTAGTTTCTACGGCGGTTACCGAAGCTGAACGCGGTTCAGGATTCAGCAATGCTAATTCACCAAAAATTTTACTATTGCCCACATGCGCAATGGTATGTTCGCCATCATGTACTTTTACCAAACCGTTATAAATGATATACATACAGTTGCCTTGGTCGCCCTTGCGAATAATATTTTCGTTTGGGGCAATTTCTATCTCTTTCAACGCATGAGCCAAAGCCTCTAACACTGTTTCGGGTGTATCCGAAAACAGTTCTACTCCTCGTAGCATATTAATTTTATCGGCAATGAGTATCATATCTCAGGTATCAATTATAACAGACAATTATTTAAGAGTGTACGTTTTTGTAAGCAACCACTAACAAGCCCCTATTTTGTTAGACATCCAATCCCAACAATTCTTTGAGTTCGGCCAAATGCAATAGTTTAGTTGGTTGGCGTAATTTAATGGCAGAAGGCGTATGATACTGGTGTGCAGACAAAAACTTGTATTGCACTTCATACCAACTTTTCAGCGATTTGGTAAACAGACCATTGTCCAGCCACTCGCGCCGCAAGCTCTGCGCTATCATATAAAAATCATCGCGACCCAAATAGTCCAGATCGGCATCGCAAAGAATTTCTTCAAGCAATGTTTTGGGTTGTTGTGGTACGGCAGTGGCCAAAATGCAGTTCGCCACAACCTCTACTTGCTCAGGCGAATAACCAAAAGAAGGCAATACTTCGCGGGCAAAATCTGCGGCAACTGGTTCATTTTTAGCATATTGGGTAATAAATCCCATGTCATGAAACCATGCCGCCGTGCGCAACAACGCAAGGTCTTCTTCTTTTACCTTTTCCAATTGCGCTAAATGCTCTGCTACATTACAAACGTCTTTGGTATGATGCAAACCATGGTAGTATAAATTACTGGGCAGCTCATTTTGCAATCGTTTTAAGGCATATTCTTTTGCTGATAAGAAATCCATAAACTCAAAAGATTAGGGGTCGTTGTGCTTGTATTACTTTCTGTTTAATATCTTTTTGAAGGCTTCGTTTGGTTCAAAACCGTTGGCATCTGCCGCATAAGCCGCTTTGATGCGCGTAACGAAGTACATATCAATGTCGCCTTTATTTTTGGCAGGAATTTTACCACGATACACACATTCAAAATATTCGTTTACTTGTACGTACGTATCGCCCGAAATATTGACTTTACCTACTTCCCCACTCGACTCCATACGGCTGGCCGTATTCACCGTATCGCCCCATATATCGTAAGCAAACTTCTTTTTACCAACTACACCCGCCACAATCGGTCCTGTATGGATACCCAAACGCAACTCCCAGTAGCTTTGGCCTTGTTTGGCTTTTTGCTCGCGCGTTTTTTGCATAAATTGCTGAATTTCAAGCCCTGCCATTACAGCATTCAAAGGGTTGGTTGGGTTGGGTAGCGGAATACCTCCCGCGCACATATACGCATCACCAATGGTTTTGATTTTCTCCAAATTATTGCGAACAATAATATCATCAAAAGCTACAAAGCAATTATCCAGCTCGCCAATCAATTGTTCTGGGGTCATTTTCTCGGCCAAATTCGTAAAGCCTTTAAAGTCCGTGAACAACACCGAAGCAATGCCGTAATGCTGCGGCGTGGCCGAACCTTTTTCCTTTAGTTCATTGGCCGTCGCTTCTGGCAAAATATTGAGCAATAATTTATCAGACTTGTCTTTTTGCAACTCTACTTCTTTTTTCTGCTCCACCAACTCGGCAGTTCGTTCGGCTACCTGTTGTTCCAAAATCGCTTTTTGCCGCTCAATGGTTTTGATTCGGTTGCGGTAATACGACAAACTTATACCGATAACCAGCAACACCGCCATAAGTCTCGCCCACCAAGTATTATACCAAGCAGGATGAATCACCAATGTGATAGACGTACCTACGTCATTCCAGTTGCCGTCGCGGTCTGCGGCCTTCACCCGAAACGTGTAAGTACCCGCATCCAAGTTCGTATAAGATTTGAAACGCAAATTATTCAACGGCACCCAATCCTTATCGAAGCCCTCCATCATACACATATATTCGTTGCGTTCGGGGGCTAAATAACTGAGCATCACAAATTCAAAATTGAATACGTTTTGCGCGGCCTTGAGTTCGATTTCCTTCATGTCAGCCAACTTCTGGCCTCTATAAAGCGTGTCATTATTGAAAATAACAAACGAAGTAAGCCAAACGGGAGGCATATAAGTATTGTCCATTACCTGCGAAGGCAAGAATTGCACAAAACCATTTGTTCCGCCGAAATACAGTCTTTTATTTTCGCTTTTGAAAAATGCACCTTGAATAAATTCGTTGTTAAAAAGTCCGTCATCCGTATCGAAGTTGCGGAAAGTAGAAGCATTCAAATCGAAGCGAACCAATCCTTTGTTAGAAGTGCTAATCCAAAGCATATTATCGGCTTCTACCATGCCCGTAATATCATTACTTACCAAGCCTTTAGCTGTGTTATAAACCGTAAATGTATCGGCTTTCGCATCAAGTTTGGCAATACCGCCGCCAATCGTGGCCACCCACAACGAGCCATCGTGCGTTTCGGTAATGGCCGAAATTGAATTGTTGGGCAAACTGTTCGCCGCTTTCGGATTGTTTTTGTAGGTATGAAAAATACCTGTTCGGGGATTGAAACGACAAAGCCCCGCATCGCGTGTACCAATCCACATCGTACCATTTTTTGCTTCAAAAATAACCTTTACAGCATTACTGCTCAATGTCTTAGCATTTTTAGGATTGTTTTGGTAGCTTGTAAAATTTCCGCTATTGGCATCAAAACGACACAAACCGCCGCCATACGTGCCAATCCACATGGTTCCATTACGGGATTTGAAAATAGTTTCGATGGAATTGCTGCTGATGCTGTTGGGGTTTGCAAAATCTTGGGTATAATACGTGAAACGACTCGTACTGCGGTTCAAACGCGCCAACCCATTTTCAGCCGTACCAATCCACAAAGCCCCCGACGCATCTTCCGCAATAGAGGAAACGCCATTGTTTATTCCCATAGAATCAACTACATACGACGTAAATTGGTCGCGGTTGCGGTCATATTTATAAAGTCCGTCGCTAAACGTTCCTATCCAAAGGTCATGGTTACGGTCTTCGTACATGGCATTAACTGCCCCCGCCGTAAAACCTGCGGCGTATTTGCTATCACTCACAAAGGTAGTAAACTGCAACGTGCGGGTCTCGAAACGGCTAATACCTTTGCCGTCGGTGGCAATCCACATTAGCCCCGACTTATCCGAATAAATTTTATTGAGGTCATCAAACGGCAAACTGTTGATGTCGGCAGGGTCATTTTTATAGGCCAAAAAGCGTTCTTTTTGTTTGTCAAAAAGATTCAGGCCGCCGCCTTTGGTAGCCACCCACAATTTACCCAAAGCATCTTCCTGCACCGAAAGCACATAATCACTACTAAGCGATTGCTCATTGAGTGTGTCGCGGCGATACGTCTTAAAGCGTTCTGTATTTTTATCAAAACGACACAAGCCGCCGCCATACGTGCCAAGCCAAAGCGTACCATTTTTGTCTTCAAACACGTCCCAAACATCGTTGCTGCTGATACCGTTACGGTTGCCTGATGCTACTTTATAGCTTTTAAATGTTTCTTTCGCGGGGTCAAAGCGACACAAACCGCCGCCATACGTTCCCAGCCATAAAATCCCGTTTTTGTCTGCAAGAATAGCAAAAACAGAGTTGTTACTCAAGCCATTAGGATTTGAAGGCGTGGCTACATAATTTTTAAACTTGCCCGTACCGGGATTCAGTTTGCACAAACCACCGCCAAACGTACCAACCCAAATATTACCGCTGGCATCTGCTGAGATAGCATAAGCATTGTTGGTGCTAATGGATTGCGGGTCGCGCGGATTGTTCTTGTAAATCGTAAATTTTTCGGTTAGGCGGTCATAGCGGCACAAACCACCATCAAAAGTACCAACCCAAATAAATCCCGCTTTGTCCTCATACAAGGCAATAACGTGATTACTGGAAAGCGAACCCATACTTCCCGTAGAATCTTTCAGATTGTGGCGGTAGGTTTTAAAACGATAGCCGTCATAACGATTCAGGCCATCTTTTGTACCAAACCACATATATCCTTTGCTATCTTGCAATGCGCAAAGCACATTTTTGTTCGATAAACCTTGCGGAACACTTATATTTTTAAAAGTAATGTTGTTGTATTGTGCATGAAGACGTGGGCTTGCCAAAACCAACAAGCAAACCAAAAAATAAAAAAGTATGTTGGAGAATTTTCTCATTGTTCAATAAATAAAATCAATGCAAACTGCACGTGTGAGTATATAGAATGGTAACTTAGATTCAAGTTTCGTTAAAAAAAGCCTAAAATAATACAACCTTCAGGCCTTTTTGGAAATAAAAATATAGTTTTTTGCAATAATACATTTTTTTCAAGAGAAAATTAAAGAACATAATGAAAATTGAACGTAACACACGTCTTATGGCCGATGCCAACGTACTGATAAATGACTTTTTTTATCGCCAACCAGACTTCGGAATGGGGCGCGTAGTACCCGAAAGACAAGCACAAATCGAATTATACCGCCAAAAAGTACATCAAACATTAGAAGAGTTGAGTAAAATAGATGGTATTCAAGTATTTATCCCTACTTATATGTTTTTGCGGGTAGCGTCTTTGCTGGCCGATTTGTTCGTACCCAACGAGCTAGCCAAACAAGAACTATTGTATTTGCGCAACAACTACAACATGATAGACATTACTTTGCCCGACATCGAACAAGTGCTTTGGCAGGTGCAAACCACACCCAACACGGAACTGGATTTGGATATGGAAGATTATTTTTTGCTTCATGCCTGCCGCGCTGCACAATGCAGCCACTTGCTCACGTCCACGCGCAAGGGGTACGAATTGCTGGAAGAAATAGTGTTGGTACGTCCCGAAAGTGTGATTTTTGAATAAAAAGAGTCAGGACTTTTCTCTCAACAAATCCTATATTTGCCGACGTACAATTTATTTTTGATTTAACAGAATCAACTCAATGACTATCAACGAAATACAAAATCAAATCATAGAAGAATTTGAGGTGTTGGGCGGCGACCGCGAAATGATGGTGGATTACATCATGGAGCTTGGCCACAAACTCGCACCATTGCCCGAACAATACCAAACCGACGACAATCTCATCAAAGGCTGTATGTCCAAAGTGTGGCTGCACAGCCAATTCCAAGACGGCAACGTCGTGTTTTTGGCCGACAGCAACACGGGCGTAACCAAAGGACTTATCAGCCTGTTAGTGAGAGTTTTGTCTGGTCAAAAACCTGCACAAATCGCTAACGCAGACCTTTATTTTATCGAAAAAATAGGCATGAGCAACGTAATCGGCACGCAACGTTCCAACGGTTTGGCTTCCATGATGAAGCAAATGAAACTTTATGCCATCGCTTACGCTGCCCAGCAACAACAAGCAGGCTAACATTGATTAATCAGTGTGCGCCATCAACAAAAGTTTATCAAATTCTTCGGGTTTGAGGGCAATCACAGACAAACGCGACTGTCGGAGCAAGCCTATATTTTGCAAATCAGGGTTTGCTTTGATAGCCGCCAATGTTACGGGCTTGGGCAAAGTTTCCACTGGCGCAAAATCCACCATCACCCATTGCGGCTCGGTGCTGGACGTGTCGGGATAGGCTTCGCGCACCACTTTGGCCACGCCCACGATTTCTTTGCCTTCGTTACTGTGATAAAACAAAGCCAAATCTCCTTCACGCATGGCTTGTAAATTATTACGAGCCTGATAGTTGCGCACACCGTCCCAATGCGTGCGGCCATCTATCAAAAACTTTTCCCACGCATATTTGTGCGGCTCTGATTTTATAATCCAGTAGTTCATTTCTTGTAAAATTACTATTAAAACTCAGCCAATATTAAAGCAAAAAACATTGCCCTCCAAGATGGAAATCAGGAACTTATCTTGTTAAAAATATTTTTTCGTAAAAAATAAAGCTAAGAATTTGACTAATAACCCTCTGGGCAGTCTAAGTCTTGGTTTTATTTTAACTGTCAATTTTATGAAAAAGCTCACAACCCTTTCCGTTAGTCTATTGGTGCTATTAAGCCTGTCTTTTTTTTCGGTTAATGCCCAAATCTACGACGACCCGAACATTTCCAAACCCTCCAGTGGCTACGGTGCAGAAGGCACGCACGCCATTGACTCGGCCTCTTTTCCCAACCCCAACTACGCGGGGCAACGCGTGCAAGTTTTTTATCCCACAGACGTAACGGGGAAAGTCCCAACGATTTTTTATAACCATGCCTATGGCGGTTATAACTCCCAAAACATACTGGGATTATTGCGATTTGCGGCCAAAAAAGGTTATGCTATCGTATTTGTCCCTTACCAAACCACAGGCGTAACCGTAGAACAACGTTACGACAACCTGCTGACAGGTTTTAAAATGGCCGCCCGAAAATATACCAGCATCATAGACACAACACGCGTCGGATTTTTGGGGTATTCGTTTGGTGGTGGTGCGGCATTTGCCAACTCACTGCATTGTTTTCGCAAACACAATTGGGGTTCTAACGGACGTTTTATTTATGCAATGGCACAATGGTATTCGTACAGACTTACAAACCAACAATTAGCAGACAGTTTTCCGTCAAATACCAAAGTATTAGTGCAAATACTCGATGACGACGAAACCAATGACCATCGTATGGCCGTTGATATCTTTTCGCGTATCAATATTCCTAATAGTGAAAAAGATTTTATCAAAATGCGATCAGATACCATCAACGGATATATTTACTCTACAGCCCATTCTATGCCTAACAGTGCTACTTTCGATGCGCTGGATTATTACGGCTATTATCGCCTGCTCGCCGCCTTGTGTGACTACACATTTACGGGTAGTTTGGTGGGAAAAAATGTCGCGTTGGGCAATGGCAGTCTGGCGCAAGTAACCATGCCAAGCGGCCTAAAACCTTTGCTGCAAACAGATTCACCAACAGTCATTTATCCCGAAAGTAAATACCTTTTTCCCTGCTCAAGCTCAGAAAATTTACGCCAAGCCTACTGCCCGTCAGCGATTACGGCTGTGGCGAAAATGGCGCAAAATGCGAAGGTAGCTATTTATCCCAATCCCGTTACCAACGTTTTGTACATTGACCTGAGCGAACAAACAAAATCCAATAGTTTGCAGATATTCAATAGTTTGGGGCAAAAAATGTGGGAAGAAAATGTAACGAATCAACAAAATTTGCGTATTGATACAAGCCTATGGCCAAGCGGCATGTATTGGGTCAATGCGGGTACATTTAGCCAACAAATCGTAAAATAAATCATTGACTTTAAAACAAAACCGCGCCAAACTTCTTAGCCGAAATTTGACGCGGTTTTCAGTTTTTATTGATGTCTTGATTTGAGTACATCTATCACATCGGCAAGCGGAATATTTTTGGCTTCGAGCAACACCAAGTAATGAAACAGCAAGTCGGCGGCTTCGGCTTTAAACAAATCGTCATTGCTGTCTTTGGCTTCAATCACGACTTCTACGGCCTCCTCTCCTACTTTCTGTGCTATTTTATTGATTCCTTTCCTGAACAAATGCGCCGTGTACGACTCCTTCGCATTTTCGAGGCGGCGGGCATGAATCGTGTCGCACAAATAACTGATAAACTGTAAATTATCGTCATTTTTTTCACCAAAACACGTATCTGCTCCCGTATGGCAAACTGCGCCTTGCGGTTGAGCTTTTATCAAAATCGTGTCTTGGTCGCAATCAATCTGCACAGATTTTACGTGCAAAAAATGGCCTGAAGTTTCGCCCTTTGTCCAAAGGCGTTGTTTGCTGCGACTGTAAAAAGTAACGACTTTTTCGGTGGTCGTTTTGTTAAAGGCTTCTTGGTTCATGTAGCCGAGCATCAGCACCTTACCCGATGCAAAATCTTGTACGATAACTGGCACAAGTCCGTCAGCAGATTTTGTAAAATCAATATTGGTCATGGCAACAATGTATATCTTTTAATCAGGCAAAACTAAGCCAAAGAAATGAAATCTTTCCTAAAAATCTACTTTAAAGGTGTTTACAAGGATTTATTAAGACTTATTCTAAATAATTCTTGCATATAAAATCTTCCTAACATAGCTTTGCGGCACTTATTTAAATTAAGTCTTAATAAAACTTAAATATATATGAAATCAAAATTTATACTTTCTGTTGTGTTGATGCTGCTATGCCAAATGGTCATGGCTCAAAGCAAAATTTCGGGAATTGTGAAAGACGATTTGGGTGCACCACTCAACGCCGTAACGGTATTTTTGGAAGGTACACCTTATAATACAAGCACTGACGCAGAAGGCAATTTTACATTTACAAACATTGCAGATGGTAACTATACCTTGCAAGTTTCTTTAGTGGGTTATAAAGCCCAAAAACAAGAGATTAAACTCCCTTCGCAAGCCAATCAAACTTTTGCTTTCGCGATGCCTATCGCGGTGAGCACATTGGGAGAAGTAGAAGTATTCGGCGACCGCAACAAACGTCCCGAAAAGCTCGACGCGATTACGCGTTTGCCGCTCAAACCTTCGGAGCAAATCCAAAGCGTTTCGGTTATTTCAAACAAATTGATTGAAGAACAAGGCTCTATGACCATCACGGAGGCGACTCAAAACGTGGTTGGTGTTACGCTTTTCGGTTCGTATGGAAATGTGCGTGAAAGTATGTCCACGCGCGGGTATCGCGGTACGCCAGTGCTTAAAAACGGCGTGCGCATGGACTCGGATTTCAGAACGGGCAGTGCCGTAGCCGATATGCAAGGCGTGGAAAGTATCCAAGTGCTAAAAGGTTCGGCTTCTATTACGCAAGGCATCGGCAACAGCTTAGGCAGCGCAGGCGGCGTGATTAACGTAGCCACCAAAACGCCAAAATTCGTGAACAAAGGCGAAGTTGGTTTGCGCGTGGGCAGTTGGGGACAATTCCGCCCAACATTTGACATACAAAACGTATTGGATAAAGCAGGTACAGTAGCTTTCCGCATCAATGGTGCTTACGAACGCGCCGATAGCTACCGCCCAACCGTTACCAAAAACCGTGTTTACATCAACCCTTCGTTTGAATGGAGACCCAACGAACGCACCAGTTTTACCTTTGAACTTGACCACTTGCACGATGCCACTACGCCAGACAGAGGTACAGTCAATTTGGCCGACGACAGCGTAAACGCTTTGTACGAAATGCCACGCGACAAATTCTTGGGCTTTGGTTCTGACAAATATATTCAGGATAACACTACCATTACCGCACGCCTGACGCGTAACATTACTGACAAATTGGATTTGCGTGTAGCTTACTTCGCTTCTACTTGGGACGTGGACAATACGGGCATCGCCTCATTGACAACTATCGGCAAACAACCTTATAACATTCGTAAACGTTCGATTACGCGTTCTACAAGTTCCGACGAAAACAGCACGTTGCAATTAGATCTTATCGGAAAAGAATTTAATACAGGCAAAATAAAACATACTTTCCAAACAGGTATTGATTACACGACTTTTGACAAAAGCACGGTTAGTTATAACTCCCTTGTCGTAGATACTATCAATGTTTTTGAGAAAATTTCTAACACATTGCCTTCTACCACGTCGTTAAGCTCACTTACGGCAGGTGCACCAACCACCAGCAAACAACAGAGTTACGGTATGATGGCACAAGAAATTTTGACCGTAAACAAATACTTGCGTTTCATCATGGGCTTGCGTTATAGCTACTACGAAGCCAATACAGGAACATCTAGTGCCGTTACTACTGGCGATGCTTGGAATCCATTGGCGGGTGTGATGATTTCTCCTACCGAAAACATCAATTTGTTTGGCTCTTATACCAACACGACCGACTTGCGCAGTGCCAGCAACCCAATGATTGGTGGCGGAACTATCGGCGAATCGGTAACACGTCAGTGGGAATTTGGGGTAAAATCGGATTGGCTTAATAACCGCTTACGTTTCAACTTCACGTACTTCGACATCTTGAACAGCAATTTGTCTTACTCAGAATACAACGCCGCAGGCAATGCCACTGGTTTCTATGGCAAAGCAGGTGATTTGGCGCGCAAAGGCATCGAAACAGAACTTACTGGCCGCGTATTGGAAAACTTCCAAGTGATTTTGGGTTATGCCTACCTTGATGCACAATACAACAGCAGCCCTGCTTATGTAGAAGGTTCTGCCCCATCTAACGCGCCAACACACACGGCTAACGCTTGGGCTTATTATACTTTCGATAAAGGCTTTGCCAAAGGACTTTCGTTTGGAGCAGGAGCTTACTATGTAGGCGAACGCCCAACCAACGAGTTTACCCAAAAAGTAATTATCCATAACACACAGCCGGGCGTAAAACCATTCAATATGGAGGCTTATACGACTGTCAATGCGCAATTGGGTTACTCTATCAAAAACCTAACGGCTCGCGTGTTTTTCAATAACATTTTTGACGTTTTAGGTTACAACTCATATTACAGAGGTGGTTTTATCAACCAAATCAACCCACGCAATGTGGCTGTAAACCTTGCTTATAAATTCTAATTAAATTTGTTTAGATTGTATTTTTTTACCAGTAAAAAACGGTTAGGCACTGCCCGACCGTTTTTTGTTTTTTTGGAGAAAATGAAAAATACGCCGCCAAGCGTACCGCTTTTTGAGTAACTTGCCCTTCTATTTTCTGTGATAACATTCCGATTATGCGCCTGATTCATCGCCCCGTATTGTGCAACTATTATGTTACTTATCGCTGCAATGCGGCGTGTAGTTTCTGCGATATTTGGGAAAAACCCTCGCCTTACGTAACGCTGGAAAATGTCCGCGAAAACCTGCGCGACCTCAAAAAGTTAGGTGTAAAAGTCATTGATTTTACGGGAGGCGAACCACTTTTGCATCGTCAGATTGACGTTTTTTTGAAAGAAGCCAAACAACAAGGCTTTATTACAACCCTGACAACCAACGGTTTACTTTATCCAAAATTAGCGACCAAACTTCGTGGCTTGGTGGATATGTTGCATTTTTCGTTGGACTCTTCCGACCGCCAAACCCACGACACAGGGCGCGGCGTGGCCTGTTTCGATTTTGTCATGGAATCCATACAAATCGCCAAAAAATTAGGCGAACGCCCCGACATTCTGTTCACAGTTTTTGGGCACAATCTGCACGAAATACAGCAGGTTTGGGAAAATATTTGTTTGCCCAATAATCTTATTTTGATTCTTAATCCAGCATTTGACTACAGCGACATCAAGGCGGGCGGCCAAATGACCGAAGCGCAATTGCAAAAACTCTCGTGGTGGGGAAAGCAAAAAAACGTGTACCTGAACGAAGGCTTTGTGGCTTTGCGACGCGATGGCGGCAATCAAATCGAAAACCCAGTATGCAAAGCGGCGAGCAGCACCATCGTTATTTCGCCCGAAAACAAACTTATTCTTCCTTGCTATCATTTGGGTATAGAACAGTTTGATATTGCAGGGAATTTGCACGAATTATATCAATCTACTGATATACAAGCACATATCAAACAAGAAGGCCGTTTGCCAGCCTGCCAAGGTTGCACGATAAACTGCTATATGCAACCCTCCTTTGCGGTAGAAATCAATCGTTATTGGTGGCGTGCGCTACCTTCCACACTCAAATACAACGCCATGAAAGGCACTTGGAAGCAATTATTATAAAATAAAAAAGCCTCAATAAATGAGGCTTTTTTATTTTATAATTTATTCTATACAAATAGTTACTTATGCGCTTTTGGCTATTCCGCGAAAAAACAACGATTCAAAAATTTCGGCGGTGATTGGTTTTGAATAATAATCACTAACACACTCGTAGCTAAGTGCTTTTTGGCGATCGGCTTCGCTCACCGAAGAGCTTAACATATAAACAGAAGTCTCATCCCATTGTTGAGAGAATTTCTTTTGATAAACATCAAGAAAATCCCAACCATTCATAATGGGCATTTCTATATCCACAAATATCATTGATGGCGCAACTTCTTGGCTATCAATATGCGCAATTGCTTCCCAACCATTTATAAAACTAAATACCTGAGTGTCAGGGCAAATAAGTTTGATAAGACGAGCATTGATAAAGTTCATAATCTCGTTATCATCTATCAAATAGATAGACACAGGGACATGTGTTTGTTTGGTATTCATAAAAATAGATGTTTTAGTAGTTGTAGTTATGTGTATTGTTTTAATGCCACGAAGTTACACATTTTTAACATACATTCAAAATGTGCTACACGAAGCAATACGACTAAATGAATTGCAGCGTAATATAATAAATCAAAATCTACTATAAATGACGCTTCAGATCCAAAAACAAATCTTCTTACTTCTATATTATATGACAATTGTTATTAAACATAACGATTTTTCCAGAAAAATAACATAAATTGTCCTTCTTCTCTCAACTTTACTCTTATGTACTGTTTTGTCCTAAAAAGTTTGTTGATCGTATAGAATCCGAAACCATTATTTTACCATACTTACTATTTTTATATCATTTATGAATTTAAGGAAATTTTTTATTTTGCTGTGGTTGCTTGTCATAACATTAGCCACACAAGCCCAAAATGCACTTCCGCGCAAGGGTTATTTAGGTATTAAGGCCTCAGACCTTACCGACGAAACAGCGATTAGTCAGGGGCTTAAAGTAACTTTAGGAGTGATCGTGGATAAAATTGCGCCACGCTCCACCGCCGACCGCCTACAACTACTTCAGGGCGACATTATTACACAAATCAACTTAAAAGAGGTTAATAATCTCAATGATTTAGGTAAAATCACCAATGCACTCCGCGAAAACGACAAGATTCGCGTTCAGATTTGGCGCGAAGGCCAAAATATGGTGCTGGCTGGCAACGTATTGGCCAAACCATTAGAAACTGATTCGCTGACCGATGTCATTTACGGACAGGCTCGCACCAAACAGGGCGGCACGATTCGAACTATCCTTAACAAACCACGCAGATTGGGTCAAATACCAGTAATTGTGCTTGTAACAGATTATGCATGCACACCTATTGAGCAGTTGCCAAGCACGCAATACGGATTGTTAATCAAAGATTGGTGCGCCGAAGGTTTTGCTGTTATGCGCGTCGAGAAATCTGGTTTGGGCGACAATCTTAGTACGCCAGATTGCGACCAAGCCGACTGGAAAACCGAAGCCGCAGGCTACGAAGCAGGTTTAAAAGCAGTTCGCCAATACGATTTCGTAGATACTAATGCCATTTTTGTGTTCGGACACGGTATAGGCGGCACGATTGCGCCATACATTGCTCAAAAACAACGCGCCGCAGGCCTTATCGTGTATGGCACTACGTTTCAGACATGGTTTGAGTTTTTATTAAAAATGTATCGTTTCCAAAATGGGCTACGAAGTCTTGATTTTGAGGACTCGGACAAGCAGCTACGCACTTTACGCCAGTTTTTGGACGAATGGCTTTCGCAAAAGAAAAGCGTGACTCTTTTGGCCAAAAATCCCCAATACAAAACATTGCTTACCAACGAATTATTGAATACGCCAAACACCAAAATGGTTTGGGGGCGACACGAAAAATTTTGGCAACAACTCGACTCTTTGCCACTAGCCACCGCGTGGCGCAAAGCCCAAACACCTGTTTTGAGCATTTGGGGTGCATTTGATACGCAGGCTTTTGAGCAAGACCATCTTTGTATGGCACAACATTTACATCAAAATGGTATCGTTGGTTCTGAATATATAAGGCTTGATAGTTCCAATCATTATTTCATCAAAACCAACACCATAGAAGAAGGCCAGATGCTCATGCAGAGCCGCAACAGCCAAATGATGCACACTATGTTTAATCCAAAAGTCATAAATGTAACGACGGCTTGGATTCGTAAGCGAACATCTAAGTAAGATTATAGCTTTATTAGAGTGTTATACTTCTGTATTTCAGTAGATAATAAGTTAAACACCTGCTCACGAAGGACAGGAACGTCCGCTTCGGTCATCCCTTTTGTTTCGATAGGTGGGTAAACAATAGCCAATGCTTTTCCGAAATTTGGTAACAGTTTGCCATCGTCGGGTAGTAAATACCAGTTCAGCGGCATACAAACAGGCACGATGGGCAAGCCTTTTTCGATGGCAATTCTGAACGCCCCATCTTTGAAAGGCGTAAGACCTGGTTGTACTTTTTGGTCTATTTTTCCCTCGGGAAAAATGGCCAAACTACGACCTCCTGCTGCTTTCTCCATTGCATCTACCAATGCCCGATGGCTATCTTTACGGCTCGAACGATTTACCGTAATATGCAGTTTGACAAACATATAGCCAAACAAAGGCACTTTTCGAATAGATTCTTTTCCGATGTAAGCAAAAAAATCTGGGAGCAAATATACCAACATGGCAATATCCAAAAAGGAACCATGATTGGCACAATACACATATTGCCCATCAGATTTTGGCTGAAATAAATAGCGTTTTTCAATGCGCAAACCAATGATTGTAAAAAAGGTATAAGACCAAATTTTATTAAGAATCACGGTATAAGGTTGCCAACTTTTACGCTGAATAAATAGCCAGAAAAAAGGGAACAAAAGTAAAAAAGTAAAAACAAACCAGAATAAAGCCCAAAATGAATACAGTCGGCGCAACAAAATCATAGCAGCGTAAGTTATCTTTTAAATATAAACTAACAAAACCTATACGAATAGCGTAATTTTGCAAAAATAACTAAAAGCTAATACTGTGCATCATTTTTGTGTAAAACCCAAAAATTGCCTATACAAGCAACTACAAAGCAATATTATCACAAAATATTACTTTGTTATTACTATAAAGTTCTTCGTTTTTTTTATTATCATTGCGTAACAGCAATCATTATACTATCTCTTTATTTTTAGGGTTATGAAACCTGCATTTATTATACTGTTCCTTTGGATGAGTACAACTTTGAGTAGTTGGGCTGCACAAGAAGACGTAACCGTGTATGGGAAAATACGCGGGGCGAGAAGTGGCGCAGTTAGTTTAGACCTCTTACAAGATTTTATCAACTTTAAAGAGGTTTCGTTGGAAGCTGAAATCGACACGGGCGGTAACTTTACGCTAAACGTGAGCTTATCTTCTCCTTGTTTGGCCGAACTGAACTACAACGGCGCGACAATTCGTATGTACTTGCAACCCAACGATAATATTGAACTGCATACTGATGCTGTAAATTTTGCAAAAAACATTATTTTTCAGGGAAATGGAGCTGCAGAAAACAACTATTTCGTGCTGTTTGCCAATGAGTTAGAGCATTCGCCAGAACTTCGCCTTATTCCCACCAAAGTCCGAGACCTTGCGCCAAACGACTACATTGGAGCGGTTGCACTCAAAAAAACACTTTTGCGTACTTTTTTGGGAAAATATATGAGACAGCAGGCTATTAGTCCCTCGTTTGAAGCACTGATTAACAACGAAATAGACTACAATGCAGCTTATGAACTATTGGTTTATCCCGAAATGCACAGCTATCTGACGGGCGAAAATATTTCGATGCCTGCCAACTATTTTGATTTTATCAAAAGTACTGCCGTAGAAAATCCCGCCGCACTGATAAGCTATTGTTATGCTAATTTTTTGGAAGAATACGCACGCTATCTTTTTCGCGAAAGCAATATTTCGGCTGGTAGCACTTTCAAATACGCCTATTTGGCCATGTACGATTTGCTCAAACAGCAATTTAAAAACAAGCAAATCCGAGATTTTGTATTAGCCCAAGATCTTGTTAATGCGCTGGAAAACACAGAATTAGCATTAATAGAGCAACCCTATCAGGATTATATGGCTTCTGCGCCACAAGCTGAATATGCAACGCTTTTGCAAGTAACCTATAATAAGCACGTTAAGTTGAGTAAAGGACACAAAGCTCCAAATTTTACACTCAAAAACACAGCAGGCAAAACCGTAAGTTTGGAGGATTTCAGGGGAAAAGTCGTGTACTTAGACTTTTGGGCTTCGTGGTGCAAACCTTGCCTTAAAGAGATTGAATACGCCAACAAATTGAAAGAAAAATTTGTAAACAAGGATGTCGTGTTTTTGTATGTTTCTTTGGACGAAAACGAGCAACATTGGCTTCGTTCTATCAAAGCCCGCAACATACAAGGCATACATCTCAATAGCAAAGGGGTAGATTCTCAAGTAGCATTAAGCTATGATATACAACAAGTTCCTTCATTTTTCTTAATAGATAAAGACGGAAATTTGTTTGACAAACAAGCCAAACGCCCCAGTAATGAGGCGTTGGCCGAAGATATGATAATGCTATTACAACGATAAACTTTTTAACATTTTTCGTAGATAATTGCTGCGCCTTGTCCCACACCAATACACATAGTGGCCAAGCCATAACGAACTCCTTCGCGGCGTTGCATTTCGTGTAGCAAAGTCGCCGAAATACGCACACCACTTGCCCCCAACGGGTGGCCGATGGCAATAGAACCGCCGTTTACGTTCACAATTTCCGGATTCAGCCCCAACTCCTGCAAACAACCCAATACTTGAGCGGCAAAAGCCTCATTAAGTTCCACTAAATCAATATCTTGAAGGCGAAGTCCTGCACGACTAAGGGCTTTTTGTACGGCAGGAACTGGCCCCATGCCCATCAAATGCGGCGAAACGCCCGCCACAGCCATCGACACCACTCGCGCCATTGGTTTTAGATGATACTTTTTCAATGTCTCTTCGCTTACCAACAAACCAGCCGCCGCACCGTCGTTAATGCCCGACGAGTTGCCAGCCGTTACCGTGCCGCCCTCCACAAAGGCAGGTTTGAGACGCGCCAAATCCTCCAAACTCGACAAGCGCGGATGCTCGTCGGTACTAAAAATTTGCTCCCCGTTTTTCTTGGAAGCGACCGAAACAGGCACGATTTCAGCCTCAAATTTGCCTTCTTCTTGCGCTTTTTTCCAACGCAATTGGCTCAAATGCGCCCATTCGTCCTGTGCTAAGCGACTGATATTAAATTCTTTGGCTACATTTTCAGCAGTTTCGCCCATCGTGTACGGGTGATGCAGTGCCGAAAGTCGCGGATTAATAAAACGCCAGCCCATTGTTGTATCAAAAATTTCGGGTTGGCGGGAAAAAGGCGTAGCAGCTTTTGGCATCACAAACGGCGCACGCGTCATACTTTCTACGCCAGCCGCTATGTAAGCCTGCCCTTCACCAAGCATCAGGCCACGCGCCGCGTCCATGATGGCCTGCAAACCCGACGCACATAAACGATTGACAGTAAGACCTCCCGTATGCAATGGCAAACCCGCCAACAATGCCGCCATACGCGCCACATTGCGATTGTCTTCGCCAGATTGGTTGGCCGCACCCATGATAACATCTTCTAAATCATCGGGTTGGAAAGTGGGATTACGGCTAATAAGAGCTTTGAGAACGTGCGCGGCCAAATCGTCGGGGCGAACCGAAGCCAAAGCACCTGCATATTTGCCAATGGGCGTGCGGACGATGTCCACGATGTATGCGGTTTTCATTTCGTTTTATTTTTAAGATAAATTTTTGGTGTATGAATAATGTATTTTGTGTGAGCAAAGATAAAAGAAGATTGTAGGTCAGCAATTTTGAAAAACATTTAGATTTAAAATTGACTGAAAATCAAATATTTACCTTTTTAAATTTATCCAAAAGCAAATTAAATCTGCCAAAAAATGCTTGTTTTAGTATATTTAAACCACAGGATAACACTATCTATTTTTAATTTATGTACCACGAACCCAACAATCAGACAGCCAAACATTACCAACTAGCCTTAGGATTTATTGCGGGAATCGGCGATATGCTTACGCGTCAACTCATCAGCTATTGCGGGTCGGCACAAGGCGTTTTTAGGCAAAATAAAGGCCAACTCATGCGTATTCCGAACATTGGAGAAGTGTTGGCCGATAGCATCATTAGCAGCCGCGATGGGGCTTTGAAGGCCGCCGAAACAGAGATTCGCAAAGCAGAAAACACTGGTTCGCAAATACTTTTTTATACGGATGACAATTATCCTGAACGACTAAAAAGCATTGCCAACGCCCCAACGGTTTTGTATTTGGCAGGCAATGTGGATTTGAATAATCCGAAGATTTTGGGAATCGTGGGGACGCGCCGAGCCAGCGACTATGGCCGCCGAATAACGGAAGAAATTTTGCAGGAATTAAGACCCCATAATTGCCTAATTGTAAGTGGATTAGCCTACGGAATTGATATAGCAGCCCATCGAGCCGCCTTGCGCGAAGGCTTGCCAACGGTGGGCGTAATGGCCAGCGGTTTGGATATTATTTATCCAGCAGAACACCAAGTAACAGCGGCCACCATGCGCGAAACAAATGGTGGTTTGCTCACCGAAAATAGATTTGGTTGTACACCAGATGCACCGCGTTTTCCCGCCCGCAATCGTATTATTGCAGGTATGGTAGATGCCGTATTGGTGGTGGAAGCAGCCGCTTCGGGAGGCGCGTTGATTACTGCCGAAATTGCTAATAGCTACAACAAAGATGTTTTTGCAGTGCCTGGTAACGTGCATCAAAAATCATCGGAAGGTTGCAACAATTTGATTTTCAACAATAAAGCCAATTTGGTTACCAGTGCACAACACATCGAGTATTTGCTCAATTGGGCGGCAACCGATACGCCCACAACCCGAAACAAACAAAAAGCAAAGCCCAATTTTGAAGCACATAGCCCCGAAGAAACCGCCGTTTTACTCAAACTATACGAACAGCCCGAAATTCACATAGACGAATTGAGCTGGCAAACACAAATTCAGATTAGCCAATTGGCCTCTATCCTACTCCAGCTGGAATTGCAAGGGCTTGTAAAAGCATTGGCGGGAAAAAAATTTGCGCTTACAATACTGACATAAATATTTGACTACAAATATTTTACAGGATTTAATAAATATTTTCTTTAAAAAAAGAACCCACAAATGGTTACTTTAAAAATAGATTCTGTATCTATATTTGAAAATAAAAACAATTTTTAATTGAAATATTTACATAAATGCCAACCTATACTCAAATTTTCAATATTCTGATTGCACCTGTTTTAAGTGTTATAGCCTATTGGTTTTACAAAAAACGCTTAGATGTTATTTCTGCTAGTTGGTTAAGCAAAAGTTTTGCCAGTGGCGTACTCGCAATTGTTCCTATACTGGTTTTAAACCTCATAATAAAAGATTTAGAAATTTCTCCGATTGGGGACATATCAAACAGATTCACCTATTCTATCCTTATTAGTTTTTTAAAAGAATGGAGTAAATATTTAGTAGTTGTCTGGTTTGCGTTAAGTAGTCCAACATTTGATGAACCTTATAAGGGTGTAGCTTATACGTTAATGGCAGCCATGGGGTTTGCTTGTACCGAAAATATAATAGATACATTTTTTTATGAAAACATACAATTAATGCCTATTGCACTCTCCTCTGTTCTCTATGCCCTTTCGGCAGTAATGGTGGGCTATGGTTTAGGTAGAAGTAAAGATTACGGAGCGTCTGTCCTGTCCAATATTTCAGGGCTTGTACTCGCAATCACATTTCATGGCGCATGTTTGTTCGCAATTATCGGACATTTGGATAAATTACTGGTTACAAACTTGTTAGCAGCGATATTAATTGTTAGCTTAGAATTAGTTAGAGCTACAAAAATACGCGAGAAGGCCTTGGCTTTCGAGGCTTATGCCAAAAGCGTATAAAAGTCAAAATACAATAGATTAAGGTTAGGTTAGAGTAATAAAAAAGTCCTTGGCAATGCGAAGGACTTTTTTTGTATGGTTTTCAGGATCAATTATAAGTACAAAACTTGGTCGCAGTTCATGCCATAAGCATCTGAAAGCGAAGCCATTACCCAGCCGGCTTTTCTTTTACTGCATTCCTGCTCAATGAGTTGGGCAGCGGCTTGTATATTTTTTTCGTCCAAATGGCTAAAGGGTTCGTCAAGCAAAAGCCACTGAAAAGGTTGTGCCAAAGCTCGAATAATGGCGATACGTTGGCGTTCGCCGTAAGAAAATGTATTGGCTTTTTTCTCTAACAGATGCGTAACGCTCAGCGCGTCGGTCATGGCCGTAATATGCTGAATATCTGGAGTTTTTGAATACAAATTTGCTTTGACCAAAATATTTTCGAGGGCTGTCAGGTGCGGAAAAAGTCGCAAATCCTGAAACACAATGGAGACTTTTTCTTGTCGATAATCAGCCCACCACCCAAGCGTTTGTTTTTTCAGGTGATGGCCGCCGTAAGTAGCAGTCCCTTCGTAGTCGTGGCGCAGACCATAGACAATACCAACGAAAGTGCTTTTGCCTTTACCGCTCGCCGCAGACACCAAATAGCATTTTCCTTGCTCCAAAACGAGATTTGTTTGCCATATCTGCGACGATAAACGAGTAACCCCGACAAGTGGTGCCGGGGTTACGTTATCAAAAATAATTTGTTCCATAAAAACTACTGCACGGGTTCTTCTTCGAGCGGAACGGCAACAGAGGCCGTATCAGCTTCTATAATTTCTTGTTCTTCCATTTGCCATTGTTTGCGTTGCGCCTCATCAAGTTTTTTAACTTCTTGGCCATATTCCGCAAGAGCCTTCCAGCTACTTTCATTTTCGGGTTTGGTATGCAAAGAAAATACCGCTTCTGATTGTTTTTCAGATTTTTGTATTGCCGTTGCCTCAAACGATTTGACGTACTTGTTAGCCAAACGAGAATAATCTGTGGCAAACTGACTCATTTGTTGAGTAAACACATCAAAATCCAACAAGAAATACATGGCATTTTCACCTACCTCAGCCTTGAATTTAGGAGCTTTGTTGCCAACTATCAAATCACGCATTTTGGCTGAGCTAGCAAACATCAATTTTTTGTCTCTTGGAATAAGTGAATAAATCGCTGGCACAACTCCTCCACCCACAAAATAGTCGTTTTCTTTTTTGATAAATGACTGCGAAGAAAGAATACCCAAGACTTTGTTACAGGTTTCGTTGTTGCTAATCCCAAGATTTACAAACACTTGAGGTGTTCCATTCATTTCAGCAGCAGCCTCTGTTGCCGCAACAATCACGTCACCCGAAAGCATTCCGAAAAAATCGTCAGGGCTTACACCAGCCATTGTGAGGCCACCTTCTACCTGCATGCTTACGCCTACTTTTTGCATGAGTTTACGCAAAAGAGGCACATCAAGTTTGAGAGCCACCACACCCATTGGCTTGTCGCTTGGCACATCAGCAAGCAAATCTTTATTGATTGGTTGGCTTAATAATTTGCCATATTCTTTATCTGCTTCATTTTCAGAATAAAAATCAGACTTAAGAACAGCTTTACCTTTTTCAAAGTCTAAAGTAGCTGTCATAAAACGGCCTGTCAAAGCTTTATTCGTTTGGTCGGCTGCTGGATTGTTGGCTGTAGCCTCACTTGGCATCGCATCTTTAAGCGAAACCCAAAACGACAAAGCGCCACCATGCTCAAGCAAGCCCTTAAAATAAGTGTTAGACTCAGCCAAACTATTTTCTTCTGCTAACGTAAATAGTGTATTTGCGTGCGTTTTGAGTTGTGCCTCACCATAGTTTTTGAGTGTGGCTACAATCGCCAATTTATCGTCAAACATCACAACAAAATCATTATTTCCTGCCACTCTAAATCCATTTTCTTCTTTCACAACCAATGGGTGTTCCTTGTCGAAAGTTTCCAAAAATGCCTTGAATTTGGCTGCATCCGAAAGGGGCAAAAGCGCACTTACGGGAGCTTTGTCGAGCGCGCCAGTAGAAAATACATAACTGGTACTCAAAAAATCGATGCCCGCTTCCTGCAATTTTTTGCCTGTTTCGTCGCTGGTAGTATCTGTATTTTTACCAAAAATATCATCAAAAGAAATAATATCCCATGCTAATTTTTTGGTATCAATAGCCACCACCGCCGAAGCTTGCTTAGGAATGTGTTTAGCGTGCTGAGGCGTTTTGTTACAAGATGTGGCCACCCATAACATCAAAACAGCCATTAAAAATGTTTTATAATTGGCAAAACCTTTTGCCTTACCTGTAAAAACTGAATACATAAGTGAGCTTAAATGTCTATATAATTGCGGTTAAAGCTATGTAAATAGTCTCAAAAATACAATCAAAATATTACATTACAACAAAATATTATTTTCGATATAAACTTAAAGCTTCAAAACAACGCATTAGAGTTTTCTTTTAAATAATCCTGAAAAAGAGCTTTATTATGATTAAATTAGGGGTTTACTAAGTCCTGTTTTTTGCTAAAAATTACGCAGCTTTGCCGAAATTTTTCTTAATACGTGGGTTCTTTCCCAAACAAAACAATGAGCAAACGCCTTATTTTTTTTACACTAATTATACTTTGGAGCAATAGCATTGAGGCAAGCAAGCCCAAACGCGCACTCAAGCAACTTTCTAAAAGTCAATTTGAGAAAGCCTACCAACTTTTATACAAATCATTACGCAAAAATCAGCAGCCGACCGCAGCCCATACAGTGTTGGCTTGGGCTTTCATCATGCCCGACAACCCTAACTACCATTTGGATTCGGCGCTTTGGCACATCACGGCTGCCCAAAGTGGGTATAAACTTCTCACAGAAAAGCATTTACGCACACTCAAACGCTTAGACATCAACGACAGCACACTCTCGCGCACCAAAGCCAAAATAGACAGCTTAGGGTTTGAAGTGGCGCAAAAAGCCAATACCGAAGCCAGCTACCAAACGTTTTTGGATAAATTCCCGACCGCGCAGCAACGCCCTTTGGCCACCGAAAAAAGAAACGCCATCGCTTTTGCTATTGCCCAAAAACAAAACACTTACGAGAGTTACAAACATTTTTTGGACAAATACCCCGACGCACGCCAAGCCAAAAATGCGAAAGAAATCTATGATATTTTATTGTACGAAACCAAAACCAAATCAGGACAACTTTCTGATTTAGAGAATTTTGTACGCACTTATCCGCAAAATCCGTATCGCGAACGCGCCGAACAAAACATTTACTACATCTATACGGCTACGCATACGCCCGACGCTTACGCGCATTTTGCCCGACAATATCCGCGCAGCCAATACGCGCACAAGGCTTTGCAGTGGCAAGCCGCTTTGCTGGAAGACGAACCCGATTGGCTTTTTCCGTTCATTGAAAACAATAAATTTGGATTTATCAATGAAGAAGGCCGCATAACACTCAACGCCCAATTTGATTCGATTCCCGAACCTTATTTGTGCGAAGGCATAGAAAGCAATATCGTAAGTATTTTTCGGGGGCGTGTGGCTGCCGCTGTGGGTCTGGACAACCGTCTGGCCTGTCCGTTGCGCTTCGAGTTGGCCGAGCCGCTGGCCACTGGCCTTGTGCGCGTACAGGAAAAAGGCAAATTTGGCGTTTGGCAAAAATCTAACCATGAGCTAATTAGCCCTATTTTTGATAAAATAGATACGCTAAACTCGCGCCTGATTTTGGTAACTGTCGGCAAACAAAAAGGACTTTATTCGATGCAAGGGCATCAACTTTTGCCGCCACAGTATGAGCACATTCGTTGGGAAGGCGGCTTGATTATTCTTGAAAAAAATCAGAAAACGGACTTTATTACTGAAAATCAACTCTTTGCCACGCTTCAAAAAAAGCCGCTGGCCTTGTCTTTTGAGCTGGACGATTTGGGCGAATCGCACCCCAATTTCTTGATTGCGCAAGCCAATACGCGCTTTGGTTTACTCCAATCCAATGGCATTTGGGAAATAAAACCGCTCAATCTGGACATTACCGAAACACCTGAAGGCTGGATTGTGCGCAACGATAGCGGTTTTTATGCCCTCAACACGAAGGCGCAACGTGTTACGGGGACTTATACGCAAATTAGGCGCAATTCATTTTATTTTTTGGTGAAAAACGCGGCGGCAAAATGGGCTGTGCTGCAAACAAATGGGCAATGTTATAGCGATTTTGACTTCGACACCATCGCCTTTTTAAGTCCGAAAATTTTGTGGGGCAAACGCGGCGATAAAACGTCTGTTTCGTTCGGAAATGGTCAATGGCAAGATTTTGGGGCGTATAATCGGCTGGAAATCCTGACCGATGCAGCCACCAACAAAAATCCCGTTTATCTGCTGGCCGCTTGGGACAACAAACAAAAACTAACGCTTTGGAACAAGCAAGGCCGCATCATTAGCAAGAGCAAATTCAGCAAAATAAGTTTGCTCAACAAAACATATATCGCACTATCAAACAGCGACTTATGGAGCATTTTGGACACCAACGGAAAAGAAATTGACAGCCGACAATACCAAGGACTGAGCAGCAACGCAGACGGCAGCCTTAACACGCTGCAAGCTGGCCGATTCGGGCTACTGATTCCTGCCCAAAACAAAAACATTGCGCCACAATACGAGGCAAGTCTTGTTCCTTACACGCCTAAAGGACTGTATTACATGGCCGTTCGCAAGCAAAAATACGGGTTGGTCAATGCTCAAAATAAGGTTATCGCACCATTTAATTTTGATGAAATTTTATTTTGGAAGAAAAACATTGCGCTGGTGCGTCGCGGGTCAAAATGGGCATTTTGGGATTTGGGAATCAGCAAAAAACTTTCTTTTGGCGAATTTGACGGCCTCGTTACACTGTGGCAAGAAGCTGATAATCTGCTCATTAAACTCCGAAGAGGCGAAAGCGAATTGCTTTGGAGCAACCAACGCGAACTACCGTTTCCGTTTGTGGAAAGTTACATTCACACCATCGAAAGCCCCGACGACGCGCACACGATTTTCATTGCGGTAGCTCCCCAAGCCAACGAAACACGCTACAAACTCACTTATTTTACGGACGAAGGGCGCGTGTTGCGCGAGCAAATCGTCTCGGAAGCCGAATACGACCGCATCGTTTGCGAAGGTTTCAGCGTAAAGGAATAATACAAACGCCCCTGACACCATCGGCATCAGAGGCGCATACAAACAGGTAAAATACAATTATTCACTAATTGCCTTAATCAGTTCGGGACTCATCGGCGCAACACCCGAAGCATATACTTTCACGAGCTGGCCTTTTTCGTTCACCAAATATTTATGGAAGTTCCATTTGGGAGCTTCGTCGTTCCAGCCGTTTTGGGATTTTTGCGAAAGCCACTGATACAGTGGATGTTGGTCGTCGCCTTTTACGCTAATTTTCTCAAACATTTGGAACGAAACACCGTAATTTTTCTTACAAAAACTCGCAATTTCGGTATTAGAACCTGGTTCTTGGCCACCAAAATTGTTGGCAGGAAAACCCAATATTGTTACTTTATCGCCGTATTTGGTGTGCAACTCCTGCAACTCTTTGTATTGGGGCGTGTAGCCACACTCGGAAGCCACGTTTACCAACAACACTTTTTTGCCTTTAAATTTCGCAAACTCAATCGGTTGCCCGTCCAAGCCATTGAGTTTGAAATCGTAAAAAGATTTGGCGGAAGCTTCTGCCGCGCCTTCTGGACGTGAAGTCGTTTTGTTCATACCCAAACAAGTAGATAAAAGTAATAGTGCTAAGAATGCTAATGTTTTCATATAATTGGTGTTTGGGTTGTATAACCAAATCTGACATTTTTTTGTTTCATAATAACGCGTATTTTTCAATTTCACTAAAAAATAATACTATTTATTTCTTGTTTAAAATCAATTTATCTATCTTTGAAAAAGTCTCATTCTTTTGTTTAATAATATTTAATCCATAAAAAACAACAATTATGGCAAAGACAGTTTTGATTACGGGTAGCACAAGTGGCATTGGTTTGGGCATCGCCAAAGAATTTGCAAAAGCTGGTTACAACGTGGCTTTCAATGGTTTGGAAGCCAATGGCGCAGAAATTGCGGCAGCAATTGGCCAAGAATTTGGCGTAAAAACAACTTTTTCGGCAGCCAATATGCTCAACCCCGACCAAATCGCGCAAATGATAGCCGACGCGGAAGCTGCTTTTGGTGGTGTAGATGTGTTGGTGAATAACGCTGGTATTCAGTTTGTTTCGCCGATTGAAGATTTCCCGACAGCCAAATGGGACGCTATTATCGGCATTAATTTAAGTTCTGCATTTCATACCTCCAAAGCCGTTTGGAAAGGCATGAAAGAACGCAAATTTGGGCGCATTATCAACATTACGTCGGCGCACGGTTTGCGTGCTTCAGAGTTTAAGTCGGCGTATGTGGCCGCCAAACATGGCGTAACAGGCCTTACGAAAGTGTTGGGGCTGGAAGGCGCGCCTTATAACATTACTTGCAATGCCATTTGCCCTGGCTACGTGCGCACGCCGTTGGTGGAAGGCCAAATCAAAGACCAAGCCACCGCACACGGTATGTCTGAGGCCGACGTAGTGGCCAAAGTCATGCTCAAAAAACAGGCTATCAAAGATTTTGTAACGGTGGAATCGTTGGGCGCGTTAGCCGTGTTTTTGGCTTCCGATGCCGCATCCATGATGACAGGCGCATCTCTTCCAGTAGATGGTGGCTGGACGGCTCAATAGTTTTGCATATAACACATATATCTGACAAACATAACCCCTCCGCTCCTCCGAGTTTATTTTTACAATAACTTATTGGAATGGAGGGACTTTTAAGTTAAAGTTATCGAGTAGAACGATAGACAAGTCATTCAATTGATATATCTCTTTTAAATATAATTGGCCAGTTCTACGGTAAACATCGTACCCGTATAATGTAGTTTATACAAACACAAATTGCGATGTTCGAACATATCTTGATAGCGCAAATCGTAGCCCAACAAATGACATAATAATATTCTGATGGCACGTCCGTGCATACAAATCAGGATGGTACGCTCTTCTGGTCTGGACAGAATCAGGTCTATCACAGGTTTTTGACGTGCCACGACTTGCTCTGGGCTTTCGCCTCCGCGCATGGTTACGTGTGTCTGACCTTCGCGCCACAGTTGCAACGTACTATAATATTCGTCATTTTCTTCGGGTGTCGCAGCACGGCCTTCTTTATTGCCCCAACTAATCTCGTTCAGGCCTGCGTGTTGCTCCCAAGGTACGCCGTTGGCAATAAAGCCGCTCATGCTTTGGTGAGTGCGTTTGAGTGCCGAGGTATAAACCTTATCGAACTTTACGTCATAATGTTTCTCGAAAAAGGCTTCAGCTTGCGCCAAACCTGTTTCGTTGAGACTCGAATCTACGCCGCTGCCCTGTATGAGTTTGCGTTTGTTAAATTCAGTTTCTCCGTGTCGAGTTAAGTAGATGGTTTTCATAGGTAAAAAGGTTTTATTATTGCCATTTAAACGTTTTAATCAAAGCATCAAATTGCTTTTTCTGTGCAGTCCAATCCGCATCGGGCATCTGTACGTTTACCAATACGTGTTGACCTTTGTTGCTGAGCAAATACACCAAACGGCGCGTTTGACGGCGATTGTGTTCGTAATACAAATCAAACCATTTGATATTTTTAGTGCCTGTAATCAAGCCTTGCGTGCGGTAATTTCCTTTTTCGGCAGCCAAAAATTTATTCGTCAACTCCTGACTTTTCAGGCCATAACCCAACGGCGAGAAATCAATCCATAACGCAATATTGCTTTTGGTCGAAAACCACAGCGCATCGGTTTCCTGAAAATGCTTGACGGCTTGCCCCTGCCAACCCTTCGGAACTGTAACCGAATAGCCGTGCGCTTTGTTTGTATAAATGCTTTTGGCGTTGGCTTTACTTTGGTCGGCAACGGTCAGCGCGGGGCGCAAAGCCAGCAGCCAAGGCCAACCCTGACTGGCTGATTTTAGCTCCAAAATCAATTCGTGTTGGTCAGCACGCGCCACCGAATACAAAACCAACGCCGCACCACCCACAGGTTTAAACAAAACAGTACGCTCAGATTCAGAGATTTGAAATGTACCTTCGGAAACGGAAAGCGGCGTAAGACGAGCTTGAAACGTCTCGTCGTCGGTGAGCGTCAGGCTCAGAAACTGAAAGTCCAGATATTCGTCGCGGTTTTCGGCCTGATATTCTTCTGGCGAAATAATCCACTGTCCCGCCAAGGCATCCCAATCCAAACTGGTATATTGATCTTGCGCAAAACAGGTTAGTGTACAAAATAACAAACAACAAAGTACAAAATATTTTTTCATTATGATTTTTTAGAAAATTAAACAAAATACAACGTCCAACGGCTCACAAATTTGAGGCCACAAAAAACGGCCTGCTTTGCGCTTTGTGAGCGAATAACAGACCGTTTCTTTATCAGATAATTATTTGTTCGTAGCCGCAGGCCTTATTTTTTTGCCCTTTTTCTCAACTACTTCTTCTACTTTTTTGCGGAAAGAAAGTTTGTTGCGCCATTTCTCTGGAAGTTTAATGGCCGATAGTTTATCTACCAAAACGCCAGCCTTATCCAACAGTTTTTTGAGCGATTCTAAGTACAAAGTAAAGTACAAGAACAACGACATTAACCAAACTACAACAATGTTAAAGTAGTAAGTATCAAACACTTTACCGAAAAATGGTTTTTCGGGCGCAAAGAAATGCGTACGATAATCTATCGGCAAACGTAACATATTTGGCTCGTTGTAAACTGGGTCAACTTGCTGCACGATATGATTATTAAACTCAATAAACTTATTTTTCGTACTTACGTTGCGCACCAAATCCGAAAGACTTTCATTGAAATACTTGTTTTTCAGCTCTGTAAGTGAATATTTGGTCGTTGGCTTAGCCTCGTATTTACTCAAAAGTTCGTCTTTCTTCGCGTTAGCTTTGTTATAACGCTCCGTGTAATACACGGCGGCTTCGTCGATGTACACACGCAACACGCTGGCCGTTGCCGTATTGAATTTTTCGGGCGAAAGTTCGTGTTTCAAATCCATGCCTTTGGTGAATTTCACCAATTTATCCGAATGCAACGCATTATACAAAATCGTCAATTCTTTCGCCACTTTTTCGCGCGTCTCAGCGTCTTTAGCCTGATAGTTGGCCGAGCAATAATTCAGTTTACTAATCAGTTCAGGCAACAAATACGTTTGGTAATAATTGGCTACGCTTTCTGCTTTTTCTACCTTAAAAATAAGGTCTTGGTAAGTATTGTTTTTGAATTGTTGTACGGTAATCGCTTCAAATCCCCAACGCGATGCCGTAAAATCGGCCAACAATGGCACGCGGCCTTTGGCACTTACTTGGTCGTTGAGTTTATCGAAATTGAAAATCGCACCGCTCAAAATCATTTGCGGAATGAGCAAAAGCGGAATGATAATGTAAATCGTAACCGCCGAATTGAAAGTAGCCGAAATATTGAGACCCAATATGTTAGCAAAACAAGACGTAGTGAAAAGCACAAACCAATACGTGAACGTCATGCCTTCGATGTCCAGAATGTAATTGCCCAACAACACGAATGTAAGCGTTTGTACACCCGACAGCAAGAACAAAATTGTTACTTTGGATAATAAATAACTGGTTCGGCTCAGGTTCAGGAACTTCTCACGGCGTTGAATTTTTCGGTCGCGAATAATCTCTTCCGCACTCACCGTCAGCCCCATAAACAAGGCCACAATAATGCTGATAAGGATAAACGCAGGAATGTTATCGTTGTAACGGAACACATAATCGCCCGAATCTGGCGCGTTGCGGAAGCGAATAATAAACGCCAACAAAAACGCCAACAAAGGAGCTTCCAACAAGTTGATGAGCATGTATTGCGTGTTGGTAACTTTACTCAAAAAGTCACGAATCGTAAACACCGCAAACTGCACAAATTTCGATGGAATATTGAGCGATTGCGGTGGCGCATCGGCCACATCTTCGCGTTTTTCTATCTTAAAGTTTTTGGCATAAAGCTCGTGCCATTGGCTCGGCGTTACTTTGCGGGAGTTCGTAAACTGCCCGTATTCGTCCACAACCAACGCTTCCACGATATTGAAAACCTGTTCGGGGTTTACGTTACCGCAAGTCGGACACTGGCCTCTGTCGCTGTCGATTTGGTTGGTCGTAGTCTTGAAATAAGTAACCGCCTCCACAGGATTGCCGTAGAAAATCGGGAAACCGCCCGTATCAAGCAAAAACAGCTTGTCAAACATTTTGTAAATGTCCGATGAAGGCTGGTGAATTACCACAAAAATCAACTTTCCTTTGAGGGAAAGTTCCTTGAGCAAATCAATTACGTTTTCTGAGTCGCGCGACGAAAGACCAGAAGTAGGTTCGTCCACGAACATCACGGCAGGTTCACGAATCAACTCAAGTGCAATGTTAAGGCGTTTGCGTTGTCCACCACTAATTTTTTTGTTCATCACATTGCCCACCGTGATGTCTTTGATGTGCAACAGTCCCAAACTGGCCAACGTATGTTCTACTTTTTTGACTATTTCCGCTTCGGGCAAGTCTTTAAAGCATAGTTTGGCATTATAATAAAGGTTTTGGAAAACGGTCAGTTCTTCCAACAAAATATCATCTTGGGCAATATAGCCGATAATGCCTTTAATGCGGTCGTCGGCCTGATGGAGATTGATGCCATTGATAAGCACTTCGCCCAAGCTTGGTTTTTCGATACCCGCCAACACATTGAGCAAAGTCGTTTTGCCCGCACCACTACCGCCCATAATGGCGATGAGGCGGCCTGCTCCTTCCGAAATATTTATATCGCGCAAACCTATCGCGCCGTTCGGGAATCGGAACTCTAAGTCATTAACATTAAACGAAAGGTTATTGGACTTAGCATCGCTCATAAATTTATTCACCACATCGCTATAGTACAAAGGCGCACCTTTCGAGGCCTTAATGATACTACCATGAGAATACAAGTAAATGCGATGCGGAGCCACCGTAAAGCCGTTGAGAGAGGTTTCGCTATGCCCCGTGTATTTGACGAAATACATATCCTCGCTCTTGATGAAAAGGAAGATTATTTCCCCATCAAGTTTCTCAGAATGAATATGTTTGGCAAATTGGAGGGGTGCGGTCTCGCGGCTATCGGCAATGAGTATATCACTATAATCAAGTTGCGAAATTTCTTCTTGTACCACAAAACTTTCAATCATTTTATACTCTTCGTTTCGGATATTAAAAACGTCCGAAACTGTATCAATGATTTGCATACGCTGTGGCGTAAAGTTTTTGTCAATGGCTACGAGTTCGAGCAACTTTACGAGTACGATAAATTTTTGCTTTTGGGTAAGAGTCTTGTTAATTTTCTTACAAATACCCAATGTTTTTACAGAGTCTTTTACGGACGTGAGCTTGCGTTTTTTGCCTTCTGCACCTTCCTCAGCAGAAGCCTCTTCTTCTTTTCCTTCTTCTGCAAATTTATCATAAAGTGCAATATACTCTTTTACAGCATCGTGCGCGAGTTGCTGCTGAAAGTATTGCAATACAAAATTTCTTTCTCGTTCTGTTACCCCGCCGTCCTGTTTGGTAATAATGGCAAACAGCTGGGTCAGGGCTTTGAGTATTTCTTCACTCATAGTACAAACAACAAACGGTATTTTCTAAAAATAACATTAGAGAGCCAGCCTCCCACAAGGATTTGTTTGGGAGGTGTATATAAAAAAAATGCTACTATTAAAAGTAGCTTTTTTGTATTGAGATCAAGGATTTTTGTCCTGATTAATAGGTTTCAAATTCGAAAGGAATTTCTACCAATTCCGAGAATTCTTGACCTGCTTCTTCCATATCTTCGTCATCTTCATGGAAATACCAAACCACGCTGGCATTATCCACATCTTCCAATTTAGAAAGAATATCTAAAATAAGTTTAGATGAGGCTGTGTTAAAGTATTCAAGTTTGAAGACGAATTTAGTCTCTGAATTAGGGCCATCGCTATATTTTTCAAGCCAGTCTAACACAGGTTGATAAAATTCGGCAGTATCTTCAGGAAGTGAACGGCCAGATATTTCAAAAATACCATTTTTGCTATCTAAGATGATTTTGGGGGTATCCTCCGTACCTTCAAGGCTTATGATTTCCATATATTATAAAAGATTTTTTTGTCGAAAAATAAAACCGTAGCTTAACTACTAGTCCAGAGCTTTACGTGAAATAGTGGTTTTGAGCGAGAAGAAAAACACATTGTTTTCCAATGGTTCGAAGTCGTATTCAAGTTTTTGTCCAGACTTACGCGCCATATCAACAAAACCCAAACCAGCACCTCCTTTATCCGAAAGGTCTCCGTTTTTAATAATTTCTTTGTACAAAGCCTTCAGACCTTCTTTGTCTAAGCTATTAATTTCGTCGAGTTTGTTGCGAAGCAAATCTACTTTATCACCTTTGATAGGGTTACCAGAAGTAATAACATAGTCGTCGTTTTCTTTTCCTATCATAAAGATAGCACTGTTTCGCATATCAACAACAGCAGAAAACTCGTCGGCGTGCTTAACAATATTTTGTAAGCATTCCACCATCACGTTAAACACTTTACGTTTAATGCCCGACTCTTCCCCAATGGAATCCATATTACGCTCAGCCATCGAAAGGACAGACTTGGTAATCTCTTGGGTGAATTCACCTTCGTAAACCAGCATCAACTTTCTGGATACCATGGTTTTGTGGAGTTCATAAATATATTTCATAGACGCTTGATTTGGGAGCTTATTTATTTTACTGCATCATTAAGTTCTTTAATCGAACAAACTTGGCCGTGCAATATATCATTTCGAGGCCAATATTATAAAGTTTTTGTGGAAAATAATTTATTTTTTTCAAGTTTATTTCAAGAACTATAATCTGATACCAATCATCAGAACGTCGTCGGTTTGTTTTCCATCACCTTTCCATTCTTCAAATTCTGTATCATAAATATTAGATAGTTCCATCATTGGTTTGCTGCCATTATTTTGCAATATCTCGCGAATGCGTTTTGGCGAAAACTTGCGATTATCCCTGCCACCGAATTGGTCTGGGAAGCCGTCGGAGCAGAATACCAACACATCACCATCGTTGTAATCAATAGTTCTTGTCGCGAAATTCGAGCGGTTTTTGTATTGGCCACCACCGATAGGGAACTTATCTCCTTTGATTTCTTCCAACTCACCATTAGCCGACAAGTAATAAAGCGGACGGTGCGCACCCGAAAACTGCATTTGACGAGTCGTTTTATTGATACGGCACAAGGCAATATCCATACCGTCACGCGTGGCACTATCGCCACCATCTTGGCGCAATGTTTTGGTTACGGCTTCATCAAGCGAATCTAAAATAGTACCCGTATCCGAGAAATCTTTCAATACGTTGTTGAGCAAGAAATAACCAATCAACGAAATCAAAGCACCCGGTACGCCGTGTCCCGTACAGTCCACTGCCGCAATAAAAATATCATCATCTTTTTGCAAGAACCAAGGGAAGTCACCACTCACCACGTCGCGCGGTTTGTACAAAATAAACGAATCAGGGAACGTGTATTGTATCGTTTCGTTGTCTGGCAAAATGGCCACCTGAATACGTTTGGCGTAGTTAATACTTTCCGTAATTTTCTTGTTTTTGGTCTGAATCTCCAATTCGATGAGCTTACGTTCGGTAATATCATGCGATACAAGAAGCACCGATTCAAGGCGTTGCTCTTCGTTATATTCAGGAATGGCACTTACGTGCATCATTCTATTGCCCATGAACGAATTGAAATCAATTTCGGTCGCAACTTTATCTTGTTTTTCAAGCACTTGGTCAATAATGTTGCGCCAAGCCTCCAACAAGCCGCCTTCCAATGATGTTTCATTGATATTGGTACGCAACAAATCACTTGGTTTCACACCTGTATATTGTTCGATTACAGGGTTGATATAGAAGAACTTCCCTTCTTTATTTACGCGCGTAATAAGGTCGGGACTATTCTCAGAAAGTGCCTGCATTTGGCCACGCATACGCGACTCTTTCTCTGCTCTGCGTCGTTCGGTAATATCGCGAGAGTTCACTACGATACCTTCAATAGCAGGATCGGAAAGTAAGTTTGTACCAGTCGCTTCCAACCAAATACGTTCTCCATTTTTGCGCATATAGCTAAACTGAATCGTAATGGTATGGTCTGGGTCAGCCATAAGGTCTGCGAACATTTTATCAACAGCAGCCACACCTTCTTCATGCACATATACAATGTCTTTGATGCCAATCATCTCCTCTGGACGATAGCCCAAAATCTTCTCTACCGAAGGGCTGATATAACGAATAGTTCCGTCTTCTTCGTAGATAGTAATAACTTCGGAAGCGTTTTCCAAAAGCACCTGCATACGTTTTTGGGTGCGATTTACCTCTTCGATTTGTTCTTCTAATTGAATGTTAGAACGCTTCAACTCTTCTTGTGTCGCAGCCATTTCCTCTGCATTTTGGCGCAACTCTTCTTGTTGTTGTTGCAACTCAAAACTCATCTTTTGTGATGCGGCCAACAAGTTACGAGTACGTTCGTTTACCTGAATATTGAAGATGGTACGCGCAATGATTTGGCTAATCTCTTGTACAAAACGTACCTGAGCAGGTGCAAAACGCTCAAAACCAGCCAATTCCAACACGCCATTTACTTCTTCGTTGGTAATAAGCGGCACAATAAGGATACAGCTCGGACGGCGGTCGCCAAGCAAACCTGACGTAATACTCACATAGTCATAAGGAATTTCGGTGCGCAAAATTGTATCTTGCTCAATGGCAGCTTGCCCGACAAGGCCTTCACCAAAATTAAATTTAGCAGATAAGTATTTCTTTTTATTGTATGCGTAGCTTGACTTCAGCTCAATAGACGTTTTGCCGTTTTCCTGTCTGTCCACTACATAAAACGCGCCTTGTATTGCCCCAACTTTATTGGTAATAAAAGAAACGATTTCGTCGCCTAAGCTGGCAATTTCATTGTGTCGGCGCAAAATTTCGCCAATTTCGGCCACCCCGCGAACAATCCAGTTACGTTCATCATCACGTTTGGAAGCATCTTGAAGGCTTTGGCGCATGTTCATCAACGACACGCCCAAAGTATCGCCTTCGCTCATTGGCTTAAAGTCAGCCTGAAAATCACCTTCCCCGATTTTGTGCGCAAAGTTGGCTGTACGTTTCAAACCTTCCACCAATTGGTTTACTGTTGCCGTCATTTCGCCAATCTCGTCACTGCTTCTTTGTTGAATCTGGTTAGGCAGAATCCCTTTACCCAAAAGCAACATGGTTTCTTTCAAGTTGAGCAATGGGTTTGTAAGTGCACGAGAAAATATTGTTGTTACAATCGCGCTCACCAAGAAAATAAGCAAGCCAACCGAGAAAAATATAAGTTTTAGTTTTTGGGTCGGCTCTAAAACCTCTGATTGATCTATTTTCACGACCATACCCCAATTCACGATAGGCAAATAACGCCAAGCCGAAAGCGTAACTTCGCGGCGGTAATCAGTTTCCACGCCAAAGCCATTTTGTTTTTTTACGGCTTCTTGCAATGGTCTCATGGAGGCCTCGCCTACGATTACTTCTTTGCGTAAGGCCGCTCCGTCGTGGTGGCGAAGTGAGTTTTGGAACACTACTTTGCGACTACCTTCAAAGAGCTTACCGACAATTGTTTCGCCTGTTTTACCCAACCCAATTGTATCTTGAATAAGGCCGTAAAGTTCGGTCATATTCAATTTACCTATGATGATACCCCCCACATGGTCTGCCTCGTCTTTGATAGGAGCGGCCAACAACATATACAAATGGTTGTCAATTCCTTTATATACGCTACTGAAATAAACGCCTTTAGCAGCTTCGCGGAGAGTATTGCCATCTGGGTCATTGAACGATTCGGCGGTTTGCTCATCGTCATTACCTTCATGGGCATTGTACAAAAACTTGCCGTCAGGACTAACCAAATACAAATTGGCATACCCATACGTTTCGAGCAAAGGGTCAAGAATCGGCTTAAAATCAACTGTTGGAGCAGCTGCCGCACCAAAATCTACAGACTCCGCAGCGGCCATAGCCTCTAATCCGTCGGCAGCGGGTGCGCCACTATTAGCACGCAATGCATCTTTCAGCACCGATAATTCTTGCAAAAATTTAAGTCGTGTTTGCTGATTTTTGAAATAACTATCAATACGCTGTGCCTTAATATCTGCAATTACATTGATGCTTTCCATATAGCGATTCATCACCGCCTGTTGGCTCAACTTAAAAGCAATGAAGCTCAGTATCACCACAGAAAGCATAACTACCGCCAACACGGTCATTGTTATTTTTTTCCCTACTGTTATTTTTCTAAACATAGCTTGTTAGAGGGGGTAGCTTAAATTAATATCGGACTAACTACTATAATTCTTCGACAATTTTTTCATAATTATTGCCAATGGTACTGGCCAGCATCGGCGCGGCAGCTTCGATGAGTTGCTCTTCTGTTGCATCAAAAATAGCAAAAGAGGCTACTTCCACAACCGCTATTACATGACCGTTTTCGTCTTTAATTGGCGCAATAATCATAGATTTAGGACTGGACTTGCCCAAACCAGAGAGTACCGTAACATATCCTTCAGGAATTGCTTTAATGTTAATGAGTTGCGCATCTTTGGCCACTTGTCCCGTAAGCCCTTCGCCCCAACCATAGCTTACTTTTCTTTTTTCGGTAGAGAAATATGCATAACTACTCACCATGTGTAACGTTTGATCGGCGCGAACCACAAACAATGCACCTTGTACGGCTTGGATTTCTTCGCACAAAACCATCATCAAGGCTTCGAGTTCGCCCAAACCTGTTTTTTGAGGTGCATTCGCAAGGTGTTGCATGAGATTATTTTTGCGTTCCTGCAGAATCTCAGCGAGCGACTGCTCTTCTTTTTGCTCTTCGGCCTCTTTCTTACTACTGTCAGTATCTTCTTCTTTGATCGTTTCCACGTAGATAATTTCACGTTGTTTGGAAACTTCATTAAAATACAAAACCGTAAACAGTAATGTACACAGAGCAGCCAGCAGTGGCACACTTAATATCAAAGAAATCTGCGTGGCTATTGGTTTGACGGCGTTAATGTGCGCTGCGCTCGAAAGACTCAAGCGGTTGGCCACATCCATCTGAAAACTAATCATATAGTTTACAACAAGCCCTACTCCTACAACAAAAACAGTCATAGAAATAACACCTAACCACTTATACAAATTACGTGATGCGGATTGTACCTTCATTTGTTCGTAACGTATTTTTTATTTACCTCTATTAAAAAATCAATGATTTGGCTTACTTTATAAATATAATCTATTTCAGTAAGTTTTTGAGCAGCGACAGGCATTGTATCTATCATACACTCAGACGGTTCTTGTATAATAGTCAGGCCGCCTTTGTCTTTGATGCGCTTCATGCCCATTGCTCCATCTTTATTCGCTCCAGAGAGCAAGATACCAATTAGTTTGTCTTTATACACATACGCTGAGGTTTCCAATGTAATATCAATGGCTGGGCGCGAATTATTTATCATTTCTTCCGTAGAAAGCGCAAAAGAATTACCCAGTTCTACAGACATATGATAATTGGCAGGAGCTAAATAAACACAACCTTTTTTGATGGCTTCTTTATCATCTGGCTCACTAACAGGCATGGTACTTTTGATAGATAATGCCTCCACAAAACCATGACGCACGTGTTTGAGACGATGCAAACTCATGATGATAGGAAGTTGAAAATTACTGGGTAAGCTCGACAATATTTTTGTAATCCCCTGAAAACTACCCGCCGAACCCCCAATGACCACAGCCTTGTAACGGTTATGTATATGTTCTTGTCTTATCATTATGCCGTCGGTACTGTGGTTTAACTAATCCTTTATTTTCTTGTAAATTTTTTCTTCATTATTGGCCACGATGAATTTATTTGAAATTTCGCACCAGATTAAAGACTCCTTAGAGCCAATAGCTAAATAGCCGTATTTAAACAAACTTTCATGCAAAACAGACAAAACTCTATTTTGTAAGGTTTGATTAAAATAAATCATCACATTGCGACAAAGAATCAGGTCAAATTTAGAAAAAGCCTGCCCCATTACAAGGTCTTGCTCTCTAAAAGAGACATTTTCTACCAAGGACTTATCCATTACCGCAAAGCCATTATCTTCTTTGTAATAATCCTTGAGCGAACCTGCACCCTGAAAACGAATATAATTTTTCTCGTTCACGTCCATGTTCTTCATTGCATAACGCCCCATTCTGGCTTTGGCCAAAATCTCGCGATCAAGATCCGTAGCTACGATTTTTGCTTTGTCAAGCATATTCATTTCCTTGAGCATAATGGCCATAGAAAATACTTCCTCGCCCGACGAACAGCCTGCGTGCCAGATACTTATCTTGTCGTGATTGAGCATGATATTGGGAATCACTTTATCACGCAAAATACGCCAAAAAGATGGGTCACGGAACATCTCCGTTACGTTTACCGTAATCTCAGACACAAAATATTGAAAATACGCTGGATTCGTCTCCAATTTCTTCATCAAAGCGTCCACTGAACTGAGGCGATCAAGTTCCAAAAGCCTCAAAATCCGACGTTTAAATGAAGAAATAGCATAATTGGAGAAATCGTAATTATATTTTTCTTTGATTAACGTAGTTAGCTTTCTTAATTCTGCTATTTCAATATCCTGCATACAGTATCCCCGTTTTGATAGGTTTTGTCATTTTGTTTCGTTTCGTCTTGCTCTTTTCGAGTTCAAATACAAGACAGTGGCCAACAGTGTGGTTGGAAGGTTATTTTACTCTAACTTGGCCGTAAGTATAATAAAAAAAATGAAAGAAGTACAAGTACCACGTGCTTTTTTTGATAATATTATAGCATGCCCTTCGTTGTAGGTAGTTCATTTATTTGGTCAGCGTTTCGTTGAGCAGCCATCCTAATCGCCTTCGCTACGGCCTTGAATATCGCTTCAATTTTATGATGTTCATTTTGTCCTTCTGCCTTGATATTGAGGTTACAAGCTGCCGCATCACTAAATGATTTGAAGAAATGATAGAACATTTCCGTCGGCATATCTCCTACTTTTTCTCTGCGAAAATCTGCTTCCCATACCAGCCAATTTCTACCCGAAAAATCTATAGCAGCTTGTACCAAAACATCGTCCATTGGCAACAGAAAACCATAACGATTGATGCCTTTTTTCTCGCCCAAAGCCTGCTTATAGGCCATTCCCAAAGCCAAAGCTGCGTCTTCGATGGTGTGATGCTCGTCTACGTGCAAATCGCCCTGCACACGAACCCACAAATCTGCCCCCGAATGCTTGCCCAACTGCTCAAGCATGTGGTCAAAAAATCCTAACCCTGTCTTAATATCCGTTTTACCCGTCCCGTCCAGATTCAATTTTACATGAATTTTGGTTTCGTGCGTGTCGCGTATCACATCGGCCATTCGTGGCGGCATTCTCAAAAAATTCAGGATTTCATTCCAATCCGAAGCCACCAAACTGACCGTTTTTTTATCAAAATTAGCTACGTTTCCTTCTTTTTCAAGCACTTGTGCGCCGCTCTCCTCATGTTTGTCGAACAAATGAAAGCCTTGCCCCAACAAAATAGCTTTGGCGCCAAGGTTATATGCCAATTGCGCATCAGTGAGGCGGTCGCCAATCACAAAAGAGTTGGCAAGGTCGTAATCAGCCGAAAAATATTGCCCTAACATTCCCGTTCGTGGTTTGCGATTCGGGCTATTTTCGTGTTCAAAACTAGGGTCTATATGCATATGAGCAAAAGTAACATCTTCGCCAGCAAGCGTCTGTAACATTGCATTATGCGCAGGCCAAAAGGTTTCTTCAGGAAAAGAATTAGTTCCTAACCCATCTTGATTAGTTACCATTACTAGTTCATAATCCAGTTGCGTGGCAATTTGGTGTAAAGCCGTAATCGCGTGTGGCAAAAATGCCAGTTTTTCTAATGAATCTACCTGAAAATCAGTAGGTGGCTCGGCAATAATCGTTCCGTCGCGGTCAATGAACAATACTTTTTTCATTGGAAAAAATAAAATATTGAAGAGGCAAATTTAAAAAAAATACAATATTCTCCAGCTTAATTTTTGGGATAAAATTAGTCATTTTGTACCACACGCCGAATCGTCATGAATCGCTGTTGATAATAAGCATCGCTTAGGTTGTTGATTGTTACACCTTTAGATACTGCCGCATGCAAAAAACGAATCGGTTGGCCTTTTTCAGAAATAATCATACCAACGTGTCCGACTTTGCGCGGCGTAGTTTGGTATGGCATAAAAAAGATCAAATCACCTTTACGCGCGTCCGAAACACTCACCTCCTCGCCCAACAATGCTTGTTCGTGCGAAAAAAACGGTAGCGTAAAGCCATAATTTGAAAACACAAAACGCATAAAACCCGAACAGTCCAGCCCATCTTGCCCGTAACGTGTGCCTAATTTCGTTTTTCCGTAAGCAATGGCCTTATCTGCCTCAAAAATTGTGTACGGAATCGTGTCTGTGGTCATATTTTCAAATCCGTCCACAGGCTTTACTATTTTTCCCGATTTATTGTAATATTCCACTACTGCGCCGTGTATTGGGTGGTAATATTGCACCGAAAATAATCCTTTTTCAAAAACAGGCACAGCCGCCGAAGAGTCGGTTTCATCATAATAATAATTGGTGTTTATCAACTCTTTACCTTTTTTATTAATAAAAAACCAATTGCCTTCTTTGACCACAGCGGCCAGTTTTCCATCAAAAGGCAAGGCTTTCGCATAGCGAGTAGGAATTATATTTTTCCCTGAAGCATCGCAATACCCCCAAAGTCCATTACTTTGGCAAGGCATGAGTTTCTGGGCAAGTGTATTCACTGAAAAACAGGCAGTTATGGCCAATATTAAAGCAAATATTTTTTTCATGTGTTTATAGTTTTTCGTAGAAGCGAATATAACAGAAACAAATAAAACTATATTATGTTTTTTTGAAATGAGGCATTTGTAGTAATGTTTTTGATTTGCATCTGATTCAGATTAAGTTTGCATCCGATTTTAAAACTGAATTTATTTTTCAGAAAAATGATACAACTAATTGATACTCACGCACATATTTACGCCAAAGATTTCCGAAAAGACATTGACGACGTGTTGCGCGTAGCCTCCGAAGAAGGCGTTTACAAAATTTATATGCCCAACGTGGACAGCGAAACCATCGACCCCATGTTGGAAATGGAACAGAAATACCCCGCACAATGCGTACCTATGATGGGGCTGCACCCTTGCCACGTCAAAAAAGATTTTGAAAAAGAACTTTATCAGGTGGAAACTTGGCTTGCGAAGCGGCCATTTGTGACGGTGGGCGAAATCGGGCTGGATTTTTATTGGGATATGACTTTCCGCGAGCAACAAGAAGAAGCCTTGCGCATACAATTGCGTTGGGCAAAGCAATATAACATTCCTGTTGCGATTCATTGCCGTAACTCATTCGCAGAAACCGCCGACATCATCGAAGCCGAACAAGACGGCACACTTACAGGCGTTTTTCACTGCTTTTCGGGCAATGCCGACGATGCCAAACGCGCTGCTGCACTGGGTTTTGTGGTCGGAATTGGTGGCGTAGCTACTTTCAAAAATGGCGGCGTGGCCGAAGCCGTGCCAGACATAGACCTTTCGCAAATCGTATTGGAAACCGACTGCCCGTACCTTGCCCCCGTACCGCACAGAGGCAAACGCAACGAACCTTCGTACATCGCGCTGATTGCGCAAAAACTTGCTGATATAAAAGCCATTCCGCTGGAGGAATTGGCTAAAATCACAACAGCAAACGCCCTGAAACTTTTCAAGCAAACAGCCTAAAAAACAAAAGCCCTCTGACATTCATACATCAGAGGGCTTTTGTTTTATCTAAAAGAAATTTACTATTCTTTCATTTTTTGCGCTTCTACAGCTGCCAAACAAACCATGTTCACGATTTCGCGCACAGAGCTGCCCAACTGCAAAATATGCACAGGCTTGCGCATGCCCATCAGCACAGGACCGACTACTTCCGCGCCACCCAATTCTTGCAACAATTTGTACGCAATGTTACCAGCAGAAAGCGTTGGGAAAATAAGCGTATTGGCTCCACCTTTTTCGGCCAACTCACTGAACGGATAATTCTCTTTGAGCAAATCCACGTTCAAGGCAATGTTAGCTTGCATTTCTCCATCAATCAACATTTCAGGATATTTTGCTTTGGCCAAATGCGCGGCTTTCATCATTTTTTCAGGTTCTTCGCCACGTCCAGCTCCAAAGTTAGCATACGAAAGCAACGCGATGCGCGGCTCAATGTCAAAATACTTCACGGTTTTGGCCGTAAGCCCGATGATGTCCACCAACTCTTCCGCCGTAGGATTTACATTTACCGTCGTATCGGCAAAGAAATATACACCGCGTTTGGTATCAATCAAATACATACCCGCCACACGTTTTACGCCTTCGGCCACACCAATTACACGCAACGCGGGGCGAATAGTTTTGGCGTATTCTTTCGTAAGACCCGAAATCATGGCATCGCCCAAATCCAAATCGAGCATCATCGCACCGAAATAGTTGCGGTCGCGCATTTTCTTTTTGGCATCGTGTAGCGTAATGCCTTTGCGTTTACGTTTTTCGTAAAGCAATTGGCCATATTCTGCACAACGTTCTTCTTCGTGCAATGGATCAATCACGGGGCAGCCGTCAAGTTCCAGATTATTTTCACGAATTAATCGTCTGATTACCTGTACATTACCCAGCAAAATTGGGTGGCCAATACCGTCATCTTTCACGATTTGGGCAGCTTTCAATATTTTGAGGTTATCGGCTTCAGCAAAAATAATGCGTTGCGGTGCCGCTTTCGCACGTGCCGTAATACGGTTCATTATCTTTCTGCCCATGCCCACACGCGCCAACAAATCTTGCTCGTATTGTTCCCAGTTTTCGATACGCAAACGCGCTACGCCCGAATCCATCGCGGCTTTAGCTACGGCTGGGGCAATCGTGGTAATCAAGCGTGGGTCTAAAGGCTTGGGAATCAAATATTCACGACCAAACGTAATAGTTTTGCTCGAATAGGCTTTGTTCACAATATCGGGTACAGGCTCTTTGGCCAATGCCGCAATGGCGTGCGTTGCGGCCAATTTCATGGCTTCGTTGATAGACTTAGACCTTACGTCCAGCGCACCTCTGAAAATGTACGGAAAGCCCAACACGTTATTCACTTGGTTAGGGTGATCGGAACGCCCCGTAGCCATAATAATATCCGTGCGAGAAGCCATTGCCAATTCGTATTCAATTTCGGGATCAGGATTGGCCAACGCAAAAACAATCGGATTGGAAGCCATACGCAACAAATGTTCTGGCTTCACAAGATTGCCCGCCGAAAGCCCCAAGAATACGTCTGCACCTTCCATGGCTTGGTCGAGCGTATAAATGTCGCGGTGCGTGGCGAATTGGTAGCGAATATCATCGGTAGAAACAGAGTCGGTGCGTAACACACCCTCTTTATCCACCATAACGATATTGGCCTTGCTAACGCCCAACGAAAGATAAAAACGAGTACAAGCAATAGCCGCAGCACCTGCGCCCAATACCACTAATTTTATTTCATCGATTTTTTTACCAACCAACTCAAGTGCATTGAGAAGGGCTGCACCCGAAATAATAGCCGTTCCGTGTTGGTCGTCGTGCATGAGCGGAATATTCATTTGCCGCTTTAGCTCGGTTTCGATATAAAAACTTTCAGGAGCTTTAATGTCTTCGAGGTTGATACCGCCGAAAGTTGGCTCCAAAGATTTCACGATTTTGATAAACTCGTGCGGATCTTGCGAATCTATTTCGATGTCAAAAACGTCAATACCTGCAAACTTTTTGAACAAAACGCCTTTTCCCTCCATTACGGGTTTGGACGCGTCTGGCCCGATGTTGCCTAAGCCCAATACCGCCGTGCCGTTCGAAATAACGCCAACCAAATTACCTTTAGCCGTATATTTGTAAACGTCGTCTTTGTTGGCGGCAATTTCCTTGCAAGGCTCTGCTACCCCTGGCGAATAGGCCAAAGCCAAATCGCGCTGCGTGGTAACTGGCTTAGTAGGAACGACCTCTATCTTGCCCGGTTGGGGGTTTTCGTGATAATAGAGGGCATCTTCTTTTCTGATTTTTGCCATAAATATTTATTATTGGTGGGTTGTGTTGTTTCTTTGTATAATAAGGGAATATCAAACAAAACCTGCGAACAATGCTCGTAGGCAAGTTGCAAAGCTATACAATCTTTAGACTTTTGCGCAATGATATAGCCAAACAAAATACCATTCGTACCCGAAAATTACAAAATTTTACGTCTTGTTATTTTTTTATTTTCGTTAATTTAAAATTATTTTATTAAATCAAAACTCCATAACAATACTTTTAAGACAAATGAATACAACTATAACACTACGAAACGCCACAACCTCCGACCTGCCCGTTATCTTGTCCATTACCAACGATGCTATTTTGCACAGCACCGCCCATTACGCCTACGAACCGCAAACATTGGCCGTCCAAACGCAATGGTTTGAAGACAAATTGGCGCAAAACTGGCCTGTCATCGTGGCGGAAGCAGACGGGAAAGCCGTTGGATTTGGGACGTATGGTTCTTTTCGGGTGCGAGAAGGCTACCGCTTTACCGTAGAACATTCCGTATATCTACAAGACGACTTTCAGGGGCGAGGCATTGGGCAAATGCTTTTGCTAGAACTGGTCAGGCTTGCCAAAACACAGGGTTTTCATACCATGATTGGAGTGATAGATGCCGCCAACACGGGAAGTTGTGCCTTTCATGCGCGAAATGGTTTTGAACAAGTCGGACACTTGCGCCAAGTAGGTTATAAGTTTGGGCAATGGCTGGATTTGGTGCTGATGCAGAAGATGTTATAATCTAATTCAATAAACACACACATCATTCTAGCCAATCTAATCTTCTTTTAAATTCCTAAAAATATAACCCAATATCATGCAAAAGAACATAATCTTAGTTTTCCTACTTTTTTTATTTGCTACCAATCACAACTATGCCCAAAAACTCAGTCAACCCGAAAAAGATTTCGAATTATTTTGGACTACTTTTAGGGATAATTATGCTTTTTTCGCTTTAAAAAATGTCAATTGGGATAGCACTTACGCCAAATATAGGCCAATGGTTAGCTCCAAAACCAAAGAAAAAGAACTAATTTCGATATTGGGGCAAATGGTTGCGCCGCTCAAAGATGGCCACATTACCATTTCCAAAGGCGAAGAAATGGTTTACAAAAGCCCCAAAACTTCACATTTCAAACAAGAGTTTAAAGGCATGGAGGCCGCTTTCTGGCAAACAGTCGATACTACTTTATTGCAAAATGGCTTTTCTAAATCAGTGGGCATTGGTGCAGCATTTAAAGGCGAAAAGCTCTATTATTTTGCCCAAAGTCCGCAAGTGGCTTATATCCGAATTACGCGTTGTTTTAATGAAGTAGAAAGTCTTTTTGATGATAAAAAAGAAGGCCAGGACACGCGCCAAATGCTGCATTTGTTCGATTCCCTACTTACGAAAATATCTGATATACAGACGTTAATTGTGGATTTGCGTGGCAATGGTGGCGGACATGGTGGTTTGGAATTGGCCTCCCGATTGGCCACCGAAAAGCGTCTGACACACTACAAAGCCATTCGGCAAAAAGGCGGCTATCAACAATATTCTACGCCCGAACCGCAGTACATTGCGCCCAACAACGGCGTGCAATATCACGGCAAAGTTATATTGCTGACCAGCGACAAAACGGCCAGTTCTGCCGAAGATTTTACGATTTCGCTTTGCCAACAACCCAACGTAACAACCGTCGGGACGAATACATCAGGAATGTTATCGGATATGTACGGCGCGAATTTGTCGCACGACATCGCCTTTACACTGTCCAATCAGGTGTATTATTCGGCGGGTAAAGAAATACTCGAAGATAAGGGCGTTTCGGTGACGCATCGGGTAGCCAATACCAAACAAGACATTCAGCGACACCAAGACACCGTCTTACAGAAAGCCTTTGAAGTGTTATATTCGACTAAATAACTCACACATAAACAGATGCTTCAGCAACTCACCAGCCATTTGGCTACACGCACGCTTTGGCAAGCGGCTTTTTATTCGTTGGCCATCAATATTTTTATTTTTGGGCTGGCGATGAGCTTGGGCAAATGGGTTTTGCGCCAACCCAACAGCCAATTTGTAGCCCACAAACCCACTGCGACCACGTTTTTTGAATGGCGAATGGCAGGGCTTACCGTGTTGCTCAATGCCTTCGTCAATTGGTTGGGTTGGTGGCTTTGGCAACAAGGCTGGGTTGTGGTAGTACATTGTTACGGATGGTGCGTGTTTACCGATTTGCTGTTTTTGTTCCTGACAATGGATTTGGCCATGTACGTGCTACACAGGGTGGCGCATCATAGGCTTTTGTACGGCTGGGTGCACGCGTTGCATCATCGCTACGAAAACCCGCAACCTATTTCGCTTTTTGTGCTCAATCCCGCCGAAACGCTCGGCTTTGGTGGACTGTGGCTGGTGTTGCTGTGTTTGCGGCCTGTGTCGTGGTGGGCAGTGATTATTTACCTAACGGCCAACTTGATTTTTGGTTTGGTGGGGCATTTGGGTATTGAGCCATTTCCCCGAAAAATAACCAAAATTTTCTTGCTCAAATGGTTTACTACCAGCACTTTTCATGCGCATCATCACCAAGACGCGCACGTTAATTTTGGTTTTTATACACTTATTTGGGATAAATTATTCAACACGTTGGCTCGTTATTACAGCTCTCATTTTGGCCAATTGCCGCCGCATAAAATAACACCACTCCCCGACCAAGAAAATACTCCCGCCAATAACCCAAAGCCTCTATAAGCCACACAATAATTGTGGCTTTGGTATTATCAAAAACTAAACTGTTTCGTGAAGTTTGTTGTAAATCCTGACCGCCTGCATGGCTTCTTTCACGTCGTGCACGCGCAAAATAGCCGCGCCACGTTCCAACGCCAACGTGTTGAGTACCGTAGTTCCGTTGAGGGCTTCGGCGGCACTCACACCCAACAGTTTCGTAATCATGGACTTGCGCGAAATCCCGACCAACATCGGACAATCCAAATGCTCAAAAAGCGGCATTTGCGCCAGCAACTCATAATTTTGGTCTAAAGTTTTGGCAAAACCAAAACCCAAATCCACGACAATATCCGTCACGCCTTTTTCGCGTAGCGTAGCAATTCTTTTTTGTAAAAAATCCATCACTTCCAACACTACGTCCTGATAGTCTGTGAGTTGCTGCATGGTTTGGGGCGTTCCGCGCGAGTGCATCAGGATATAAGGCGCGTTATGGCGGGCAATCACTTCAAACATTTGCGCGTCCAAATCGCCGCCCGACACATCGTTGATGATGTGTGCGCCTGCGCAAATGGCGTGTTCGGCCACTTGCGCCCTGAACGTGTCCACCGACAAAACGGCCTGCGGAAAATAATTGCGCAACAACTCAACGGCAGGCAAAACCCTGTCAATTTCCTGTTGCTCTGTTACTTCTGGCGCGTCGGGGCGCGTAGAATAACCGCCAATGTCGAGTATCGTCGCGCCATCGGTGAGCATTTCTTCCGCTTTCCGAAGCAAACTTTGGGCGTTTTCGTGGCGACTTTGCGCATGAAACGAATCGGGTGTAACATTCAAAATGCCCATTACCACAGGTTCTTGCAACGAAAGCAGCCGCCCGCCTACACGAAGTGTTTGTTTTTTCATCAATATTTTTTTCAGAAAAAATTAGCTAATCATTTGCTCAAAATCGGCTTCCGAAATCACAGACACGCCCAATTTTTGGGCTTTTTCCAACTTAGAATCGCCTGCTTTTTCGCCTGCCAACAGATACGTGAGTTTGCCCGACACGCCCGAAAGCACCTTTCCGCCATTGGCCTCGATTTTGGCTTTCAACTCGTCGCGTTCGTAGCGTTGGAACGTACCAGAAATAACAAAGGTTTTGCCTTGCAACACATCGCTTTCTTTTTCAAGTTTATGTTCGTCGGAAACTTGCAACTGTACGCCAACCGCTCGCAAAGCCTCGATGTAGGCGCGGTTTTTTTCGTCTGCAAAAAAAGCAACCACACTTTGCGCGATTTTCTCACCAATTTCGGGAGCTGTACGCAATGTTTCGTAATCAGCGGCGGCGATAGCGTCTATATTTCCAAAAAATTGCGCCAGTTTTTCGGCCACCGTTGCGCCTACATACCGAATCCCGATACCGAAAAGTACACGCTCGAAAGGTGTTTGCAACGATTTTTGTACGCCGTCCAGTAGGTTTTGGGCAGATTTTTTGGCGAAACGTTCCAGCCCCAGCAGTTGTTCCAATTTCAAATGATACAAGTCCGCAGGATTGGAAATCAAGCCTTTATCAAAAAGTTGTTCGATGGTTTCCACGCCAATTCCTTCGATGTTCATGGCCTTTCGTTGGATAAAATGCTCAATGCGGCCTTTGAGTTGCGGCGGACAACCCGACTCATTCGGGCAATAATGCGCCGCTTCACCGTCCTTGCGCACCAAAGGCGTTTGGCAGGCGGGACATTCGTCTATAAAACCCACTGGCTGACTGTTTGGCTCACGTGCCGAAAGTTCCACCGCCGTAATTTTGGGGATAATTTCGCCGCCTTTTTCCACGTACACCAAATCGCCCAAATGCAAATCCAAGCGTTGTATTTCGTTGGCGTTGTGAATGGACGCGCGTTTCACGACCGTTCCCGCCAACTCTACGGGTTCGAGGTTGGCCACTGGCGTAACCGCTCCCGTGCGCCCCACCTGATACACCACACTGAGCAGGCGCGTTGTTTTGGCTTCGGCTTGGTATTTGAACGAAATAGCCCAACGCGGACTTTTGGCCGTAAAGCCGAGTTCTTCGCGTTGCGCAAAATCATTGACTTTCAGTACAATACCATCAATTGCCAACGGCAAAGTTTCTTTATTTTTTTCCCAGAAATGAATAAAATCCATCACTTCGGCGATAGAAGCGCAACGGCGATACGTGGGTGAAACATTAAATCCCCACGATTCTAAAGCCTTTACAGATTCTTCATGCGTGCCGAATGGCAGGTTTTCGCCCATCAGGGCATAGACATAACATTCCAAATTTCGCTTGGCCACGAGTGCCGAATCTTGCATTTTGAGCGCACCTGATGCCGCATTGCGGGGGTTGGCCAACAGCGAATCGCCGATGTCTTCGCGTTCTTTATTGATTTGTTCAAAAGTTTTGTAGGACATAAAAACCTCGCCGCGCACCTCAAACACAGGCGGCAAATTGGCCGCTTTTACGCGCAACGGAATACTGCGAATCGTGCGGGCATTGGCCGTAATGTCGTCGCCACGCACGCCGTCGCCGCGTGTGGCCGCCACCGTCAGCAAGCCATTTTCGTAACGCAAGCTAATGGCCACGCCATCAAATTTGAGTTCGCACACGTACTCGAAATTGTCGCCGATGATTTTGCGAATACGCTGGTCAAAGTCTTGTAACTCGGCTTCCGAATACGTGTTGCCCAGCGAAAGCATGGGATATTGATGAAAAACCGTAGCAAATTCTTTGGTGATAGCTCCGCCCACGCGTTGCGTTGGGGAGTCGGGTTGTGCCCATTGCGGATGCGCTTGTTCGAGCTGGTGCAACTCAGCCAGCAATTTATCAAACTCAAAATCAGAGACTTCTGAAGTGCTATTCTGGTAATATTGCTCGTTGTAATGGTTAAGTTGGGCGGTAAGTTCCGCGATGCGGGCTTGTATGTTTTGCGTACTCATGGATGCAGTAGATTGTGTCTTGGGGTCAGTGTCCGAAGGCGGTTCTTTTTTCAGAAAAAAATAAAACAACCACCTTCTTTTGAGTACGCAAGTTGCAATAGAATCCTTTGCCAAGCAAACCCTCCGTTTGAATCATATTTGTGAAACTCGCTGAAAATTATTGAGAGATACGGGTTTTGTTCCTAATATTGTAGCTTCAAAAAACGTGGTACTAAAGCCAAACTTCTCCCCAATTTTATGAGCCTTCACGCCATTTCTCCCATCGACGGGCGATACAGTCGCCAGACACACGAACTATCAACCTATTTTTCGGAAGCGGCACTCATGCGTTTTCGTGTGCAAGTAGAGATAGAGTATTTTATTGCGCTGTGTCAAATTCCGTTGCCTCAATTGGCCGATTTCGACCCGCAACATTTTGGAGCATTGCGCAAGCTTTACACCGATTTTTCCGAAAACAATGCGGTTGCTATCAAAAACATTGAAGCAACCACCAACCACGACGTAAAAGCGGTGGAGTATTTTATCAAAAAAGCCTTTGAAGATTTGGGGCTGCATCGCTACGTGGAGTTTATCCATTTCGGCCTTACGTCCCAAGACATCAACAACACGGCGATTCCGCTTTCGTTGCAAAAAGCGCACGTGGAAGTTTTCAAACCTCTGTTACAGGAAGTTATCGCGCAATTGGACACGTTGGCGACACAATGGCAAGACGTACCGATGTTAGCACACACACACGGCCAACCCGCTTCGCCTACGCGTTTGGGTAAAGAAATTCGTGTGTTCCACGAACGCCTACAACAACAACTTCTTTTGTTGGAGCAAGTGCCTTTTTCGGCCAAATTCGGGGGAGCAACTGGCAATTTCAACGCGCATTATGTGGCTTATCCGCAACACAACTGGGAAGAATTTGGGCATAATTTTGTAAACAATACACTAGGCCTACGCCGCAGCCGTTACACTACCCAAATCGAGCATTACGATAATTTGGCGGCTTTTTTTGATGGCCTTAAACGCCTCAATACCATACTCATAGACCTTGACCGCGACGTATGGCAATACATTTCGATGGGTTATTTCAAACAAAAAATCAAAGCAGGAGAAGTGGGTTCGTCGGCCATGCCGCACAAAGTAAACCCCATTGATTTTGAAAACTCAGAAGGAAATTTGGGCATTGCCAATGCCATTTTTGAACATTTGGCCGCTAAGTTGCCTATTTCGCGCCTGCAACGCGACCTTACAGACTCAACGGTTTTGCGCAATGTGGGCGTTCCGTTGGCGCACACGCTTATTGCCCTAAAATCTTTGCAAAAAGGCTTAGGCAAATTGGAGCTAAACCCTGCGGCCATCGCCGACGATTTGGAAAACAATTGGGCAGTAGTGGCCGAAGCTATCCAAACCATTTTGCGCCGCGAAGCCTATCCGCAACCTTACGAGGCACTCAAAGCCCTTACGCGCACTGGCGACAAAATTAACGCAACTACCATTCACGCGTTTATCAATGGCCTGCAAGTGTCTGACACGGTGAAAGCAGAATTGTTGGCCATTACGCCATTCAATTATGTAGGTAACTGATTTCCATGACATTACCCAAAATCATTTTGTTGGTCGGAATGCCCGCCTCTGGTAAAAGTACCATTGGCGCGGCACTCGCCACGCGTTTGGGTTATCGCTTTACCGACACGGATATTTTGATTAAAAAACAAGAAAACAAGTCCGTTCCCGCGATTTTTGCCCAATACGGTGAGCCTTATTTTAGGGAAAAAGAAAAACAGCTCATTCCGCAACTGGCCACGCTGCCCAACCCGACGGTAATCGCTACGGGTGGCGGCTTGCCGTGCTTTTGGGATAACATGGAGCAATTGCTTCAGGTCGGGACAGTTGTTTTTTTGGATACCGAATTGCGGACACTCTACCAGCGACTTTTGGCCAAACAAGCCGCACGCCCTTTGGTGGCAGGCCAAAGCCCTGAACAGCTAAATCGCTGGCTTACAGAACGCTACAACCTGCGCGTACCTTTCTACCAAAAAGCACATTTCCGCATTTCGGTTACTGACTCGGAACGTGTGGAAGAGATTGTTACTAAAATTACAGACACGCTTACAGCTTAGAAATCAACCTTTTTTGCCATGAAAATCCTGTCTGCTGCCCAAATCCGTTTGGCCGACCAATACACCATTGCACACGAGCCAATTAGTTCGCTGGCCCTGATGGAACGAGCCGCCACGCAATGCACGCAATGGCTTACGGCACGTCTGCGACCGCATACGCCTGTGTGGGTGTTTGCGGGTACTGGCAACAATGGCGGTGATGGGTTGGCCATCGCCCGACAGCTTCACGGGCAAGGTTACGCAACTGCCGTTTTTGTACTGGGCGCAGCAAAATATTCGGCGGATTGCGCCGCCAATCTCACGCAATACGAGGCTTTAGGCCTATCAATCAACTATTTACATCATATTTCGGACTTCCCTCCTATTCCGCCAAACGTCTTGGTCGTTGATGCGCTTTTCGGTTCGGGACTCAATCGGCCTTGCGACGGACTGGCCGCCGCCCTCATTGAGCACCTCAACGCGAGCCGCGCCAACATCGTAGCCATAGACTTACCGTCAGGGCTTTTTTGTGAAGACAATAGCCAAAACATTGACGAAAATATTATCGCGGCAGGACATACGCTTTCGTTGCATTTGCCCAAATTGGCTTTGCTGCTCCCCGACTATCAGCACAAAATCGGACAAATGCACGTGCTGCCCATCGGCCTAAACGAAGATTTTATCAAAAATCAACATACAGATTATCAATTTATTACCCTCGCAGATTGCGCCGCGATGTATCGGCCACGCCAACAGTTTGGCCACAAAGGAACATACGGACACGCGCTTGTGGTGGCGGGTAGCAGGGGGAAAATGGGTGCGGCGGTATTGGCTACGCGGGCAAGCCTTCGGGCTGGGGCGGGTTTGGTATCGGTGCTTACCGCCGAATGTGGCTATACTATTTTGCAAACCACAGCCCCCGAGGCCATGACGCTACTCAACGAAGGGGAAAATTATTTGCAAGGAAAAATACCTGAACTTACGGCTTATCAAGCGATTGGAGTTGGTTGCGGCATCGGGACGGAGACGGAAACCGCTATGTTTTTAGGGGAAATTCTTGGCAATTATCAGCGGCCAATGGTGATAGATGCCGACGCGCTCAACGTGTTGGCCACGCGACCCGACTGGCACGGCCTCATTCCTGCCCAAAGCATCCTGACACCGCACCCCAAAGAGTTTTCGCGCTGGGCGGGGCGTTGGGACAACGACACGCACAAACTGCAATTACTCAATGATTTATCCAAAAAACTGCAATGCCACATCGTTCTGAAAGGAGCTTATACGGCCATCGCGCACCCCAACGGCCAAGTTACATTTAACAGCACAGGCAATGCGGGGATGGCTACTGGCGGCTCTGGCGATACGCTCACGGGCATACTCACGGCACTACTCGCACAAGGCTACACGCCCGAAACAGCCAGCATCTTGGGTGTTTGGTTGCATGGCTTTGCGGGCGATTGCGCGGCGGCACATTACGGCCAAGAAGCACTCATCGCCAGCGATTTAGCAGAATTTTTGGGAGAAGGATTTAAGGCTTTGGGAAAAGAAAAACAACAAAATAGTTTATTGTAAGATTTTTAATTTCCTCGCAATACTTCTATTTCCGTGATGCTCAGGCCTGTATCTTCCGCAATTTCTTCATTGGTCAAATTACGCCTGATAAGTTTACGGGCAATTTCAATTTTTTCGTTATTCTTTGCCTTATTAATGGCCGTTTCTATGGCATAATCATAAACGGCCTTGTTGTCGCGGTAAACTTTGAGATTCATTTCGTATTTTTCCAAATCGCTTTGCCCCATACGCGCCAATTCTGCTTTCTCGAAAGCCTGCTCAAAAACATCATCTTTAAAAATGCTCGGCATCGCCTGAAAATCTTCTAAGTGTTTCAAAAAATACAGCCATTTGTCCAAACGCGAGGTTAGCTCGCTTTCTATTTTCAAGAAGAAATAACCAGCTTTTCGTTGTTTTATGATAATGTCATAATATACTGATTTTCAGTATAATAACACCAGCTTTCTTTCTCCATATTATCATGTTTTGCTACAACATTTACTACACCATGTGGCAAATGTTGTAGCAAAAATAGCATGATTTTCTTAGGTCAAAACAATATTTTCCCCTAAAAGTGTGTATTGCACCTTATTACAAAGCGTTTCAATAGAGATGCTTTAA
>NZ_FOLE01000013.1 GCF_900112255.1 Flexibacter flexilis DSM 6793
CTTATATACCTTATCGCGAATCGGTAGGCATTGGAAAACTCTTTGCAGCTTATGCCGAAAACGCCACCGCCGAAGCAATTAAAATAGTAGGATTTGACGAGCTGACAGGCTGTGTATATATGGAACTTGAAAACGGTATTTGTATAAATTCTTGTTTAGGTGAATCGGTTCATTATACGACACCTTACCACGAGCAGGAATTTATAAGTTACAAACAAGCCGTTAAATATAAAGAGTACGCCGAGTATTTGCGCAGTATCCAAGACGGCACACCAGAGGCTGTACAAGATATAAAATTTGAAGATGAAGGCGACAACCCTTATGCTGTAAGTTCCTTGTTTTAAAACCCTTTAAAACCCCTCAAATTTCAATGATAAAGCCCTTTACAGCGTTTTTAGACGTTGGGAGGGCTTTTTTGGGCCGCGCTCGCGTTCTCCTCAGACACCACTATCACAATACTCAAATAAGAAGTCTCATTTGGTATTATGTACTGGCGGCTTCCTCGAAACGCAAAAGGGTTTTTTGCCCATAAACTCAACTACTACACTTGTCCTTTTTTTCTCCTTACACCTTCGCCTATTTGCACACATGAATCTGCTTACTCTCAAATTCGTGCTCGACCAAATGGACGTTCCTAAACCTTTTGCCATTACGGTCATTGCAGCAAACCAACAAACGGGTGTTGCTGGGCAACGTATTGTACTCGAAGAGGCTATTTTGGCCAAACACCAACCTTCTAAGGCTGCAAAAATCGCCAGTAAGGTCTATAACAACAGCAAAAAAAAGCGAAACATTAAAAACGATGCCAACGCTACACGATTGCTTTTCGACAAAAGAGGTAAAAGACTCATTACTATACACATAAGACTTATCACTCATTTTAACGGTATCCCCGTCAGATACGGTTCTTAACATGGCAGAAAAACACATTTCAAACGACGGCAATTTCGCTTTTCTTGATTCGGTGTATGGCGCCGTTTCTTTCGCTACCGTTGGAGCAACAGCAACAAACAGTGCTGGAGCTAAACCCACCGCTCCAACGGTCAAAGAAAAAAGCAACAGCAGTGAACCCATTGCTTACTGGGGAGAAGACAACCAGTTTCCCCAAAATGTACTCAAGCACGCACGACAAAACTCGCTTGTTTCCTCCACGCTCAACTGGAAAGCCAGAGCATTGTATGCGGGTGGTATTCAATACGGCACATACGACTACAACGACAATGGCGACGCTATCTTTTTGCCCAACAGCAAAAACAGCACTATCAATAAGTTTCTCAATGAAAGCAAAATTGAGCTGTATTTAGCCAGTGCCATCACTGATTTCTACTGGTTTTACAACGTGTTTTCTGAGATGATTTTGTCCAAAGACAAGAAAACGATTGTTTCATTAAGGCCGCAAAAAGCCGCTTTTTGTCGTTGGGCAAAGCAAAATGCCAAAGGCGCACTTGAGAAGTGTTACATATCTCCTAATTGGGATAGCGGCGCAAAGTACAACTCAAAGGAAACGCAAACCGTTGATGCCATCGACTTGTACGATTTGCCAGAAGAGGTGCGCAAGAAAAAGTTTTTCAAATTCATTTATCCAAGTTCATATCCTACGCCCGACCGCGTGTATTATCAATTGGCCGATTGGAATTGCTTACGCACATCAGGCTGGTTGGATTTCGCCAATCACATTCCCGTATTCAAAAAGGCCTTGATGAAAAATATCACGGCCATCAAATACCATGTGGCCATATCACAAGACTGGTGGGTGTGGAAATACAAGAATTTCCTCAACATGACCGAACCAGAACGCAGAGCTTTGATGAGCAAAGAAGTGGATGAGTTTGAAAAGGTCATGTCGGGTTCGGAAAATGCAGGTAAATCCATTTTTACCACCTTCAAAACAGACCCGCAGACAGGCAAAAACTACGATGGTTGGGTAATTACTTCGTTGGGCGACAAGATGAAAGATGGCCAGTACATCGAAGACAGCCAAGAGGCCAGCTCTCACTTGCTCTACGCACTCGGCGTACATGGCTCTTTGATTGGTTCGACACCAGGCAAAGGCATGGGCAGTGGTTCTGGTTCTGATGCACGCGAAGCCTTCAATATTTATCAGTCGCTCATTGAAATGGAAAAAGACTTGCTGCTTGGGCCACTTCATTTTATCCGCGATTTTAACGAATGGGGTTCGGACATTGCATTCCGTTTCAAACGGCCTATTCTCCAAACGCTTGACAACGTGACCGCCAGCAAGCGAAATACTAATATTCCTCAATAAACCTAAACACGTCTGATAATGCCATGATGGAAACCCTATTTGTCGAAAAAAACGACTTTCAGCAATATTTGCCCGTCAATGCCTCGCTTGAGCTAAAGCTCATTCAGAGCCATTTATGGCAGGCGCAACAGCTACATTTATTGCCTATTTTAGGCAATAAACTGCTGAATTTGCTCCTGTTGGCCAATGATGAAGTCGCTTATCAGGCTGCTTTTGAGGCGATTATCGCCCAAAATACAGCCATTACCGACGAAAATAATAGCAATCCAGAAGCTACCCCGATTCCGCTTATTCCACTCATTCCTACGCACGCCCAAATGCTTTTGCTCATGCCTTACGCAAAATTGCCTTTGGCGCACTTAGGATTTGAGCGATACATTCCTATCGCTCAACTGGACATCTCCTCCAGTGGCATTCGCCTCAATGTAAGCGAGGGCAAAAAGACGGCTTTCGGTTGGCAAATCAACGATTTGGAAAAAAGCTGTCGTGCCAGTGGATTTTTGGGGCTTGAGACCTCTTTACAATTCTTGTACGAGAACAAAGAGGTCTATAATTGGCATCAATCGGAGGCCTATTTACAAGCCCGCCAGTGTTTCGTTAGCTCCGCTGCTGAGTTGCAGACGTTCTTCGCGCTAAACATCGTTTATCCGCGACTCACTTACCTGAAAATCGCAGGCATTATGTTACGAACTGAGCAGCGAATCAAGCAAGTAACCTGTATTCCGCTTTTCGCAGAAATCAAGCAACAGCACTTGCAAGGTAACATTAGCCCCGAAAATGCGGCTTTGCTTGAATACATCAAACCCGCCATTGCGCTGCTGGCCATGAGCCGCGCACTTCTGGAGTCTTCTGTTACACTCGACGATACGGGTATTAGTTTGTTTAACAACAACAATTCCCAAACCGTCAAGGTGCAGCAACCCGCAGAGTTAGAACGACTTGACAGCGTCAAAAAAGAGCTGGAGCAAGAAGGCGAAAGCTACTTAACCCAGTTGGATAATTTTCTGCAAAAAAATGCAGAAACCTATCCACTGTATAAGGATAGCCCCTGTTTTGCAGACCGTCAGACACTCCGATTTGAGCAAGACCCAACCAAACATGTTCATTTATTTTAAACCTAAACCCTTCTTTTTCAATGGAAAATAACCATCACCACACCAATCCATTAGTCAATATTGCCATTGTTATCTGCAACTTTCTTGCTTGGGCTTTTTCGTTTCAAGGGCTACAACAAGTACAGCTCATTGCATCGCTGACGCTCACAACCTTGTCTATCGTTTTCGTTTCATGGCAGATTTATGACAAAATAAAGCAGCGAAAGCCGCCCAATCCTTAACAATTATTTACATTCTAAACCCTTTATCCAATGAAAAATCTATTGCCGCGTTTCTTGCGCTTCTTGGCCTTGTGGCCTGAAATTCTCGGCCTACCAATGGCTTTGTTGGTCTTCTTTATTTCTCCGCTCGCGCTACGAAAAACAGACCCAACCGCCATTGTGTACGATGTCGGTATTTTGCAAATCATTCTATTTGCTCTCATCGCCATGCTCTCCCTCAACAGCCTTGTTTGGTTAGGCATTCGCCTCAATTTCAGAACATTGTTCCACTATTATGTAGAACAATTTCAGTGCGATTTTATCAACCTAAAACCCGTCCAAAGAATATGCGTTTTACTCTCTGTTTACTTTGGCTTGCTCATAGCCTTTGTGTTGTTGGTCAGGGTGCTATAAGAAACGACTTAGCGCAAACCTATCTTTCCCAAGTCGGCATTAGAGAAGCCACAGGCCGCAATGACGGAACGCAAGTAGAAATGTACTTGCATTCCGTCAAGGCCAAACGCGGCCAGTCTTGGTGTGCGGCTTTCGTGTCATGGTGCTTGCAGCAACATGACATACCGCACCCCCAGTCCGCTTGGTCGCCCGCCCTTTTTCCCAAACGCCATACCGTCTTTGTCCGTGGCCAGCCTTACACTTACGCCCCGCAGCGTGGCGATGTATTCGGCTTGTACTACACCAATTTAGGCCGCATCGGGCACGTAGGCTTTATTGAGCAATGGGATTATGGCGGAAAATTCGTAATCACCGTAGAAGGCAACACCAACGAAGCAGGTAGCCGTCAAGGAGATGGCGTGTACCGAAAAAAACGACCCAAACGTACCATTTACAAAATCGCTAATTTCATTGACCGATGAAACCTATCCTTTTCTACATACTCTTCTTCGTAGTCTGCTTTGTTGGTGCTGCCTATTGGCATCACCAGCAAATCGCAGCCCTTGAAGCGGAGCGCGAAAACCTTGTTTTAGCGCATAACAATCAATTGCGCCGCGTGCGCAATGCACAAGGCCAACAAAGAGCTATCGCTCCCGTCGCTCAGCTCTCAGCCGCTACGCTTCGAGAGCTGAACGCGGCACATATTGCCGCCTTAGAACGCGCTTTTGATACCAAAATCAAACGCGTTCAGGCTGTAATGCGTTTGTCGGTTACCACATCGGGCAAGGCTTCCATGTCTGCGCGTGATACGCTTGTCATGTCGCCGCGCGATTCGCTGCCCAAGCAGCTCAAGCAATACCGCTACGCCGACCAATACTTTCAGATGTCCGCAATTGCGGACACTGACAGTCTTTGGGTTACTAATTACTCCGTGCGCAATGACATTACAGCCATTGCGCACAAAGGCCGCCGCTCCCCCCGTTGGAAGTTCTGGAAACCCAGACCTATCCAATGCCAAGTGTTCCTTTTTAACCCTCATTCGGGCATAGATACAATTGAAATTCAAACCCTTAGCAAGTAATGGAAGACAACGGATTTTATTTAGAAGGTAAATTTTACCCTTGCCCCAAAAACTACCAAGAACTTACCCGTGACCAGCTCATCAAAATCTATGAGCTTTTGATGAGCGAAGCTCCCTACACCGATGTAGTGGTAGCCATTATCCCCGTTTTGTTTCGCTTGCACATGAATTTGGAGCTATTGCGCTTCTTCATGACCAAAGTAACGCCTGTTGAATGGGTGGATTTGGCACTATTGACAGACCCTTTTATTCAAAATCCTGAGTCTTGCATCAACTTACTACCCACCGTTTGCGTGGACGAAAAACAATTCGTAGGCCCCGCTGACACCTTGGCCAACCTATCGTTTGCCGAGTTCATCAATGCAGACACGCACTTTTTGCGTTTTCTGCAAACCCAAGACGAAAGCCATCTCAACGCCTTGTGCGCTACGCTCTATCGACCGCAGCGCGAAGACTTCAATCCCGATGCGCCAGATACCAATGGCGACCCGCGCGAAGTCTTCAACGACAATTTAGTGGCGACCCGCGCTCAAACATTTGCTACTTTGCTCAAGGGCGAAAAGGCCGCTATTCTCTATTTTTTCATGGGTTGCCGCAACGAAATAGAAAAGCAATACCCTTGGATTTTCAAGAAAACCGACGAGGAAAAAACAGAATCCGAAGGTTGGGTAGGCGTGTGGTTGCAAATGGCAGGCAATAAGTTCGGCGACGCTGAAAAGACGGCCAACACCAATTTACATTGGATTTTGACCGAGCTAAATATTATGATGCGTAACTACTTTGAAACCAAATCTAAAACGCAACAATGACACGCCAATCATACGAAGACTATTTCAAAAACGTAGCCGCCAAGCTGCCCGAAATTCAGCATTCCGAGCAGAACAAACGTTTTGAAATCATGGACATTGAAGAAGTGTTTGGCGAGGTAAAAAAAGACATGGATTTGGAAGCCTTTTGTCTGTTCTTGGATTACTACGAAGGCTTATTGGATTTGAAAAACATTGACAATCCTTTCAATAATCAATTATGCGCTTTTCAAATAATCCGAAAATTAGACAGCCGCAGCGATACCGATAGCAAAGTACAGTTGCTTGACCAAGCCGAAGCCATCGCCAAGAAAATCATTGCCAAAATGATACATGACGCTTACGAGCGTAGCCATTTCAAAAACTTAGAGTTTTCTGAAATTCCGCTCTTAAAGGTAGGGCCTGTTTTTGACAACTGTTATGGCATCAGGGTAGAGTTTAAACTCTACGCCTCCGAGCGATTAGACTACAATCCAGACGATTGGCTACCATGATAAACCAAGAGCTTTACAACGTCTTTCAGGAATGGGCAAACCGCACCGTCGAGGTATTGCGCCAGCAAATCAAATCCAAAAACATCAAAGAAACCGATGCGCTGCTACGCAGCTTATCCACCAAACTAAGCCAGCAAACGGGCGGGGTAGTTTCGGCGCAATTCTGGTTCAACACCTATGGCCGTTTCGTGGATATGGGCGCAGGCCGTCGGCGAAAAGCAGAGACCCAAGCCACCAACCGAGCCGTTTGGAAAAGCAGAGGACGAAAACCCAAGAAATGGTATTCGCGCCCCATACACGCCCGAATACATCGGTTACGCGAAATCGTTACCCTTGATGTAGCAGAAATCGCACTCAAGCAAGTTTTAGAAGAGCTGGACAAGGCCAAATAACCTTGTTCAGCTCTTTTTGCTTATAACGGCATTTTTGTTTTTATAAATACCTAATAAATAGGTGCTTATAAAATATTTTACACTTTTTCCAAATGCCATGTCACCCTTTTTTCCTTCGGCAAACGTCTTGTATCTATATAGAGATATTTAAACCGAAAATTGCCAGCGAAAGCCAAAAATTTTGGGTAGGGGTAGTTTTGTGCCTGCGTATAACTATTTAAAAAATAGAGCTTTATTTTTATTTTTTGCATTTAAGGCGTTGATTATCAATTGAATGAATTTTGTTTAAAATTCTACTGCCACATCATTTGCCACACTAAGTATATTGATAAATACAATTAGTTGTTTTAGGTGTAAATAGTCTGTTACTTGATTGAAGTAAATCTTCTGCTCTTTGTTCGGTAGCATAGAGTTACATTCAAATTAAGGAGAATCCTTTTTGTTGACCGCATACACTAGCATTTTTGCATGTACTTTCAATAACTGACTTAGTGTTCCACTAGAAAACAAGGTTTTTATATCCGTGCAAAATCATTTATGAAGGTACGATACACGAATTATAACCGAAAAAATACATTACTTTGCAGTTTATAAAATAAAGGCATAAGTCTAAATAGAAATAATGAGTGAAATGACTACATCAAAATATATATTTTCAGGGCACGATTCATTTCATTGTCGACAACTTTGGCTCAAAAAAGGGTTTGACTTTGTTCAAAGTGGGTTATTATTCAACAGTGAAGATGCTGTTGTTAAACTGGGTGTAGGTAAAAACATGGTTTCTGCAATCCGTTACTGGTTAAAAGCATTTAATATAATTGATAACAAAGATCATCCTACTGAATTTGGAATAAGGCTTTTTGATACAGATACGGGATATGATCCTTTTTTAGAGGATGATGCAAGTTTGTGGCTACTACACTATCAGCTTGTTAAAACGGGTATAGCATCTATCTATAGTATCATATTTAATGAATTTAGGAAAGAAAAAATAATATTTAATGATGGTTCTTTTTTGAATTATTTGAAGCGAATTCAGGAGATAAACCATGTATTAAATTTTAACGAGAATACTGTAGCGAAAGACTTTATGGTTTTTGTAAATACATACAAAAACGATGAAGGCTATAATGACGTTGAAGATAGCTATTCTGGTATACTTTCTGAAATTGATTTGCTCAAAATCATTCAGATAGAGTATAAAGATGAAAATGGCAAAATAAAAAAAAGGATAGAATATCAAATTGAAAACAATGACAGAGATAAATTACTAGCACAGGTTTTATTGTTTTCAATTTTAGATAACCCAAATTATGGGAACTCAATTAGTTTAAATTCGCTTGAGTACGACTACAACAGTCCTGGTTCAATCTTTGCATTGAATCGTTCGGGACTGATAAACAAAATTTCTGAAATCGTGGACAAAAACATTACGTTCACAGACCACGCAGGAATAAAAGAATTGCAATTCAAGAATAAACCGAACGCATTTTCAATTTTAGACAAATACTATGGCAAATAATTTCACAACATCGGTAAATATACTCAGAGATACTGAGAGGGATTTTAATTATATCCCAACGCCAAATGCCAAACAGGTAGTAGGTCAAATTGTGAACGATTTTAAAAAAGGTATTCGCTCGTTCAATATCATTGGAACTTACGGAACAGGAAAATCTTCGTTTCTTTTAGCTCTTGAACAAAGTGTGAGAGGGAAAAAACGTTATTTTGAAACAAACTTTCTTGCGAATCCTATAGTTGATTTTGTAAAAATTGTAGGTTCTTACACTTCGATTGTAGAGCAATTTGCAGATACTTTTGAAGTAACAACAACTAAAAATAAGCACGAAAATATCTTATCTGAAATTTTCAATCGCTATTATTCTCTTGGCAAAAACAACGGCATTTTGTTTTTGCTGTTAGATGAGTTCGGGAAATTTTTGGAGTATGCAAGCAAACACAATCCCGAAAACGAATTGTATTTCATTCAACAATTAGCGGAGTTTTGCAACAACCCAAAGTACAATGTTGTTCTAATTTCTACGGTTCATCAAAGTTTTGAATCGTATGCTTACGCTTTAACAAGTACACAAAAGCAAGAATGGACAAAGGTTAAGGGTCGTTTTCGTGAAATTACATTTAACGAACCCGTTGAACAACTTTTGTATTTGGCTTCGGAATATGTTGCAGAAAACTTTGAAAACAAAGCCCCGAAAGCACAAGTTGAAAAATGCGTGGAATTGTCTGTCGCTTCAAAAGCGTTCAATTTCAACAAATATTTCTTAGATGAAATTTCTACAAAACTTTTTCCGCTTGATATTCTTTCGGCAAATACGCTTACACTTGCGCTGCAACGCTACGGACAAAATGAACGTTCTCTCTTTTCATTCCTTGAATCAACAGATCATACAGGGTTAGCGAAATTCAACAAACGTGAAAATCCGTTTTATAATTTGAGTTGTGTTTACGATTATCTCAACTTCAATTTTTATTCGTTTCTCACTTCAAAATACAATCCCGATTTTTCGGCTTGGAGTTCAATCCGTTCTTCGTTGGAAGAAGTAGAAAGAGCATTTGATGAAAAAATAAACGATTACTCAAATGCCGTTAAAACAATTGGTTTGCTGAATATTTTCTCGGCAAGCGGAGCGATTTTAGATAATAACTTTTTGAGTAATTACCTTGAAATCGCCTGCGGTGTTTCCAATGCAAGCACAATCATCAAAAATCTTGAAACGAAAAAAATCATTCGTTTCCGTTCGCACAGCAAACGCTATATTTTGTTTGAGGGAACGGATTTGGATATTCAAACTGCCTTACTTGAGGCGGGGGAAAAAATTTCGGAAGTTAATGACGTTGTTTCATTGTTGAAAAAACATATTTCATTTTCTCATAAATTAGCAAATCAGTATTATTCCAAAAAAGGAACGCCAAGATATTTTGAGTTTATTATTTCAGAATCTCCTATAAATAAAATTCCAACGGGCGAAATAGATGGTTTTGTAAATCTTATATTCAACAGCAAATTGACAGTTTCAGAGGTTGAAGAGACTTCAAAAAATCAAAAAGAAGCTATCGTTTATTGTTATTTCAAAAATTCAACTGAAATTAGAAACTTGTTATTTGAAATAGAGAAAATCCAACAAGTAATTGAAGAAAACAAAGATGATAGGGTTGCTAAACGAGAATTGGAAAGTATCGTTCAGCACCAAATTACAATTCTTGAACACGAGATAACAAGGAAAGGACTTTTTACTAACAATAAGAATGTAGTTTGGTATTTTCAAGGAGTAAGAAAAACTATTACCAGTCAAACAGATTTCAATAAATTGCTTACTCAAGTTTGTGGTATTGTTTATGACGCAACACCGACATTCATAAACGAATTGGTAAACAAACACAAAATTTCACCTTCAATTCACACCGCAAAACGCAACTATTTTAAAGCACTTGCGAATAATTGGGATAAAGAAAACTTGGGGTTTGAAGATGCAAAATTTCCGCCTGAAAAGACAATTTTCTTATCACTTTTGAAAGAAAACGGAATTTCGCCAATTCGTGAAAATTCGTTCTCTGTACCAAGTATTGACAAAAATTCAAGTTTCAATGAACTATGGAAAACATCGGAAAAATTCCTTGAAAGTGCAAAATTAGAACAGCGAAGTATTGATGAATTTGTTTCTATTTTGAGCAAACGACCATTGAAACTGAAACAAGGCTTTATTGATTTTTGGGTTCCGACTTTTCTGTTTTTGAGAAGAGATGATTTTGCTTTGTTTAATAGAGGTGGCTATCTACCAAATATAACGGATGACAATCTTGAGTTAATTGCCAAAAATCCAGAAAATTATTTTATTAAAACTTTTGATATAGAAGGCGTGAAGCTCGATATATTTAATAGCTACCGTACATTCTTGAATATTTCAACTGAATCGAAGTTTGATAACAATTCATTCATTGAAACGATAAAACCGTTCATTGTTTTTTACAAACAGTTGCATGAATATTCAAAGCAAACAAAACGTCTTTCATCTTCGGCTTTGAAAATTCGCACTGCTATTGCAATGAGCAAAGACCCCGAAGATACTTTCTTTGATGCATTCCCAAATGCGTTAGGGACTTCGCTTAGTGCTTTGCAAAAAGATAAATCAAAACTGCAAGGCTACACAACAAGTTTGCAAAATGCGGTTCGTGAATTGCGTACTTCTTATGATGAACTAATCAAACGCTTTGAAGAATTTATCTGCAATGAATTTGTTGGAAAATCAGTTGAGTTTGACGAATACAAAAAATATTTACAAGACCGTTTTGCAAAGCTGAAAAAGCATTTGCTTTTAGCAAATCAAAAAACGTTTGTCCAACGAATTGATTCGGGTTTAGAGGATAAAAAGGCTTGGTTAAATTCTATTGCACAAGCCGTAGTTGGAAAAAAGCTTGAAAATTTCAGTGATGAGGATGAAATCGCATTGTACGAAAAATTCAAGTCAATGATTTTGGAATTGGATAGCTTGACTAACATTTCAAAAGCCTATATTGATGAGAAATCTGAAGATGTAATAGGAATCAAAATTGATACATTTTTCAGTGAAATAAATCCAAAAGTTGTTCGTATTCCTAAAAATAAGTCAGAAGAAATTGAGCAATTGAAGTCTGCGTTGAAGAAAAAATTGGGAGCCGACAGAACTTCAAATATAGCGGCAGTGTTGAACCTCTTAAAAGAATTATTGCAATGAGTAAAGTAAGGCATGTTTTAGGAATTTCAGGAGGCAAAGATAGTGCCGCCTTAGCAATTTATATAAAGACGAAATATCCATCATTAAATTTGGAGTTCTATTCTTGTGATACTGGGAAAGAATTAGATGAAACATATCAACTTGTTCAAAACCTTGAAGGCTATCTCGGAATTAAAATAAAACTCTTAAAAGGTGCTGAAAATAGTTCGGAAGACCCATTTGACCACTTTTTAAAGATGTATGGAGGGTACTTGCCTTCTTCTAACTCTCGCTGGTGTACAAAGAAATTAAAACTTGACCCATTTGAAAAATATGTAGGAATGGATAATGTTATTTCTTATGTTGGTATTCGTGGAGACGAAGACCGTGAAGGGTATATTTCAACAAAGAAAAATATTCAATCAATTTTTCCTTTCCGAAAAAACATTTGGAGTGAAGATGTAATTGCTAAGACTTTATCAAATCAAAACATTGAGCAAATCATTTCCTATTCTAAAAACATTGATTTTGGAAAATATCAAAACAAAGTAGTGCAAATCATTTCCCAAAAAATTGATGCTTCATTTACGCAAATACAAAAATTAAACGTCTTACTTGATACCGATGTGAAAGGCTTTAATCAATTAGTTTTTGATTTTTTGAAAACAACTGATTATCCCTTATCAAAAGAAGACTCATTTCCCTTGCTTGACAATGAAGACGTATTGGTTCGTGATGATATTTTCAGAATCTTGGAAGAAAGCGGTGTTGGTGTGCCAGCCTATTACAACAAAATTGATTTTGCCATCAATGGTAAAATAGGTCAATATTCAAGAAGCCGCTCTGGCTGTTACTTTTGCTTTTTTCAGCAGAAAATAGAATGGATTTGGTTGTACGAACAGCACCCCAACTTGTACAAAAAAGCAATGGAGTACGAAAAAGATGGCTACACTTGGGGGCAGAACGAAAGTTTGGAAGAGTTGATTCATCCAGAAAGAGTAAAGCAGGTGAAGGAAGAGTATGTTAAACGAATGGAACGAAATGCAGCTAAAAGCAAATCACCTTACTTGATTGATATTTTAGACGATGAAGAAGGAATTGGTTGTGCGAGTTGTTTTATTTGATAGAAAAACATTATTGAAAATATGACTGGAAACGCATTTTCATTAGGAGAAGAATTGGAATTAAGGAAAGTTGAATACAAGCTTCATAGAGAATTGTGGAGTAAATTCAATTATCCTGATTTGAATTTAAACTTTAACCAATGGGTAACAATAAAATACCTAAATGACAATGCTGACAATTTTGATGCAAACATTGAAAATATTCCCAACGACAAAGGAGGTTTGTATATGTTTTATGTTAAGTGTGAAATCATTACGGGCATAACTGAATATCCACTATATGTTGGACGGGCACAGTTTACAGCAAATCAAAATCTAAGAAAACGTGTAAAAGAATACTTTCAAAAATATCAACGTAATGATGAAAGACCAAAAATAACAAGAATGTTTAATTATTGGAAAAACGATTTACACTTAGCATATTTTCCATTAGATGATAACGAAGACACTGTTTGTATTGAAAAGGAGTTTATTAACTCATTACTTTTACCAATGAATACAGAAATTCCAGACGCAGAAATTAAACAAGCAATAAAAGCATTTCAATAATGAAAATTCCAGCGTTAAGAGCAAAAATAGGTAATTGGGATTACTACGTAACCACTCTTACTTTTGAACAAGTAGATAAATTTGTTTCAAAGGTTGATGAAAATTTACATAAGTCGGAATCATTAAAAGATTTGATTCAGCGAAGCATTACCGACAATTATAAAGGGGTAAAAGAATACATAATTAATCAACAAGAATTATTCTTTAATTCACTTGTATTAGCTGTTTATGACGATTATCCTGATTGGCAAGAAATTGAGTTTAAATATGACGAAACAGAAACTTATCAAATGGGATTACTTGATTTCCCTAGTCAGCATAAGATATTTCCTGTTGATGGACAACATCGTGTTGAAGGAATTAAAGCAGCATTGAAAGAAAAACCTGAGTTAAAAGACCAGCAAATTGCTGCAATTTTTATCGGACACAAAAACGATGATTCAGGAAAACAAAGAACAAGAAGATTGTTTACTACACTTAACCGTTATGCGAAACCCGTTTCACCTGATTATGTTATTGCGTTAGAAGAAGACGATGTTGTTGCAATTATGACAAGAAACTTGCTTGAAGAATATGACTTGTTTACAGGCAAAAGAGTTATTTCTGCAAAACAAAAAGCTATTCCACCTAAGAATAAAGAAGCTATCACATCTATTATTACTTTGTATCAAGCCAATCTTGAATTGTTCAAAGTTTTTTATGAAGAAAATTTCAAAAAGAAACCTACTAAAAAGGTCTTAGATAAATATCTAAAATTTAAACCATCAAACGAAGAATTTGAAGCCTATAAGTCTTTTTGTATTCGTTTTTGGGATGCTTTCAAAACAAAACTTTCATTCATTTCCGAGTATGTAAACACAGTTGAAAATTCAGCAGAAGCTTATCGTAATAATGAAACGGGAGGAAATCTTTTATTCCGTCCTATCGGTATATTGCCTTTTATAAAATCAAGCTTGTTGATTTATCAAAGAAAACAAATTTCATTTGAGCAAATCTTTGAGCGTTTTAATAATGTCAATTTTGAAATAAATACTAAACCTTGGTTAAATGTAGTTTGGAATCCGATTGAAAAGAAAATGATAATGAACTCTGATTCGGTAACGCAATCATTGCTTATTTATCTGTACTCTGACAATGTTTTGACTGCCCAAGAAATTAAAAAACTCAAAGAAGGCTATGCGTCAAAAATTTCATCACAAGACGTAGATAATGTTTTACAAGGAATTGAAAATTGAATTATAAACACAACATATCATACCTCGACTACAACGCCACCACTCCAATAGACCCACGAGTGTTGGATGCGATGCTTCCATTTCTAAAAGAAAATTTTGCCAATCCAAGCAGTACGCATCATTTTGGCAAAACCATAAATGAAGCCATAAAATCAGCAAGAACGCAAGTCGCAGATTTAATCGGTGCAACGGATAAAGAAATTATTTTCACAAGTGGTTCAACAGAAGCAATCAACATTGCTTTAAAAGGTGTCGCCGAAAATTATTCAGAAAAGGGTAAACATATCATAACAGTATCAACCGAACACAAAGCCGTTCTTGATACTTGCAATTATCTTGAAAATAGAGGTTACGAAGTAACTTATTTGTCTGTTCAAAAAAACGGATTGATTGATTTGGAAGAATTGAAAAAATCTTTGCGTTCAGATACAATTTTGGTTTGCGTAATGTTTGTAAACAATGAAACAGGCGTAATTCAACCAATACAAGAAATTGCTTTACTTACTCACGAAGTTGGTGCTTTGTTCATGACTGATGCAACTCAAGCTATTGGAAAAATAGACATAAATGCTGGAAAAATAGGCATTGATATTTTGTGTTTAAGCGGACATAAAATGTACGCTCCAAAAGGAATTGGGGCTTTGTATGTGAAGAAAGGAATTAAACTTCCTGCATACACGCACGGAGGCGGACACGAAAATGGATTGCGAAGTGGAACGTTAAACGTTCCGAGTATTATTGCACTTGGAAGGGCTTGTGAAATTGCTGAACAAGAAATACAACAAGATGCAGAAAGAATTGTATCGTTGCGAAATGAGTTAGAGAACGAATTGCTCAAAATTCCCGACACGTTCGTAAACGGAAGTACAGAAAATAGAATTCACAACGTCAGCAACATTTGTTTCAAAGGTTTTGACGCAAATGTTTTAATCGGAAGAATGAAAAATGTAGCCGTTTCAAATGGTTCTGCTTGTACTTCTGCAATTGTTGAGCCTTCATACGTTTTAACGGCAATGGGATTGAGTGATGATGATGCTTTTGCTTCAATTCGTTTTTCGTTGGGAAAGTTTAATACGAAAGAGGAAATAAAATTAGTTGTTAAAATTGTTTCTGAACTAATCAAAACAAGTTTTAGATATGCTTAAAGATTGCGAATGGTCTATAGATAGGGATTATAAAACAGGTTCGGAAAACGAGCCTATGCAGTTCTATTTGGAAGGTTTGGCAAATAGTTCCGAATTTCATTTGTTATTGGGCTATTTTAGTTCGGCAGCTATTAATTTGCTTTCGATTGGTTTTGCTACATTTATCAGCAAAGGTGGAAAAATGCGAATGGTCATCAATCATTTGCTTTCTGAAAAAGATAAAGCAGTAGTTGAAAAAGGGTTGAATGAAAACCCAAATAAGGTTTTTGATTTAACTGATATTGTTACGCTTGGTAGAATACTTGATGAATACGACACGCATTTTTTTGAATGTTTAGCTTATTTAATTGCTGAAAAACGCATTGAAATAAAAGTTGTAAAACCCAAAAATGGTAGAGGAATAGCACATTATAAGTCTGGTGTTTTTACTGATGGAGAAAACAGTATTGCATACAAAGCTTCCTGCAATTTTACATTGAGAGGGTTATCAGAAAATTTAGAAGAATTAGAAGCTTTCTTGAGCTGGGAAAACGGACGGTCAAATAAACTTATTAAAAAGCAAATGAGAATCATTGATAATTATTTTGCTGAAAATGATGACAGTGTTGAATATTTATCTGCAAGTGATATTGAAATTGCAATCAGAGATAGGTTTGGTAACAAAGATTTGGATGAGCTTATAGTTCAGGAATCCCAATTATTAAAAAAGAAAGTGAGCTTGATTAACAATGGGCGTTTGAAACAAACTATTCTCAAACTTCACAAAGAAATTGATAAAGTCATTCACAATCCAAGATTTCCCAATAATGGGACGCCAAGAACGTATCAGGTAGAAGCCTATCAAAATTGGGTTACAAACGATTATAAAGGAATTTTTGCAATGGCAACAGGAACAGGCAAAACAATTACTTCGTTGAATTGCTTGTTAGAAGATTATAAAAAAGAAAACTCATACAAAGCGATTATTTTAGTTCCAACAACAGCATTGTTGGAGCAATGGAAAAAAGAATGCGCCAAGTTCAATTTCAAAAATGTTATCACAGTAAGCTCAAAAGAAAAGTGGGAAGATAAACTTGCGTTTTTCAATACCGCAAGCAAATTGATTGACACTTCATATATCGTAATTGTAACGTACGCTTCGCTTTCGAGAGATAAGTTTCAAAGTTTTTTCAAACAACTTCCAAAGGAAACCCTATTGATTGCGGACGAAACGCACAATTTAGGTTCACAAGGACTTTTGAAGATTTTGCCGACAATTCATTTAGAAAAAAGAATTGGTTTATCGGCAACACCACACCGAAAATTTGACGAAGCAGGAAATACAGCAATTGAAGAATTTTTCAATGACAAATCGCCTTATATTGTTTCCTATTCAATGAAACAAGCATTAGAAAATGGTTTTCTCTGCCAATACACATACTTCCCGCATATCGTAAAATTGACTGAAGAGGAAATGAAACGCTATAAAGAAATTTCGCTTCAACTTTTGCGAATGGGTTTGTTTGATGAGAAAGGAAATTTTAAAAGTTCGCCAGAGATTGAGAAAAAATTGTTGGAAAGAAAACGCATTATCCATAAAGCCACCAATAAAATTGACGCGTTTCAAAAGATTTTGAACGATGAATTTAAGCAACGAAAAAACTTGAAATATACTTTGGTTTACGTTCCCGAAGGAGTTGAAGCAAATTTTGAATACAACGATTTCATTGAAGAAACAGAAGATGAAAACAAATTGATTAACGAGTACACAAGAGTTGTAAGTAATACTGACGATTCTGTAATGGTAAAACAATTCACGTCAAATTCCACAAATCGAGAAGGAGTTTTAATCAATTACGAAAAAGGAATTACACACGTTTTAACTTCAATGAAATGTCTAGACGAAGGCGTGGATGTACCTCGTTCGGAATTGGCGATATTTTGTGCCAGTACAGGAAATCCAAGGCAATTTATTCAAAGACGTGGGCGAGTTTTGCGTTTGCATAAAGATAAAATTCACGCAACAATTCACGACTTAGTTGTTATTCCTGAAGTTTCAAATAACGAAAGCACCTTTGAAATGGAAAAGAGCTTAGTAAGAAAAGAATTAGAACGTGTTGTTGATTTTGCAAATTTGGCAATGAACAAAACAGAAACATACAATTCTTTGAAAGATGTTTTAGACCAATACAATTTAAACTTAAACGACATTTGAAATATTTTCTTATGGCAAGAAAAGATGAAATTTTAAAAAGTTTTCTGAATCACGAATTACTTACAACAAAGTATGAGTTGCAAGATTCTGAAATTCCTGCAACAGTTCGTGAGGCACTCAATTCAGACAAGCTAATTATTAAAGCAATCGCTTTGATAGTTGAAGGTCTTGACGGCACGTCACCCGTAACTGATAAAGTTTTAAGAGACCAAGTAACCCAATTTTTAAACACAGTATCAATATGATTATCAAAAAAATATCCATAGAAAACTACCTCTGTTACAGCGGTGTAAAAGAGTTTGAATTATCAGACGGCTTAAATATTATTTTAGGAGAAAATGGAGAAGGTAAAACAAAGTTTTTTGAAGCCATTGAATGGTTGTTTGATAATAATAAATTAGGCTCGTTGTTCGACAATGATAACGACAAACTAAACTCATTAGTTTCTGCAAAAACATTGAACGAAGCGGAAATCGGAGAAGATTTTAGAGTAAAAGTATCCATTACGGTTGAGCAGTATGAGGAAAAACAAATCATTTCAAAATCTTTTATTGTAAAAAAGACAGCCGATAACGAGTGTTCAACTTCCAATTATATGCTGGAGGGCATTGAGGAAAACAAGTTAGGCGAAAGAAATCAAGTTGACGGAGCTGATTTATTAAATAGAATTTTTCCTTTTCAAATCCGAAAGTATTCAATGTTTAAAGGAGAATCCCAATTGAATATTTTTGAAAGCGAAGATGCTTTGATTAATTTGATAAACTTGTTTTCCGATGCAAAATATTATGACAAGTATTCTGAAAAAGGTGCTTTTCTAAGAGAAAAAGCAGAAAAGGCCGTTGAAGATTCTACAAAATCTAACAAGAAGAACGAAGTATTGTATAAAAATTTGGAAACCGAAATTCTTCGTCTTGAAAATGAAAAACACAAATATCAAGTTCACTTAAATTCAACTGTTGAAGAAATCAAAAAAATAGAAGGCAATCTTCAATCAGCAGAAAGCCACGTTAAAAATGCCGATACGCTTGAAACGATAAACAACAGAATCAAAAACATTGAAGAAAAAATTGCAGAGGCAAACAAACGTATTGACGAAAATTACACAACCTCATTGTTTGATGAAAAATGGATTGCAGTAAACTTTGAGCCAATTCATAAAGAATTTACAGACAAAGTAAAGCAGTTAAGTCATGACAGAAGAAAGCAACAATCTGAATTTGACAAGGAGCAAGGAATTAAAGAGGGCGAAAGAAAAGCCAAAGCAGAACTATTGAATAATGCCGTTCCGCTTCCTGATAATATTCCATCAAAAGTTATTATGGAGGAAATGCTCCACGATGAAATTTGTAAAGTTTGTAATCGAGAAGCTCCAAAAGGTTCAGAGGCGTACAACTTTATGTTTGAACGCCTGCAAACGTATTTACAAAGCCAAGTCAAAAAGGAAAAGGAAGCCGATGATGAACTTTTGTTCAAGAAAGATTATACGAGCAGACTTTTAAATTTGAGTGTAAGCCACGAAGACAATTTGAAAAATCTTAGAGAAATCAGAAAAACAATCAAAGATTTGTTTGAATTTAATGCTGATAGAAAAAAAGATATTGAGTTGCTGAATGAGCAATTAGAGAAAGAAAAAACAGAGAGAGAAAAGGTTTTAGGCGATTCAAGTATTGCAGAAGAAAAACTTGTCAATGTTCTGAAAAACTACAATTCTTGGCAAAGAGATTTGAAACAGAAAGGCAAAGAACAGATTGATTACGAGGCGAAACTAAAGGATATAGAAGCACAACTAAAAACCAAAAAAGATGAAAAAGACAAAATTGATTTAAGCTCTGCCCAATCATTTTTGATAAAAACAAGAACAATTTTGCGAGATATTGAAACGATTTTCAAAGACACGAAAGAGAAAAAGTTTGACGGGTTTATTGAAAAACTTGAAACGAAATCAAACAATATTTTCAAGCAAATTAATATTGATGCTTTCACAGGAACAATTGTTTTTGAAAAACAAAATAAGAGCAATAAAACGATTGTAAATATTGAATTGCAAGAAGACGGAAGAATTTTTTACAAACCGAACCAATCGTTGCTTACATCAATGCACATTTCCATCTTGTTTGCCATATCAGAGTTAGCAACGGAAATCCAATCAGAAAAATTTCCAATGATTTTTGATGCACCGACATCTTCGTTTGGCGAAAACAAAACAGAGAAATTCTTGAATCTGATTTACGAAACGGGCAATCAAAAAATCCTTTTGATAAAAGATTTCCTTTACACAGATAAAAACACAAAAGTGCTTTCAATCAAAGATGAATTTAAAAGCGTAAAAAGAAACAAAGCGTTTTGGGTAAAATTGGAAAGACCCTTTGACCCGAACAATTTAAAAACAATCAATACCCAAGTAATTACTTTGTAATATGGAAAACTTATTTGACAAATGGAAAACCAAAATTCCAAAGTATAGTGAAGTTCACAAGGTGCTTTTTACTTCGCTTTCACAAAAATTTGGCGCGGAAGGCGAAAAGAAAAATAATCTTGGAAAGTATTTTAGTACCAACTACGAATTGTATATGTATGCCTTTTTTTTGGGTTTATATAATGATGAATTTTCGCCAATTCCAAACGGAGAAAAGAAAACAGATTTCAGCCACCACATTCAACATTGGGGCAGTAAGACAACAACTTCTTACAGAAAAGATTTTACAAGCCTTCAAGAAAATATCTTTATTGCCTTATTTGCAAAAACAGAATTAGATATTCTTGCATTAGAAAAAGGTGAAATTGAAGAAGATGAAGTTGTAAAACAACTTATTCATACAATGGAATCATATACAAACGGAGGGTTAATTCTAATTAAAGAAAAAATTGATGAAAACCCGAATTACTTTCTTCAACCAACATCTTTTTTAGATATGATTTTGAGTAGTAAAATATATAAATAAAATTACAAGTGGGCTACTTTGGGGATTCAGTCAAATTCAATTAGAATAATTTACAGAGTGTTTTATTTAATACAGTAGCATTAGGCACTGGGTAGAGCATTGTAAGTAAAAATATGTTTTTAGTAATTAAGGATTTGAATAGACTTATTTTTATTATTGAATAGTAATTTTAAAATACAGTTTATTATTCTTAACCAATCACAGGCACTTCTACTAAATCCCCTCCGTCCCCAATCTATTCCAAATCGGAACAAAATGGGGACGGAGGGGATTGCTATTTTCTTGCGGAAAGCCTATGGTTAGCATAGCTTTCTACACTGGCTAACTTACTGCCATTCATATAATTGAGGAGTTCGCTACGCTTGCAAAACAATCGCTTTCCTACCTTGTAAAACGTGAATGGTGACTGCCGACTGCATGAATACTTGTATAAAGTGCTTTTGGAGATGCCTAACAGTTGGGCAGCATCGGCCAACTGCATAAAATCACTTTCGGCGGGTGGCACCACTTTTTCAGCTCGCCAATCCTGTAAAGCACTGACCATTCCTTTGAGTTCTTCCAACTCTTTCAATATTGTTGCAAAGGGATTTTCCATTTTAATTAGGGGTGTTTCGTTTTAAAAATTCATTCATGCGCCGCTGCGCTTCTTCTTTTTCGGCTGCGGCTTTGGCCTCCAACGAAGCCTTATTAAGTTTGAGCAATTGTTGATTGACCTCTACCTCCTGACGGGCTTTTTGCAGTTCATCAAAGGCTGCTCTTGGATTCATGGCCTCTGTTTCTTGGTTTGGGAGAGGCAACTCTGTTGTTGTGCTGGTAACAGAAGCCTCCCCGAATCTTGCTTCTTTGTTGATAGGAGGAAGGTAGTTGGACTTTTTAAACATACTCAGCGATACAATAAGCATGAGTACACCGCCAACTATCAACCACATTGTCGTATTTTCACCCAACAACTCATCAGGCATACTCATGCTCTTTGGGTTGTTTACCAAGATTGACAAAATCACTGCTAATTTGCTGACGTATCATGTTTGACTCCACCAAACGATAGGCCAAATCCTGCCGAATCGCTCCGCTATTAGGGCTCGGATTGACCATCTCATCTAATATGGTATTGACCAAATTATTACGAATTTCAACGTTTTTTTGTGCTTGCAATTGGTTGCTCTTGGCCAAATCCGTATAATCAGTTTTAATAATCATTTTGAGAATAAGGACAGCACTTTCAAAGAAAACCGAGAAGGCAATGACAATTTTACCCCAGAGGTCGAAGGCGATTTTGTGATATTCGTCGGCCTTATCTTTAGCTTTTTCTAAGGCAGCACTTTGCTCCACCGCCGAATAATGAGGCGTAGAACTCAACTCAAGAATATCTTGCTTGGCTACGGCCGTGACACTATCCCGCTTAAAACCTGTTTCAGTAGAAGACAATCGCCCTTCTATATCTTGGATTTTTTGCTCACACAGCGCAATATCATTTTTGATGATGCCCGCAAGTTTACCATCTCCTTCATTTCCACTAACCTTTTGGCTGAAAGAAACACCGCCAATTTCTTGGGCAAGTTTACTTTCTAAATCAGCTTTTTGGTGTCTCAATTGCGTTAGCTCATCTTGCAGTTCCTTTTTGCTGGCCAAATAATTCCCCACTGCGTTGGTCATGGGTTCGATGGTTTCAAGTCGTTTTTGCTGGTAATTTTCCTCAATGGTTTGCGTAATTTCTTTGCCGTACACAATGTATTCGTTCACCGTGTGGAGCATATAGGTTGAACCAAAGACGAAAATTAGCCTAAAAATCATACCCTTATTACTTGCACTGGCATACATGATGCGTTCGACTTGCAACATAATGCCCCCATAAATCAAGAACATCAAGACGGCAAGAAGGTAGCTATTGGATACCGTCCAAATCAAATAAGCCATATTAAGAGCTGAGAGTACAATAACGAGCCAGACACATAGTCCTACGGCGCGTTGCGTCATGCGAGAATGATTTGTGCATTGGGATAATAACACTTCATCAGAAAAAGAAGCATACTCTAACATATTTCCCATTTTTGTATCATTTTTAGTTTTAACAATTGATTAAATAATGAATTACTAAAAAAGACGGCACAACCAGTTTTATCGACACACTTACATTTTCCGCTAAAAAGTCTTGCAATTGCCAGACAAATCCGTATAGATTTTACTGAACAAATCGTTCAACTTCCAAATTTAACCGCGCGGGAGTTTCAGTGTGGTGCTGGCATATTTGTCAGTACCATTTTTTTGTATTCTAAATCATGGGTAGCTATGCCAATTTTTAGAAAATTCTATCTTTTGAGTACTCGTTTGATGTAGCAATAATATATAAGTCATTGATTATTGCATAAATAACGTATAACTTGCTACAATGACATGACAAAAGTCGTTATAAAAGGGAGTGTCTATTCGTATTTTCAACCTTTAATAAAAAGTTGAAAATAGTGTTTACTTTAACCTATTTGAATAATGAAACCATCTATTGTGCATGAATTATATTTTAAACTTAATTGCTTGCGTTCATTTCACGGAGCAAGTCAGGAGTTTAGTAAAAAGTTAGGGCTACGAATACAAGATAAAGCTTTTGCCAAAGGCTGGTTTACGCACCTACTTAATGATAAAAGTTTTTTTGAGGGTCATCGTTCTATTTATCTTCCAGAAGCACTGAGTTTGGCTGATGAACTCTTGGCCAAATACAGAAAAAAGACAGAAGATGAGGCGATTATATCGTTTAAAGTTAGCGACTTACAGGAGACAATCACGCATTTAGACCAAGAGTTTGAGAAAGGCAATGTAGATTATTCTCTTTGGTATTACGATATGCTCACGCAAAAAATACGCAGCCCTCAGGTTTTGGCTCGTAACCCAGAAGTATATAGAAATCTGCATTTTAGCATTGCTAAATGTCTGATGCAACGCGGCGAAGCGTACCGTGACTTTAAGCCACTCGAAAGTATTAATTATGTGTTAGAAATCAATCAGTATTTACCGCCCAATCCACTTCTTTATATGCGAATGCTGAATTTGAAAGGCCATATTCATCGACAACATTCGCCTATTAAAATAGCGATTGATTATTATGATACACTTTCTAAAGAAGCCAATTTTTTTTCTTTGGGAACACAAAAGTCTTATTGGAATGCGTTACTTGAGCATCAATTAGCGATTACATTAGCTCATAATAAATCATATTTAAAGCAAAAAGACATATCACTCAAAGCGTTGGAATTATTATCAAAAAGTAATCAATATTTTGATGACAATACAGATGAAAAATGGTCTTTATTTACCAGAATTAGAGAAGCAGAAATTCAATTATTGGTAGGAAATAAAGATAAAGGAGGCGCATTTTTGGATATGTTGGAGCATCGGCCAGATTTATTGATGAGGCTTCCTTTATCGCACCAATCTATTTATTTGAGAGCAAATACTCTTCGTTATGCCGTAACTGAAAATAAAGAAAATGCACTTAAATATTTATCTTCTGTACAGGAATTTAATCAAAAACATCAGTATTTGGGACAGTTAAATTTGATAGAAAAATATAAAAATGAACTTTTAAACCAATTAAAATAAGGTCTTTACTCAGAAAAAAAAGGAAAATAACTACACCCAGTGTATTTACTTCCTAAATAAGAGAAAAATGTTAAACTGGTTTAAAAGAAAAACACCAATTAGTTACTATGGCTGAAAGCAGCAAATGGCGAATAAAATAGCCAAAGCAATCCCTGCTCATCAACTTTATTGTGAACCCTTTTTTGGGGGTTGAGCCGTGTACTTTGCAAAGGAACCTTCAGAAATAGAGGTAATTGGGGATAAAAATGAAGTAGTGGCGAACTTCTACCAAGTGGCACAAGACGAGGATTTGTTTCCTTTGTTGCAACAGTTGGTTGTTGCCACGCCCTATGCCCGTCGCGAATGGGCAATTGCTCGCAACGTTTGGCGCAATGCCGATTGCTTTTCAGAGCTAAAGAAAGCATGGGCGTTTTGGGTTTTGAGTGCCACGTGTTTTAGTTCAAGCATTGGTAGTGGCTTTGCTTTTGACAGAAATCATAATACAGTCGCCAAACGTTTCAATAACAAAAAGAAAAACTTTGGGTCGCGAATCAAGGAACGTTTGGCGAAAACTTGTATTGAAAACATAGGAGCTTTGGATTTGATAGCCGCCCGCGACACAGAAAATGCCTTCTTTTATATCGACCCGCCTTATATATCTGAGCGTATGGGCAGCAAATCAGGCAAAAATAAAGTTGACCAAGGCCATTATTCTGGCTACACGGTACAGGATTATGACGATTTACTGACGCTATTGGGTGGGCTGAAAGGCAAATTTATTCTGTCCAATTACCCTTCAGATTTGCTGGATAAACACGTGCAGGCCAACGGACGAAAAGTGCGAAGCGAAACCAAGGCATTACAAGCAGGCTCTAAGGTAAAAGGCAAAGTATCGAGCTTGAAAACGGAGGTATTGGTGGCCAATTTTGATTTAGTTGTAGAAGTATAATCTAATGAATAACCGTATTTTGCAAGACCCCGAAAGCAGCTCGTTAGTAGCTTTACGAATCCAACTTTGTATTGAAATAATCGGGAGTTCGCTAATGTAAAAGAAAGTGATTTTGCTCTTGCGCTGACAAAGCAATTGGATATAATTGGGCGGTGAAAGCCGCCTTTTTCTTTATCTTTTTTTCTGATTTTCATGGTTAATGTAGTAATTTATTGTCGTGTTTCCTCTGACCTTCAGGTACAAAATGGGGCTTGATTGGACGGCCAAGAAATAGCATGTCGTCAATTTGCACAAGCCAAAGGCTGGACGGTCATGCAGGTATTTAAGGAAGAAGGGGTTTCGGGTTGAATCCTTGAAAGGCCAGCATTATTGAATTTATACCAGTTTGTGTCTTCGTATAATGCCAAAAATCCGACCAAAATCATGTATTTTTTATGTGATGACATAGACCGTATTGCGCGTGATATAGTGGTTCACATGCAAATCAAACAAGAATTGGAGAGGTTGGGCTTGTCTTTTGTTACCGTAAAAATGACGTTTGAGAACACGGCTACGGGTAGGTTTTCGGAAGGGATTATGGCCTTACAAGCGGAATTTTTCCGCAGGCAAAACGCCGAGAGAGTTTTTTCGCGCCAACACGCCCGTTTGATGGACGGTTATTGGCCATGGTTTCCGCCATTGGGTTATCAGCAAGTCAAATCGGCTCACGGCTGAAAAATCTTGTTACCCAAAGAACCCGAAGCAAGTTTGTTAAAAGAGGGTTTAGAGGCTTATGCTTCGGGCAAAATAATATCTGTTAGAGAATTAAGAGACTTTTGGAATAAAAAGGGTTTGCGTTCTCAGACAGGCGAATCGAAGGGCTCGGCCAAAGGAATGAGCGTGAGTAATGTGGGTCGTATATTGAATCAGTTGGTATATGCGGGCTATATAGCATATCAAAAAACGACGAAAGATGCCAATGGAGCAATGCTTTGGCATTGGAATGTTCCGTTTCGTAAAGGGAAGCATGAAGGGCTTATTTCGCTGGAAACGTATAATATTATTCAAGAGAAATTAAATAATAAAAAGCCCGTGATGGGGAATTTTTCCAGTCTTTATGATGAGCATTTTCCGTTAAAATGAATGTTAGCCGATGAGGAAGGGAATTTATTGTTTGCGGGTTGGAGCAAGGGTAGAAATCAATCTTATCCTTATTATAGGTTTAGTAGTGGCTCAGCCTATAAGGGCAAATCCATTAGAGCGGAGAAGGTACACAAACGATTAGAGTTGTATTTTAGAGGTATTACACTCAGCCCCAAAGACAAGGAAGCCTTTAAAAAACTGCTGATAGAACACGTAAATGGACTAAAGAGCCAAGTGCATCAGAGAGATACAAGCCGTGAATTGAAGATTCAAGAGCTTGAAAAAGAATACAATAGCTTAATGGATAAGATTATTCATTATAGCAACCCGACGCTTATTCAAAAAATAGAATCGCAGTTGTCGAGTTTGGAACTGACGATACGTGGCTTAAAAGAAAGTAATGTGACTGCCTCAACCGATAAACGATTGGAGGAGGAGGTTTTGGAGGCAACGGTCAGGTTGATATTGAGTCCACGACAGGCGTGGGAACAGGCTAATCACCTTCAAAAGAAGAAATTTATTGAAATGTGGTTCAAAGAGCCGTTAAAAGTGAGCCCTGTAAAAAATGGTGTTTTGAACCGCCCACAAAGTGCTTTGCGAGAGGCGTTTCAGGTGTTTGATAATAGGAAAAATAGTCATTTGGAGATGACGGATACAGATTTGAACCACTTTTGAACGGTATTATACAGCGAAATACTGGCATGGTCGCAGTATAAGGAATGGGGTGGGGTTTCTGTGTAAAGGAGGTATAAAATTTAACACTGCCTAATCTATGACTCATTGCTATAAAATACTGCCTTAGTTTATACTAAAAAATCAATTGAATTTTTGCAACTAAACATTATATGTGATTTGAGGATATTTATTCTTTTCTCACCTGTTTGATGTATAAATCTTTTGCAAAAAACTCAAAGGGATTGCTTTTATTTATTGCTATTTTGGTTATAGCTGGGTGTTCTTATCAGAAATCTAGTATCACTGATGTAGAAACAACTACAAAAAAAGAGATTGTCTTAGGAGATATTGGTTGGGCTGGTCTTGCTCCTCTTTATGTCGCAAAAGAAAAAGGTCTATTTTGACCAAGTATTAGTGTTAAAATTGTAAAAATAGGTGGTATAGGTGACGCAAGGTTAGCTATGAAAGCCTGAAATATTGATATATACCAATGAACATATGATATGTATTTAAATACTGATGGTCAAGAAGCTCCTGGTATTGGTTTTATGCTCGGAGACGAGTCAAATGGAGCAGATGGATTATTGGTTAAAAATGGAGTCAAATCTTTGGCTGATTTAAGTGGTAAAACTATTGCCTTAGAAAAAGAAACACCGGCATACATTCTCCTCAAATACGCTGCAAAACAAAATAATATTGATTTCAAAACACTTAAAATTAAGTATATGCCAGCCGCAGATGCAGCCACTGCCTTTATTGCAGGTCAGGTTGATGCTGCTTGAACATATGAGCCATATATTACTAATTCACTCAATATAATATCAGGCGCAAAATTACTATATAGTTCAAAAGATTTTCCTGGTCTATTTCCTGCAATCTACTTTGCAAAAAGTGAACTTTTCTCTGGGACAAATACTAATTATCTAAAAGATTTCCTTCAATGATGGGTAGCGTCACTAGATTATATAAATAATAACCCTACTGAGTCATATGAAATTATGTCAAAAGCTTTTGAGATGCCTACTGGCGATATGCTGGACTTAAAAAAGGTCATTATATGGCATACTCTATCTGACAATAAAGACATGTTCAATAAAAACTATACTAGTAATGTATGGACTATGTACAATACTGTTGCAGATCTTATGAAAACAAATGGAGACAGCATTGCACCTAACAAATCTGTTGATGCATTGACTAATTCTATCTTAGATATGATTCCTTAGATTAATAATTATTCTTGTATATTTATGATTATATCCTACATTTGTATAAAATATGAAAAAACACTAATGCCGTTAATAAGTATTGGCTTTGCTATACTTTTGTGGCTTGTTTTAGGAATGAGTGGTGAGCACTCATTCTTTTTCCCTTCATTTCAAAAGTTGTTTGATACCGCATTGACCATGTTTTGAGAAGGCTGATTTATGGTAGATGTCATATACTCATTTACTAGGGTTTTTATTGCATTTACTATTTCACTTACTCTTGCCTTTGTTGTTGGAGGTATATTTTATACATTTCCTTATATACAAAAACTACTAACCCCTTACATTACATTCATGAGATATATACCAATAGAGGGGATATTACCACTAATTTTACTTTCTTTATGATTAGGAGAAAGTGCAAAAATTGGGCTACTTATTATAGGTACTTTTTTCCCTCTTTTAGGTACGATCATGAATGGACTTCATCATATTCCTTGAGAATTACAAGACCTTATAACGATTTTACACTTCTGAAAAACTAAAAGAATACTTATGTACTTCCGTTATATTTTACCGCAAGTATATGATAATGTTCGCGTACTCATAGGTCTGTGTCGATGATATGTTGTTTTAGCTGAAATGATCGCAGCAGAGCATGGTATTGGTTATAATATACGAATGGCTCAAAAGTATGCAAATATCCCAAAAGTGTATATTTCTATTTTGACTATTTGAACTCTTTGATTTCTGGTAGACTATTTGATGAAACTATCGAGAAAACATATATTCCCTTACCTGTATAAGTAACATGGCAAACTATAAAATAGTTGTAGAAGGCGTAAGTAAGCACTTCAAAAACACCAAGGTCTTTTCGGACATATCTTTTAACATTAAAAAGGGGGAAATATTTTGTATTCTTGGTCGTAGTGGTTGCGGTAAGACAACCTTATTAAGAATGTTTTCAGGACTAGATACAAACTATCACGGAGATATACTCATTAATTGATTGAATCCAAAAACCTATCTCAAAGAAAACAATATTGGATTTATTACTCAAAAATATAGCAATTTCCCGCGAATGACTGTTTCTGAAAATATTATTCAAGGCACGCATTCAATAGATAAAGATAAACTAGACGCACTACTAACACACTTTGATATGTATAACCAAAAAGATAAATATCCTGACCAACTGTCATGAGGAATGAACCAAAAGGTAGCAATTATGAGAGCAATTATGCAAAATGCTGACATTATTTGTGCAGATGAACCATTTTGATCTCTTGATTTTGTTAATAGAACCAATGCTCAGCGTTACTTTCGTAACATCATCCATGAAAACCATAAAACTTCTATTGTCGTGACACACGATATAGACGAAGCATTAACAATTGCAGATACTATTTGTGTTATGTCTCATAAAGGAATGTCTATTATCTCTAACCCACTAGCCTGATACGATATATCCTGAGAAATAAGCGACGATAATACTCATATGCTACTTGCTAGTAAGATGGAGATTATCAAAATGTTCTAACTCAATATTTTCTCACAAAAAAATCTCTCATTTCGAGAGTTTTTTGTAAGAAAATTGTTGTTGTATGTCTGTATAATAGCATATTTTTGAAAAAATGTAGTTAAGCAAATGTTAAACCACTTTTGAAAGCCGAAATGTTTGCATAGTTACAGTGTAAGAGCCTTACTTGAATTAACTTTTGTTGGCGGTATTTGTGATTATCATAATAACTAAAAACGCATTCGCATTTCAAGTATTCTTCTTGTAATCCTTTGATAGTCTAAGATTAATGTTTGCCTAAGTAATAAATCTTTCCAAAAATCGCGTGAGTAGTGGTTTTAGATTTTTTAGCGAATTGCGAGAATAATGTCCATGTTCACCCATGACTTGCCAAAATGCTCTGCCGAAAGTATTATCCGCATACACTTTCTCTATCTTATCTAGCAAGCAACATATTAACCCATGATTTAACTCGCGATTGTTTTATATCCGTAGTTTTATCATAACAATTCTCAACACAAGCAATACTTTGGGCTATATTGCTTGTGTAGTCCTGTATCTACTAATAGCTCAATTTTGCAACCCAATCCCTCTATAAAGACAATAATACATGGTTTTTCATTTGCAAGGAAAATCACGATATACATACTCAACCATTTTTGCATATGTAAAAGATGCCTTGTACTATCGCTTTTAATTGCTATTTGCATTTTCTTCGAAAACAGCTTTCTTAATAGCTGCGAATTTATCTTGTACACAATCATCAATAAGTATTTCAAAAACTTCTTTGAACTTGCCTGGATGATTTGAAAATTCTTTATTTTTAAATTTTGAATAAAATGCTTCAACTGTCTGACTATGATATAACAAATAATCATTCTCTTCATCGATTTCAAACTCAGGATTTTTAAAATCAAGATGAATATATACCTGATCGTTAAGTATCTGTTGGATTGGCTGATCTATAGAAATATTCAGTAGGTCGGCAACCCTTCTTTTTGCATTTCCTTCTCCTCTGCCAAAACAGACACCTGCTGAATCTCTGTTTGTTGAAATAAATATTTTACTCATACCTTATTTGGTTTACGTGATGACATAATAATTTGATGTAAATAATATTTGCTTCTGAAATCTATAACTGAAGCAAGTAAAGGTGAAAGATTTACAAAATGAATATTAGGTGGGAGATTCTTTATCTTTCCTCTACCTGATGTTACAATTATATTTGACAATGACGAATAATGATTTAGCCATTTGTGAACAGCAGTTTCTTTATTTTGCGCCTTATTAAAAAAGCGTTCAATAATACTGTAATGAATAACCAAATAATTTTCCATTGATAGAAAGGGTATTATAAAATTTTCTATTTCCTTCTTTACTATATCCATATTATTTGCCCCCAGATCAATTGTCTTTTCAGGAACAAAAATTCTGCTATGATGATAATATTCGGCAAAACTATGCCCTTCATAAAATAAATTATTTGCAGCATACTGAACCCTTTCATCAAGAATAATTATATTTGTCTTAGCAGCTTCTGTGATTGAGAAATAAAGTTCAGGATAAAGCAACTTATCATTTATCTCATCCTTAATACATGATTGATACTTAGTTAAGGGTGACGTTGATGTACCCGCGGTAAATTTAAAAAATGATGGTAATTTTTGCTGACCGTTACTCGATAGGGCTTCAATGTAGTTATTGTTACATTTGTCGTTAAACCATTTTTCAAAGAATTTTTTTTGGCATTCTGACAATGTATTTTTACCGTGATTTAAAATATGTATTTCCTGACTTTCGGAGTTTTCAGGAACTGCTGTACTTATACATAAATCATAGCAGTTCACTTGTTTGGCCCACTGTTCCCAAAAAAGTTTCATTACATTTTCTGCACTTGAGGGAAAACCTTCTAAGGATTTAATTTCCATTATTCGCTTTGGAAGTAGTGTCTTATATTTTGCTACTTTTATTGCGGTATCGTTAATATCAATTACTGTTTCGGTTTCGTTTATCAAGTTTTTTGTGTTATCATCTTCATACACCAAAAATTGGTGATTGAATACTTTACCTTTTTTTATTTCCTTTTGAAAATCTTCAAAAGATAGCTGTTGAAAGCCATTATTCTCAAACTCAGACGAAAGCTGATAATCGCCGATTAAAAGTACCTCAGTGGGTTTAAGTACAAAAAAACGATACCCTAAATAAAATCTTTCTGCTTCATTTTCCTGTTGTGTTTTGGCTTTAATCTTGAGAGCTTTTAGAATATTAAAATTGTCTTTGCTGTTAAATATATTTTCATTGTACTCTATATTATAATCATCATCTTCTAAATTAGAAACATCTAAATGTCTTAAATAGCAAGCAGATGCCTCCATTTCAATTAAACCTAAACTGGAGGAGCGAAGCGTATTGTCATCCTTTTTTAAAATGCTGTCATTAAGCTTTTTATTTTGATTATAAACTAAATAGTCTATAGTAGATATTTGAGCTTGGTTGTCGGTTTGGGTTTTATCATAGTACTCATCTTTCTCTTCTTTTGAAAGTTTATCTGCACTGCCTGATACAACAACATTATCATAAATATTTACTTCATAAAGCAAATTAGCTTGATGAAGTAAATGTTCTTTGAATCCATTTGTGTTTATAGGTTTTAACTCAATGGTAAATATTATGCTATTATTGTTTGGGTTATCAACGTTTATTTTATCGCTATGCTTAGCAGTATTACGAATGACGTTCTCTATGATATTATAAAATGCTTGACAACCCAAAATATCATTGGGCATTGCTACAACTGGGTCTATTTCAAATTCGTTTTCACTCCTCTTTATTCGAGAATCAATATTAATTGAATAATGAAAATCTGATAAACCAGAAATGTTTTCTAAAAGTAATCGTACATCATCTAAATCTGATAGCACTTCCGAATGCAATCGTTTATTTACACGCATTGCAGGAATACCAAAGGTAATATCAGATAGATAGTCCATTCGACATTTGATGTAGTTGTTAAATTTAGAAAGCTGGTCTAATATATTTTCATTTTTTAGCACTTTATTAGTATAAATGCTGTCATAACTTTTAAAGTCTTCCAATCTTAATTGAGAAATATCTCCTGTTAGTTTATTTAGTACATGGCTTCCAATATTGTGACTTGAGTTACGAGCCATCACTTGGGAAATAGCGGCTTTTGTAGAAGGAATAATAAGCTCTTTCTTAAGAACATTCTTTAGGTAATCCTCTTGAATAATTTTCTCTGCAAATATCTTTACAATTTCTTTTGTTAGTTGAAATCCATCAGCAGAATCATTATCTTCATCAAACACACCATCTTGAAGTAATAAGTAGCGAGTTTTAATATACAAAACCAACAATAAAGGAGAATAGATTTCCAATTCAACGCCGTTCACACATGAGGTTTTTAGGATAGGTTTATTTTTTTCGGTATATAGTGGAAACACAAAAAGATCATGAAAGATAACTTCTTGATTTTCGCTGTCGAAAATTAAAAGTGAAGCTTCTATATCGAATCTCGATATATGCTTTAATATTTTAAATTTCTCTTCTTTCAAATTAAAAGAACCATCAATACTCTCTTGAATAAATTCATTAATCAAACCATCAACTATTCCTTCAAAGAGTTTATATGTCTGCTCCTTCCATTTATCATTCTTAACATTTTCATTTACTATGGAGTATATCTTAGTTCTTTGTTCTATTTCACATGCTTTATTCCAGTTTTCTAAAGGAATATGCAATTTTTCATGTAATTTATTTTGGCCAATTTTTTGTTCAATACTCAAGGCAAATTTTATCAAATAAGTAAAAACGAGATGTTCTTTATCTTTTTTATAATAACTACTTAAACTCGTCTTATTTAAATAACAATAGGCAAATTGATAGAATATAATTTCGTCAAATAATACAACATAATAGTCCGTTTTTTCCCTGATTTGACAGGGAATAAAGCAGTTGAGGCATTTATCTGAAATTAGTTCAGTTGTTTCATTTCCTTTTCGTTGAATAGGCAGATGTTGGTATAATTTGGGTGCTTCTTTTATTGATTTAAATTTTGCCTGAGAATTAGTAAACAATTTCGACACCAGATTGGTATATGTATTACTACCTTTATCACTACAGTAGAAATATGGAATATAAGGTGCTTGAAATTCATTAGTCCTATCGTTGTGTAATACATTAGGAATATCTAAGAAATATTTCATTTCCTGACTGTATGGATCATACTCAGAAAAATATCCATATATTACACCCAAATCTTTTAAAGTGTTTTCAAACAAAATTTGCCATTTTGTTTTGCCATTTTCATCACGATTTTGATCAGCCCAAATTTCAACTATTTGAAGTTCTTTACAAACACCTAAAAAGATGTTTGTAAACTTTAATTTAAGATCATTGCTTGCTTTTTGTACATCGTTGCACATTATAATATAGACATCATTTGATTATAAACTTCTTTGAATAATAAGGAGCTTGTAAAGCTATCATCTCTATCGGAGCTATTGGCTAGATTAGTAACATTTATTTGTTTTGATATAACAGTTGGTGGTGGGGAGAAAGCAATTATTCTATCTGATAAAACAATTGTTTCTTCATAATCATGGCTAATAAAAATAGCTGTTACTTCGTTTTTTTTTATATAGTTACGCAACTTCAAAAGCAATTTATGTCGTATTGTCTTTTCAATCCCTACCATTGCTTCATCAAAGCAAAGTATGTCTGATTTTATTGCCAATCCTCTTGCTAAAGCAGTTCGTCTGGACATACCGCCAGAAAGCATACTTGGTAACTTTTGAGAGTGATTTGACATATTAACCAACTCTAATACCTCAGCTGATGAAAGTGAGGTATTAGCAGTATTTTTTGACCAAATTTCAATATTTTCTTTTACTGAAAGCCAAGGTAGTAGGTCATTATCTTGTGGTACATAAGAAATTGGTGATTTAAATTCTGCGGCTTCTACCCCTCCAATAGTAACACTGCCACTTTTTGGAGTATTAATTCCTAAAACCAGTTTCATTATAGAACTTTTTCCACAACCCGAAGGCCCGAAAAAAGTAACTATCTCACCCTTGTTTATTGACAAGTTGAATGATTCAACTATTACATTGTTGCCAAATGCAAGGTCAATATCATTAAACTTTATTTGTTCCATGGAAATAGTTTTTTTCTCATTAAAACCAATGACCTGTCGGTAAGAATACCAATCAAGCCGATTACAATGATGTAAGCAAATATTTTGTCTGTTGCTAAGTATCGCTGTGCTCTAATCATGGCATAGCCAATGCCGTATTCAGCTCCAACAATTTCAGCTACTATTAAATATGTCCATGCCCAGCCCAAACAAATTCTTGAATTGTCTAAGATGCTTGGGGCACTTCCTTTAGCAATTACATTCTCAATGTATTTTAGCTTCGACCATTTTAATGCAAAATTGAAAGATGAATATTTTTTTTCTATTGCAGTCGCTGAATCGTAAAACATAGGAATCATTTGAGCAAATGTTCCTAATACAATAATAATGATTTTACTCATATCCTCAATGCCAAACCACAAAATTATGATTGGGATAAAAACTGGAACTGGCAGGTAGCGAAAGAACTCAATAAAATAAAAAATAGTATCTTTAAGTTTGTTATTTAACAAAGAAGCAAAAGAAATAGGATAGGCTATTAAAAATGAAATTAAAAAGCCTACAAAAACTCTATACCAACTGCTTAAAAGATCCTGCCAAAACTCTACTTGCTGCAACATACTCCAAAGAGAAAAAAGAGTATGTTGTGGGCTTGGCAGAAAGATTGTTTTTACTCCATAAATATTTGAGAAAAAACACCAAACCCCTACTAATATAATTAGCAGGGATAGAGGATAAATTGCGTTAGAAACCTTCATTCTATTTTTGTATGAGGCTGGTATTGACCATGCTTTCCGTATTTAAATCTTTATTAATAAATCCATTCTCTTTCCAGAACACATTAATATTTGAAAGTAAGTCAAATAAATTATTTGGAGTTGTCTTGTCAATTAGTTTTTTATTCAAATCTTTTGTTTGAATATCTACTACCGAAAGAATATCTCTCACATCTTGAATCTTCATCCCCATGCCTTCCGAAATTATTTTTTGAGATTCTTCTTTATGAGAATAGTAGTAGTCTGCACTTTTGAACCATGCTCTTAAAAATTTTTCATAATGCTCTTTGTTAACCCCCATAACTTTATCTCTGTTGATAATCAAAAGCCCAGGAATAAGAGTTGGATACTTCTTGGTATCGATCAAAACATGTAATCCTTTTTCTTTTCCAGCTTGTGAAAGCCAAGGCTCGTAAGTTACAGCTGCATCCACTTGTCTTGCGATAATTGCATTACCTGCAATTTGAGGATCTGCAACTGGTTTGAAATGCACACTTTTTAAATCAATATTATTTGCTTTCAAAATATATCTTAAAAAGAAATCGCTGGGAGATGCTTCTGCGTAAGCAATTGTTTTCCCTTTTAACTGTTGTAGGTCAGTTATAGAATCACTTGAAACTAATCCGTCACCTCCATCTGACTCGTCAGTAATTCCAATGACTTGTGCAGGGAAACCAGTTTCATTATAAATCAATAACTGGTCAAGTGTGCTGGCTACATCCACATCAATCTGCCCTGAAATCAATGATGCTCTTTTGGTATCAAAGTTTTCAATTTTCTTAATATCAATCTCAACTCCTTCTTCCTTGAAGAAACCCATTTTGTCGCCTATGTAAACCATTCCACCACCAGGCCAAGAATGTACTCCAACTGTAATCTTGTTGGTTGATGTTTTCTGCATTTTGAAATAAGCAACTGTCCCTCCAATAACCACAAATGCTGCGATTAGAATTACGATATATTTTTTCATTTTTAATTATTTAGATATAATTTAACTGCTTTTGAGAATTGATAAAACCTTTTGTTGCATTTCATTTGAATTATCAAGTTTAAATTTGCTTAATGCTACATGGATGTCGGTTTTGTTTCCTATTGCCTTTAATCCCAAAATATAAATCCATTTTTTTGAATTGGGAAATTTTTTATCATAAAATCTCTTTTCAGAGAAACTTACAAGGTTTGCTGAACCCCCTGCGAACTTGGTGTAATCCAATTTCCATTTTTCCCAATTATCAGTTACAAACTCAAATATTTCTTTGTGCATTTTTTCTGTAAGTTGGCTATTGTTAAGCAATGGCCACATCAAGAAATATCTTCTTTCATAATCATCAGTATTATTCCAAAATGTAATGAGATACTTTTTAATTAATTCAAGGTGTAGCACTCTATTTACTAAGTTTAGCCCTAAATAGCATAGATTTATGTCCTCAGATTTAATCAAAGAAATAATCACTTCCACATCTGAATCAATTACTTGTTCTCTCAAATAGTCAACTAATGGAAAGCTATTCATATCATCTAACATTGAATTAGAGAATGAAGATTTATTCCTAACATCATTAAGAATTTTTTCTGCCAAATAATTTAGAGTATCTGTTTCCATTTTTAATCAGCTATTTACCATAACATTATCTCTTATTACTATTAAAGAACCATTAGGGTCGGGAACTACATTGACTTCAATTTTTTTAGGCTCAATGGTGGTATATTTCCCCCTGTTATTATACCAGCACTTTTGAAATTCGTCCATGAAATCGGGGCCACTTTTGAGATTGCTGATTGTTACCCATCTCCACAATTCATTGAAGTCAGTTTCAATGTAAACATTCATTGCGTAATCAAGTAATTCATTGAACTCATTACCTGCTCTTAAAAATGCAAACTTTGCATAACGAAAAGCTTCAATTTCAAATTGAAGAAAGTCTTCTTTATAATTGCCTCCGAATTTGTTTCTATATTCTGTCAAAATAAAATTCAAATCAAGCGGCTTTGGATAATTAAGAAAGTCTGTAATCTTTTTATACTTCTCGTGTTCCATCCTTTGCACTAAATGACCGTAAATGTGTCCGATACTTAAATAAATGCTTAGAAAGTCAATATTTCTTGGGTTTACACAGATGTTGTTTCCTTGTAACTCTGCAACAGGAAGGTATCTCCAATTTTGACCTTCGTTACGTTCCCATTGTTTTTCTTCGTCATACACCCTGTCAGTGAATGTTACATGGATGTTTCGTTCTTTCAAGTAGCTAATCACATTCCGCAACATATCCAATTTGTCTTCTATGGTAAGCCCTAATTCCTTCTCATATTCAAAAACTGGTGTGAATTTGAGTTCATAGAATTCAGGGATATTAAGTGGATTATATCCGAGCGTACTGTTTTTCTCTATTAAGTCATATGTTAAACATAAATAATTTTTCATTATCATTTAATTTATTAGTTTGAATTTGTTACTATATAATTAAGGAATAGGAACATCTATAAAATTAGTGAAAGTTGCTTTAATGCAAAATAATAGTGATAGTAAAACGGCCTACGGCCTATCCCAATCCAGCTAAAGCTGGGGGCTTTTACTCCGCCATTGGCGGAATTTTTCATCGTTCTTCTATACATTCTTTCATTAACTTCTCACACAGTACAGATGAAGTATCATCTTACTCGCTTTCAAGACAACTATTTTCGATAAAACTTTTTGATGTATTACTTATGTTCTTCCATATCTCAGGGTTTCTTTGAAGTAGCTCATTTTATTTTTGTACCACATCAGGAAAATGTCATGGTTGTAACAGAATGGATATATATACATGATATCTTTCCATTCAAATTCTTATCACCTTCACAAATATCCTTGATCATTTCTTCAAGCAACGGTTCTAATTTCTTATGTATCCATCTCTTTCTGTACTTCGTCACCCGAACCAAATGATATCTACAATCATATACTGTATCTCATCAACTTCTAATAGTATGGCATTACGCTTCTTTTACAGACTTGATCCTTCTCATATTAAGGACTAAGTCTTTCTTGTCCAGCTGAAGCTGGGGGCACCCATCCCACGATGTGGAAATAAAATTATGATGAATCATTATTAACCTTTTCAAAAATAATAAATAAATTAGAATTATCCTTAAATATAGTTTCACCTTTAAAGTTAAATTCGTATAGACTTGCGGGTGATGTTTGTGCTTACTAATAATATATTTATATAAAATATTATTGTAAAGGCTAAAACTGGGTACTAATTTAGTAAAAAAAGAGAGCTTAATCTAAATATTTGTTCTTATTTTTATTTACTTATTGTATATCAATTTGGTGCTTGAGCAGATACTGATAGGGAACTAATACCAGCATGTGCCCTCTTTAAAAATTATAAAAATGTCTAAACTGCTGCAATATTTTTCGTGCCTGCCGCAAATAATTCATTTCAAACCACTGAAAAACAATACTTTCCATGACGGGATGATAGGCTTCAATATACAGATGCTGTGGCGTAGGTTTGATAAATTCTTGTTTGGCTTGCTTCTGGCGGAAATACTTTTATACTCCATGTAGAACTAAATTGGCTGACATTGGAACTTTTGACATAAATCTTTTTTTGAAAAAGTACTTGTAACACCAAGAATCACGACCTCTTTACTTAGTGTTACAAGTACAATATTGACCAAATTTTATTTTAAATTTATATTCAGTCCTGTCAAGAACTGCATTCTCGCTGATTAGTAATATATTTTATTTAAAAACCCTGATAGTAAAAGGGAACTCAGGTTTAGAAAATCAAGTCTTTAGCCCAAGTACAGGGGCACGCTTGAAACTAATTGCGTACTCGCTTCGGATTATTTCACTCTGTTCTCCTAATTTATAAACCGAGTGCTTGCCCATTTTAAAACCTAATTCATCCAGAAGATAAATATATGATTTATAGTAATCATAGTCCAAAAAGTGCTTGGCAAACAAGACTTGTAATTTATCGAGCAAATCTTGAACTGTTTTTGGCCACTATTGCAGTCAGAACTACTCACATGGCCGCGGCATAAGGAATGTAAGAATATTTTTGTATGAATTATTTAGCTTCTTTCTTTTATATCACTACCCGCACCTACCTCAGAGAAATCCCCAACCTATCTTATTGGACAAATTGGGGAGGATATGTTGTTTAGTATTCTTCTGGTGTGAGGATAGTAAAATGGTGATATTCTAAGTTGCCCATTAACTTATTTTCCTGTAAACAACTGCGAGGTGTAGCATCTATCACCCATATTTTTTGCTGACTTTCGGGCTGATAAAATACCTGCAAATAATCTATACCACCTTGCGCTTTGGCCAAGTCTTGCAACTCTGCTATGATGCTTTGTAGTGCTTGTGGATTGAGTAATGCTTGTGCTCAAGGAGTGACAAAGGGTGTGCCATCAAAGAAGAAATCGCCAGTGGCTAATTCAGGTGTTTTTCTGGTTCGTGTGTTGTTCATGGAAAGATAGATTGAAGGAGTAAAACGTAGCTATTTAAGAGCTACGGCCTGCTGTCAATCGCCAGCCCTCAAGGTCAAAGACCTATCGATGCGGGGAAGAACCGATTTTTGGGCAAGGTCTCCTCGAAGCCCAAAAACGAGTTCGATACCAGTGTAGGATATGGTCTTGACGGCGAGTAAGGCGCAGCGATTATACTCAAGGCAGTGCGATAAGAACTTCTTGTTTTGTACCATATACTAATCTTTGGCTATTCTTCCTTTATTCATATTCAATAATTCTTACCTATTCCCCAATCCTTAACGTATTAACCCCTGTCGGGCAGATGAATGCGATGTTAGTAAAGCCCTCAGCCAAGAGGAATGTGATGAAAGAAAGGCCGCGCCAACGACTCACCTTCCCACAAGAAAAAAAACTAAAAAGATAAAGATAAACAAAAAAAAGCCCCGAACGCGGAGGGAACGGAGAGCCGCCGCAACGTAAGCCTCCTTATTGGCTGGAGTGAGGAGGAACGTAGAGAGGGAGAAGTGAGGGGAATTGAATGTAATAAGTGGTGTAAAATATTGTTTATAAGTGTATTGTGTGCTGTTTGGGGTAACCTTTAAGATGTATCAAAAATGTACTCATAAATGTAACTAAAAAGGTAGGGTAAATGTAGCGTAAATGTAATATTACGTTCCATAGAGCCTTAGTAACTCATTTGTCCAGTGGGTGAAGTTCTCCAACATTTTGGTATTGAAAATAAGCGGCTTTGGGCTGTGTTGTGGTGTGGCAAATGTTCCAAACTTTTCTACCCAATAAGCATAGTTGGCCAGTTGTTCAGCGGAAGCGGCACAAGGGAACAAAAAGAAAATATCCTTGTCTTGTGCTAAAGCCTTATTCTTGGGATTTTGCAAAATGTCAGTGAGCCTTTCCATCGAAATACGGTTTCGTTTATAGAGTGTTTGGGCTCGTTGCACCCGTTCACTGACCGATAATTTTGCCTTTAAAATCATACGGACATAGGCACGTGCTGCCTCACTTTCTCCTCATAATTCATGGTCAGGCGCAGGTTCTGCATGGGGCATTTTCTCCATGACCATCACTTTTAAAATATCTTTTAATAACTGTTGTTGTTGGGCTTGGTTGGGGCAATATTGTAGCTCAGGCAGGAAAGATTCCTGCACCTGATAGGCAAAACCTCGTTTGCGTTTTGCTACCATTTCGGGATTATTTTCCTCTGGCCACTGCTTGGCCAAAAGGGCAAAGGTGTCCTTGGCCTTCGCCGCATTTTGCAACACCTTGTCCAAAGACGGCAAGCCAATATCATAAGTTTTGGGGCTGCGTTCTCGACCATTTTTGCTACGTTGATAGGGTTCAAATACAACTTTTCCGTCAAGCTGAATCTTGAGCGTAAAATCCGTATCAAAAAACTTTCCTGTTGCCCAAAGGCTGACTTCTTGGGACATTCGCAAGGTTAGCGGCTCGGTCTCAATCCCTGTATTGGTGGCTATCAAAGGGGCTACGAGAGGTTGCAAGGCTTTTCGATAAAAGTCTTGTGTAAAATCCTTTATTGCCTGATAAATAGTATATTGTGCCATAAAGTAAGGTGCCTGAAAAGGATAAAGAATTAACTAACAGGGGCAAGAGCATCAAGTTTGGCATCAAGTTCTTGGTCTAAATCCTGTTGTTTTTGAGCCTCATAAAAGGCTTGTACTTTGGGCGGTCGGAAGTAATAATCATGCTCCGTAATGGGTACATTGCTGCTAACTTTTTGCAATCGCTCGTGATAATGGGTTACATCTTCGTTTCTAAGAGTCAGTTTTCCGTTCATCAAATGGCCAGTGGCGAACATTTCCATAAACTCAGTTTGTGCGCCTAATTGGGTGCTTGCCAGCGTTGGTACTTTGTAAGAGTCTGCGGGTCAGGCTACCACATCTTGTTTGAAATCGCCCTGCAAACGTGTAAAATACTTGGAAAACAAAGGGTCTTTTACTGCCCTTTTTTTATTCAAATCACTTTCTTTGAGTTGTTTGAGTTGGTCTTGTGCTTCTGCAATTTTAGTGCGACTCCTGACACTCAAAAGCGGATTGGCAAACACACGCATATAATCAATTGCAGCCCTTTCTTCGGGTATACTTCCCGTCAAAACCTGTGGATTTTCGCGGTCTCGGTGTTTGAGTTGATTTCCAAAATCATAATTGGCCGCTACCTTTTCCACTTGAATTTGCTTCTGAACAAACTCGTTTAACACACTGGCATTAAACGTGGGCAATTGTTGAGTAAGTTCTTGGGTTTTTTGTCGGTATAAGTCTTGATAAAGCGTTTGGGCAAGTGCGACAATATCTTCGGGTTTAGATAATTCTTTGTTTTTAATCTCTTGCTGAAGGGATTGACTGTATTGTTTATTAAAATCTTTAGATTGTATAATTTGCTGAAATTCATTGAGTTTGGGGGTGGCATAAGGCAATGGACGATAGCCTGAAGTTAAAGTTCCAGTCAAGTCATCGTATTGTAATAAATCGGGAAACATCGCTGCTCCATCAGGCTTAAACACTAAAGAACTTTGTATAGAATCGAACTGCAAAGGGATTTCGACTTGTCCGTTTGGGTCTGCCTGAAGATTTTTAAGGACAAATGCGCTGCTGTGATTGAGTTGAGCATTATTGCGCATTCCGTCGGCAATGGTACGAACAAACCCCGCCGTTGGCAACACATTGAGTATTTGGTGCATACTGCCTTTAATCGCGTCAAGGGTTTCTGGGTCTAACAGTGGTTTTTGGTCTTGGGTTTGGGCTTCTTTTAAAGAATCTAATTGTTGATTAAATGCCTCTTGATGAGTACTTTGTGTGGGGATATGGGTATTTTGTTGCAAAGCGGCAACCATGGCGGCAGGCTGCTGCAATAGGTCGGTGGCCGATGCGCTGTTGCTGAGTTTTCTGGCAGTTTCTCTGGCGAGTGCATCGGGCTTTTTCAGTTCAATTTTGGGCAAAGTATAAGCCTGAGCCAACTGATTATAACTTTGCGAAAGGGAGTGAATACTTTCTCGGTTTTGTGCCATAAAATCAGCCACTTCAGGTTGTTCTTGTTGTGTTTGCAACTGTTGCAACAAATAAGAGGCTTTGAGTATAAGCATTTGTTTGTCAGGACTATCTTTGAATGTTTCCGTGATTTGTGGGAATTGGGTTTGCGCTGTTGTGAGGTCAAAATCAGCTAAAAGATTAGCCATCATTGGCTGACTTGATAATTGGTTCAGTTGGTCGGCTATTTCTGCCAAAGCAGCATCTCTAAGGGCAAGATTTTCTGCGTTTTGTGCTTTATTTTGTGCGTCTTGCCTGTCATTTTCACTGATTACCTGTTTTTCTGCGGATATTTCATTTTGATTGTTTATTTCTCTTTTGTCATTTTCATATTGCAAGAGCAAGGAACTTTTAATAGCTGCCCCCAAATCGGATTGTGCATCAGGCAAAGGGCTTGGTAAAAAATGGGCAGCAATAACGGCTTGTAAGGTTTTGAACATAGCCGTTTGGTTCAAATCAGGAATTTTATCCGCGTCTAAAAATTGTAATAATGCTTGCGCTTGTTGTTTTTCGCTGGGGTCTGCAAACTGCTCTTGAAGGTTTTGACTGACCAAAATATCAGTCTTTGGCAGATGCTGTTCTAGACTGTCTTGCGGAATAATTCAGGTTTCTAATCCCATTACGATATTGGCAGTAAGTGAAACATTATCAGTATATTGACCGCTTGGTAGAATACAAAATAAGGAGATGGCTAACAAGCACATCTCCTTGACATTTACGGTGTTTGGTTTCTGGTGAGAATATTTTATTTGTTTACTTTTGTAAGTTGGGCAGCAATACCTTGGGCAATTTTTGCTTGCTTTGCAGACAATTCAGCTTGTTGAGCGGACTTCTCCGCTTGTTTGGCAGATTCTTCGGATTTTTGCTTGGTAAGAGCGAGTTCTTTAGCAGACTTTTCTGCTTTCGCTTTTGAAGCGGCAATCAAGCTGTCGAGTTTGGCGATTACGATGTTTTTAGGAGGGTTTGTACCTGCTGCAAGAGCAGTGTTATCTCCCTTGATGGGAGAATTAGAAGCAGTAACGGGGGCGGCCGTGTGGTTTTGGGTTTGACCCAAAGCCTCATTGCCCATCAGAGCAAGGACAGCCAACGGAATAATGAAATAAGTTTTCATTTTTTTGTGAAGTTGATAAATTGAGTATGAACCAAGTAATGCAAATACATTCAACTTCCTTTTGAATTATTTGCAATGTTTATAATGATTTTTGATAAAATATCAAGTGCAAATTGCAAAAAAGTAGTGATTATCAACTATCAAAACCTTGTAAGATACAAGGTGCGAACTTGTATTTTACAAGGTTTGTTTTTATGAAAAAAAACGATTATTTTTAAGTCAAAATATCATCAAAACTATGCAGAAAGTAGGCGAAAGAATCAGAAAGTTACGCGAACTTCGTAATTATACACAAGAATATATTGCAGATAAATTAGAAATCAGTCAGCAACAGTATTCTAATATAGAAAAGGGATTATTTGACATTTCCTTAAAGAAATTATATAAAATTTCTGAAGTTTTGGAAGTTTCTCCTGCTACTATTTTGGAATTTGACGCACAAGTTATTTTCAATAACTATGCAGAGAAATCTCATCAAAATAATAAACCTATTTACTATTCAATTGATGAAAAAATAGAAAATCTTTATAAAGATAAAATTAAATTGCTTGAAGAAAAGATATTGTGGTTAGAAAAGCAAAATAAGGGACAATAAAAGAAACCCAATGGTTACTCGGTCGGATATTTTGGCGATTACCTATCGAGTATCGCAGCTTCCTGATAGCGATGCTGCCACTACTTTGCCCATTGGGCAAACCATTCCTGCGGAGTTTTTTGAAGTTATCCAAACTGCTTTTCTGTTGCATACCCAAAGCATTGATAAACAGTTATCTAATAAGAATATCAGCACCACAAAACGCTATCAGCTGCTTGCATACAGGGGTTTTAATTATCAAGAATTTTTGACATTATGGGATAAATCTATTCCTGTGGAAAACACCAAACTTCACCCTATTTTTGAGGTTTTGATGTTGGCTACACAAGCCCAACGAAAAGCGTTTATCTCTTCTTATCAACCTGATGAAATTTCCTACATTCAAGCACTTATTCAGCTCCATTCGCCGATTATTCCCCTCTTTTTTTATCCTTTGCCTGCTCGTTTGTTAGTAGGCAATTTAATGAAACATACCTATATTTCTGGACAAAGTGGTTCGGGTAAATCCGAAATAATGAAGCTGATTTGGTACGGATTACAAACAAAAAGCAGCGGAAAAGAAAACGGAAAATATAGTTTGGTTTTTATTGACCCACACGGTGATATTTCTCGTGAATTATTGGCACTACATTTGAATTTAGAAGAAAAAGAAAGGCTTATTTTTTTTGACCCTTTTTTGAGTAATGATAAATTTCCTGTATTAAATCCCTTAGAAACCAATAATAAAAGTCTTTCTTTTGTCGATACTTTGGCGCAAAGTATTAGTAGTGCTTTACAGGAACTTTGGCCTTCTGCCGAAATGACTTTGCAAATGCAAACGCTTTTAATTCCTTGCATTGCAACTCTTTTATTAGACGAAAATAGAAGCCTGAAAGACCTACAAAATTTCATGCAAAATGACCCTGCTTTGTTGGCCTTAGGCAAACAAAGTCCCTTTCCCGCGCATCGCCAATTCTTTGAAACGGCCTTTTTGAACAAAAGTTATGAGCATACCAAAGCAGGGATTTATACCAGAATCCAATCTTTGCTCAATAACGCGGGATTTTATCGCGCTACCACAGGCCGCAGTACGGTTCATCTGGAAAAAGCCATCAATGAAGGGAAAATAATCATTGTGCGTTTTACCAAAGACAAGGGCGAGGAGGCCAGTCGTGCTTTCAATAAACTGCTGATTGCCAGACTTCAAAGCATTGTGCTGAGTAGATCCGACCAAGTCAAAGAACAGAGAAAATCGTGTTTTCTATTCATTGATGAGTTCCAAAATTACCTGAGTCCGAGTATTGGGCTGATTTTGGAAGAAAGCAGAAAGTTTGGGTTGCATTTAGTGATTGCCAACCAAAATTTAGGACAAATCAGTGATACCAGACTTTTGCGCACCATTTTATCCAACACGTTTACCAAGATAGTGGGGGCAAACGGATTTAAGGATTTAAAGGATTTTTCTGCTGAAATTGGGGTGAAAGTAACGCAGTTACAGCAATTGCCGCCATACAAATTTTATTGTAAGTCAGGTACTAACCCCGCTTTTGTGTTTGACCCTGCGGCCTTTTTGGTCGGTCATCAACCACCGTTCTTTTTGGACAAAAAACAGACGACTCAACTCAAAGAATACTTGGTTCATCAATCGGGGCAATACCAAAAACAAGAAGAAGTGGAGCGTTCCAAGGCAGCTGCGCCAAACACGCCTCCCAAGAAAAAATTAGAACCTAAATACAAATTTTAGTTGCTGTTTAACTCATGGAAATTAAAGCCTCTCAACAAACGATTTTGGAATTTTTGGCTCAATGCAAGTTTTTGACTGTCTCGCAAATGATGGCTTTGGGAATCAAAAAGGACAGAGCCAACCTGAACCGCGAACTCAAAGCCATGCGCCATTGGAACAAACCGCCGATAGCACACAAAAACTTTGGGGCAGACCCAGTGGCAGGCAAATTGGAGTCGGTGCATTACCTGACGGCTGCGGGTGAAAAACTATTGCAGGAACATACGGATATAGTTCAAATCAGAAGGCCGATGGGAGACAGCACCCTTTTTTACAAGGACTATAAACACCGCAAGCATACCATTGATATTCAGGTATCTTTGCTTCAGCAGCAGTTGCAAGGCAAAGGCAATTTGCTGTTGTTCGATACTTATTTTGACCAAGAGGGCAACAACAGAACGCAGGCTAATGCCCGCAGTAAGACCAAGTTGGTACTTTCGGACAACTCATTTTTGATTGCCGATGCGGTAATTGTTTGGGATAATAATACTGATTATCAGGTATATGCCTTAGAAATGTATAATGGAAAAGATACGGGAAGAGTGGAAAGGGCTTTGTGGCAACACGCTCAGGCTTTATCGGAGGGGGTGTTGGTGGATTTGCTCCTACCGCGTTTTCCGCACATTAAAGGTTACCAAATTTTGTGCGTATTTGAACATGCCAGTTGCCAACAAGCCACTTGGGAAAGACTCTCCCAAAATCCAGCATATGAAAATCTAAGAGGCTATTTTTTAGCCAAAAGCCTTCAAGAAATTCAAGCCAATGGTTTTTTCGGGAACTGGCAGTCTTTTTAGTGCAATTGTCCCCCGTCTCCCAAACTAACATATTCGAGGGTGCGGCCTTCGATTCTGGGAATTTGTAGCGTAAAATGGGGTCGGTCGGTGGCGCGTACCATTAACCATTGTTCTGAAATGGATTCAATGAGCATGAGATAAGGTTTGGCTTCTCAGGCGACTTTCACCAACAGAAAAGTTCCGATAGAGAGGTGTTTTTGCTTGGCGGCCATAATGGGGCAACAACAATAAAAGCGGGTCATGAATACCCAAGCCGCCAAGCCCTTTTCTCTCTTTTCACAGAAAAAAAGTATCCATGCCCGCTTTTACTTTCTGTAAAAACGACGCGGAGAAAAGGTTGGCGGAATAATTGTTTATGCTTATTTCAGGTGCGTTTTGCAATAGAAAAATTGCTCACCTGAAAACAGGGAGCAATTAGGATTTTAACTGAGTTCTTCCACCGTGATAATGGTGTGATGTTTGTTGCTACGGTGCCACTGTCCCGAACGGCTCAAATCCGAACCGTAGATTTCCTCGCGGCTGTTGCTGTCTTTGACTACAACGCGTAAACGGCCATTTTTAAAATACAAGGTGTCCGTTTTGAGGCCGCGTTCTGCACTTACTTTTGCAAATACGGCTTTGATGATATTGGCCACATCTTCGATAGGAATCTTTTTGAATACCTCGCGGCTGATGTGCATATCTCCATCAAAATCATAATGGAAATACTGTTCTTCCTGTTGCCAAGTGTTAGGGGTTGGATTGTCCTGCAACTCTTCGGACACAGGTGTTTGCACCGATTCTTCGGCATTGGGAAGGTTCGTAGCTGCTACGCCCTCTTCCTCGTCTTTTCTTTTTGTCATGGATTTTAATTGATTGATGAGAAGCGAATGATTCGCCTGTTGTTTGTACTGAAGTATGGTAGATTTTCTGTTTAAAGGTGGTCTTTATTCATCGTTTTGCTGCCCTAAGAGATAATCCACGGCTTTTTGTGCTCTGGCAGAGGCATTGATTAAGAGCCTTTTATCTTCTTTGATGGCTTTGAGCCAACTTTCCAAATAGGCCACCGAATTGTCCAAGACCTGAGGTAGAATTTGGGCATGATAGCACAGAAAACTTGCTCCCATTTCGGCGGTTAGTTCTTCCACGCCGTAGCTGTATGAACCAAAGGAACTGGTTTCGACCACTTCTTTACGACAAAGCCGCTTGGCGTGTCCTGTGGCATGTATGCACTCATGGAACAGAGTAGCATAATAGCTTTCAGGCTTAATGAAGTGTTGTTTTTCAGGGATTTGTATGTAATCCATGGGGGGTGTATAATAGGCCGAAGAGCCGCCCACGCGAATAGGTGGCAACTGTGGTTGCATAAAATGCAATAAGCGTTCAGCGGTTTGAATGGAAAGATTGGCACCAAGAGGTTGCACTTGGGGCAGTTGCCACTTTATCCCCTCTATCTGACTGATATTAAATACATTGTAATATCGTAGTAGCGGGACTTTTTCTAAAAGGGGCAATTGCTGGGGTGCAGGATTAGGGACGGACTTTTGAGTGATAGGGTCAATGTAAAGCCAATTCCAATACACCACGGGTAGGGCTTTACTGTTTTTTATCACTTTCCCGCCCAAATCGCTGGCCTGTTGGAAGGTAAGGAAATAGGGTTCTTGGAAATTAAAGAGGTTCAGCAAGAAGCAGTTAATGCCACGGTAGGGCTTTTTGCTGAGGTAGTTTTGAGGCAAAGTGTTTTGCCAAGGTTGCTGCCAAGGGGCAACGCCTTGTTCTAAGCGTGCCATAATCAGTTGGTTTACTCTTTGGTAAACATCAGGGGTCGAATTGTTTTTGGATTCCATCGTGAAATTTTGTTTTATTTTGATTTCACGAGCAGCATAAGAACGCAGCTAATTCTTTCTGTTTAAATCATCAAGCGGCCATTCCTAAGTCTTCAATAGGGGCATCGTCGAAAACTTAGGCTATAATAATACCGCAAAATGTGGATAACTTTTTTGTTTGTAATTTATTGATAACAAGATACTTGAAAAATATTTTCATTTTTTTGAAAAGTGCTTGTCACCCATTTGCCCTTCGAGATTCGTCTTTATATACAGTTACCCTTCCCGTGTGCTTTACTTCCCCTGAATTTTAGACTGCTGTACCTCTGAAATTCAGGGGATTGGGGTCGGTTTGTATCTTTAATTAATTGCACTAAAAATATATTAAAAATAATTTTTTACATAATTCACAGATGCTACCTTTGTAAAAGAATGGCGGGCAAGGTGCTTGTCGAAACAATAAAGGCATTGGTAAGTAAATCAGATGTTAAGCGTAATAGGCTTGATTTTATATCTGATAAACGAGAGTAGGTTTCGTTTATACAGATTTTAGTAGCAATGCAAAACGAGTATGGAAACAGAAGAAATAATCCCAGAAGTAAATATTTACGCAGACGGAGGTGCTGAACCAAATCCAGGAAAAGGTGGATTTGGTGTAATAATGACATATAAAGAACACAAAAAAGAATTTAGCCAAGGTTACTTGCTAACGACAAATAACCGTATGGAACTAATGGGTGTTATATTCGCTTTGGAAAGGTTGAAAAAACCTTCAATTGTAAATGTTTACACAGACTCTCAATATGTTGTGAACGGAATTGAAAAAGGTTGGGCGGAAAAATGGAAATCAAACAATTGGTACAGGAAAAGGAATGCGAAAGCCATCAACTATGACTTATGGGATAAATTATTAAACTTGATTTCAAACAACCAAAAGGTAACTTTTAATTGGGTAAAAGGTCATGCAGGGCATAAAGAAAATGAGAGATGTGATGAATTGGCTAATTGGGCATTGAATAGCAAAAATTTGTTAGAAGATGTTGGGTATGAATCAGAGAAAGAGGAAGTTTATATTCCCACTCACTCAGAGCAAGAAAAGCATCAAAATCGCAAAAGAAAAGTTCTAAATGAAGGCGATAATTGCAGAAAATGTAATACCCAAGTAATAAAAAAGGATACCAAAAGGAAAGAGCTAAAACCAAACCAAGAATATTACTTTGACTATTATTTGTTGTGTCCAACTTGTAAGACAATGTATATGGTCGAAGAAGCAAAAAAGTTTGTAAACGACAATAAAAGCAGATTGTTTACATAAACTCACTGCCACTAACATTGCATTTGTGCAACCCGAACTAAGGTATTAAAATAAACTTTTGTGCTTTTTGGGGGCAATAGTGTTATCAAATCCCGTCCTGCACAAATACTTTTTCGTTAATCTACCCCTCCATTGGCGGCTTTTCTTTTGTCTTTTTTCCCCTATTCGCCTCACATAACTTGCAAGCAAAACAAGCAATATGGTACGCGAGTAGAAAACCAGATAACCTTCATGGTGGACGGCAAACAAGCTATCAATGAACTCGAAATAAATGTACTATGGTAGTAACAATGGCATTGTTTTATAATGACGTTTATTGTTTGTTAAGACACTTTTATCCAACTTGCCCCTAAGTTTTAATCACGCCATCATTTTACAACCCAATATGTCGTCTAAATTCTTCACTAATAGCAAAGACAGAAATCTCTTTGATAAGTTTAAAGGTATCATAGAACACATGAAAGATTTATATGCCTTTCATGCAGTGGTAGGCTATTTTAGGTCGTCGGGATATTTTGCATTAGAACCTTATTTGCAGAATATTACAGATATAAAAATATTGGTTGGTATCAATGTAGATGCGATGTTTGCCGAATCTCAACGTAAAGGATTATTGTATTTTGGCGATGAGCAAAGAACCAAAGATGAGTTTTTGAAGTGGTTTGTTCAAGACATAAGAGAAGCAAAATATTCCTCAGAAGTTGAAAAAGGTATTTTAAAGTTTGTGAATGACCTCATTGATGGAAAAATTGAGGTGCGAGCGCATAATTCCAGTGCTATACACGCCAAATTTTATTTGTTTCTGCCAGAAAATCATTCGGTACACTCTGACGGCTGGGTAATTATGGGGTCTTCCAACCTGACAGAAGCAGGGCTTGGAATAAAGAAATCGCCTAATTATGAGCTAAATATCGCGCTGAAAGACTACGATGACGTAGCGTTTACCAAACAAGAGTTCCTTACACTTTGGGAGCAATCTACTCCTATCTTACCCGCAGATATACACAGCTTTAAACAAAAAACACACGTAGGACAAAAATTTTCGCCCTATGAACTGTACATAAAGTTTCTGATAGAATACTTTGATAAAAATATAGATTACGACCCCGACACTGTAGGCGATTTGCCTCGAAATTACAAGAAATTATCGTATCAGGTTGATGCAGTAAATGAAGGTTTTCAGATGCTTATGGAGCATAACGGGTTTTTCTTGTCCGACGTTGTGGGCTTAGGAAAAACCGTGATTGCTGCTATGATTGCCAAGCGATTTTTAATTGCCAACGGCTCACTAAATACCAAGATTCTTGTAGTATATCCACCAGCACTAGAAAAAAACTGGAAAAATACATTCGGCTTATTTAAACTTGACAAACATACCAAATTTATTACGAACGGAAGACTTGAAAAAATAGCAGAAGGCAACGACATTAATTATTGGGCAAAGGAAGATTACGACTTAGTTTTGGTAGATGAAGCACATCGCTACCGAAATCATACCTCACAAGCATTTGCTATGCTCCAAAGAATTTGTAAGGCTCCAAGAAACGGGGAAGGTCTTGTAACTGGCAATAAGAAAAAGGTAATTCTCATCTCAGCAACACCGCTCAATAACAGACCGCAAGATTTATATTATCAATTGCTTTTATTCCAAGATGCAAGGCGCAGCACGTTGCCCATAACAAATTTACAAGGCTTTTTTGCCCCAATTATTCGGGAGTTTTGGAAAATTATGCAGCATGACAAACCTGATATTGAAAGAATACGAGAGTTGTATTCAGAAATACGCGAAAAGATAATTTCGCAGATTACCGTAAGGCGTACTCGCAAGCACCTAGAAAAGTACCCTAAATACATAGAGGACTTAACCGAGCAGGGAATTAAGTTTCCCGACATAGCTGCCCCTAAACCCAAAATTTATACCCTAGATGCCAAGTTAAGTAAGCTATTTTATCATACAATTTTTTACTTGACAGACGAAGATAAAATTCAGTTTTATAGATACCAAGCCATACGGTTTTTATCCGATGAACAGTTGGAAATTTGTGGCTACACGCAAGCTGAAAGATTTTCAAAATCTTTGGCTGGTATTATAAAAACGCTTCTGATAAAAAGACTAGAAAGCAGCTTCACTGCGTTTAAGAAAACGCTTAATAATCTCCTCATCTCCACAGGGCGAATGATTGAGATGTTTGAAAATGATAAAGTGTTCATTGCGCCAGACTTAGGAGTCAATGAATTACAGGACAAAGGTTTAACCGAAAGTCAAATTGAATCTATCATTTTAGACTACAGTATTATCAATCCCAAAAACAATGTCTTTAATAAAAAAGATTTTGTTGAAAGGCAAATCAGTAAAAAAAATCCTGTATTTGTCGAGATTTTAGATGGCTTGAAAAAAGACTATGCCTTATTGCAAGAATTAGTAAAGGCATGGAGCAAGGTAGATACTGACCCAAAACTTGACACTTTTCTTGCAACGTTAAAAGACGAACTACTTGATAAACAGATAAACCCGACAGGAAAGCTGGTGATTTTTACCGAAAGTACCGACACTGCCAACTACCTGACAGAAAAGGTAGAAGCGTTTTTAGGGACTAAAATCTTGAATGTGTCGAGTAATAATCGGAACAAAATTTTTGAGATAATACTCGAAAATTTTGATGCCAATTATATTGGGGAGAGAAAAGACGACTACGACATTATCATCACTACCGATGTGCTGGCCGAAGGTGTAAACCTACACCGCGCCAATGTGATTGTTAATTACGATACCCCTTGGAACGCCACAAGGCTCATGCAGCGTATTGGGCGAGTAAACAGAATTGGTAGTGTTGCGGGCGTTATCTACAATTACAATTTCTACCCATCGCAGCAAGGTGACGAGGAAATAAAATTGTATAGGAATGCGCTCGTAAAGTTGCAAGGTTTTCATACTGCCTTTGGCGAAGACGCACAAATTTATACGCACGAAGAATTGCTCGAACAATTTGAGTTATTTAAGGAAGGTTTGCCCGACGACGAAGACAAAAGGCTTTATTATTTGCGCGTTATCAGAGAGTTTAAAGACAAAAACCCAAAAGAATTTAAACGAATAAAGGCATTCCCGCTTAAAGCCAGAACAGCCCGAAAAGAAGAGTATGCACAAAAAAGTCAGGCACAACAATCTACTGTAGTATTCCTTAAATCGGTTTACAAAACAGAATTTTACCAAATAAACGACAAAGCACAAGTAAAACCACTTACTTTTTTGGAGGCTGCACAAATTTTTGAAGCCAAGACCTCAGAGCCAGCTTTCGACCTGCCAGAAAGCCACTATAAACACGTACAAGCCGCTTTACTCTCTTTTGAACAAGATTTTCTGAGTGCAAGCACAGAAAAAGTAACTTCTACCGACAAAGCTGATGCCAACACCAAACAAGCACTCAAATTTTTGCGTGATTTTAAAGGCATTACACACCAAGCTACTGTAAAAGAAGTTTGTCAAACCTTGCAACCAATAGTAGAGGCTGGCACTTATACGCCATTGGCTAACGAACTGAAAAAAATCAGTCAAAAATTGTTTAACAAACGAGAAATTACTACATCGCAGGCTGATAATTTGCTCATTGCTCTCGCTCAAAAATACGATGCACTCAACACCGACGAAGAAAATAATGCGCAAACAAGCATTGTAGAAGCCAATATTTCACCAGAAATTGTACTATCAGAAACCTTTATTGATTAAAACATGAATAAACTTAAAAGTGAGAATACTGAATTTAAGCAAGTTGTTCTACTGATAGAAGAAGCCAGAAACAGAGCTTTCCATAAAGTAAATGAAGAACTTATATTACTTTATTTCAGGGTAGGTAAACTGGTGTCCGAAAAAGTTTCTGCTGGAATATGGGGCGAAAATACAGTGGAAGCACTCGCAGGTTTTATTCAGGAAAAATGCCCAGAGTTGAGAGGATTCAACCGCAGGGGACTTTATAGAATGAAGCAATTTTATGAAGCATACACAGCACCTGAATTTGTGTCAACACTGATGACACATTTACAAAAATCTGAAAATGAAGCTATTAAAATTGTAAAAACACTACTAACTCAATTGCAATGGTCGGCACATCTCCTCCTTTTGAGCAAAACCAAAACACCCGATGAAAAGCTGTTTTACCTGCATTTGGCCATACAAGAAAAACTTTCTGTAAGGGAACTGGAGAGACAGCTCAACTCCGCAGTATTTGAAAGAACGGCACTTTCTAACCAACAATTGAAAACGACATTTACACAATTGCCTCAAAACTTTTTTAAAGACCCCTACATTTTCGAGTTTTTGGAACTGCCAGAAGGTCATTCAGAAAAAGACCTTGAAAAAGCACTCATAAGCAATCTGCAAAAATTTATTCTTGAAATAGGAAAAGGGTTTACCTACATGGGAAATCAATACCGATTACAAGTAGGCAATAAAGACTATTACACCGACTTACTTTTCTACCATCGCGATTTGCAATGCTTAGTATTATTTGAACTGAAAATTCAAGAGTTTGAACCCGAATTTTTGGGTAAACTGAACTTCTATTTAGAAGCATTAGACCGCGACGTAAAACGCCCTTTTGAAAATAATAGTATTGGTATTTTGCTTTGCAAAGGCAAAGAAACCGAAGTAGTTGAATATGCGATGGCTCGAAATACATCGCCTGCCATGATTGCCGATTACGAAACCAAACTAATATCCAAAACCTTGTTGGCAAACAAGTTACATCAACTTGTGCTACAACTTTCTAATAAAGATATTGACTAATGGAAAAGAAAATACTTCAAAATATATTATCGAAGCCCTTTGTGCTTTCCGACTGGCTGACTTTATTGACAGATGTTTTCGGTGTAAAAAACTTTCTTCAAAACCCTGCTGAAATCCCTTTACCAAGCAACAACAAAGCCGAAGCTGCTTTTGAGTTGGGTAGTTTCAGTACGGCTGACGATAGAATTATTGGGTTGTATTTGGTAAAGGTAAAACCCGAAGTTTGGTTGGAGCGCAACAAAGTGGGTTTAAGGGAATTACTACGTTCTGTTTACAAAAATGAGGTGGACGGTGCTTTAATTGTATTCGAGCAAGCTGATAAATGGCGTTTGAGTTTTGTAAGCGAAATTCGTACTTTGGACGAGTATGGGCAAATTGTTGAAAACCAAACGCAACCCAAACGATACACCTATCTTTTAGGCAGTGGTCAAAAAGTAAAAACCCCCACCGACAGACTATGTGCCATTGCAGGTAAAAAAGCAAAACTTGAGGATATTAGAAGTTTATTTTCTGTTTCAACGCTCACCAAAGAGTTTTACAACGAACTCTTTAAATGGTACGAATGGGCATTGTCGGAGGAAATAGGTATTACCTTTCCTAAAAATACAAGTACCGCAGACGACGACCGCGAAAAGTTGGAAGAACAAATTATTCGCCTCATTACTCGTTTGCTTTTTGTATGGTTCATCAAACAAAAACAGTTAGTGCCACACAATTTATTCGACAAAGAACAACTAAAATCCATACTAAAAGACTTTAATCCAAACGACAACAATAACGGGAGCTATTACAATGCTATCTTGCAAAACCTGTTTTTTGCCACACTCAATAAATCCGTTACTGAACGTGCTTTTGCCAAAGACGAAAATAACAGAGATGTAAAAACATTGTATCGCTATGCAGAAATGTTTGATATTGAAGAAGCGGAAGTTTTAAATCTATTCTGCAAAATTCCTTTTTTGAATGGCGGTTTATTTGAATGTTTGGACAAAGAAGCATCAACCGACGGCGTAAAATATCATTTAGACGGCTTTAGTCGAAACGATAGGAAAGTAAGAGGGCAATTCAGCCACCGTGCATACATTCCCAACTGCGTTTTCTTCGACGAAAACAAGGGCATTATTCCACTATTGGAACGCTACAATTTTACCGTAGAAGAAAATGCGCCCGAAGATGTGCAAGTGGCTCTTGACCCCGAACTCTTGGGTAATGTATTTGAAAACCTTTTGGGTGCATACAACAGCGAAACCAAAGAATCTGCCCGTAAGCAAAGCGGAAGTTTTTACACACCCCGCGAGATTGTGGATTTTATGGTAAGCGAAAGTTTGCAGACCTATTTGAACGAAAAAATTGGCGATGTTGATTTGAACGGACAACTGACCGATGAACAAAAAAAGAAAATTTACAATACCTTACTCAAAGTAAAAATCCTTGACCCAGCCTGCGGTTCTGGTGCTTTTCCAATGGGAATTTTGAACGGCATCATTGCCTTGCTCGAAAAAATTGGCGTGGCACAACACTTGGATATGTACCAGCTAAAACTACACCTGATTGAAAACTGTATTTATGGTGTGGATTTACAAACCATAGCGGCACAAATAAGCAAATTGCGTTTCTTTATTTCGCTTATTGTGGAACAAGGGGAAATGGATTTGAGCAAAGAAAATTACGGTGTCATTACTTTACCTAACTTGGAAACCAAATTTGTAGCGGCAAACACCTTACTTGGGCTGCCTAAAAGGCAAGCTCAGATTGATTTGTTTGAAGACCCAGCCATAGAAACAACTAAACAGGAAATTTTTGCAGTGCGCCACGAACATTTTTACGCCAGAACAGCCAAAGAAAAGCGGCAACTACGCGATAAAGACGAAAAATTGCGTAAGAAGTTAGTGCAGTTGTTAGAAAACAACCATTCACTTAACCATGAAGATGCAAAAAAAATAGCTGAATGGAATCCTTATGACCAAAACTCAAGTTCTGATTTTTTTGATGTAGAATGGATGTTTCTTTTAAAGGATGGCTTTGACATTGTAATTGGAAATCCACCTTATTTTTCACTATCAACAGATAGCATCTACTTAGATGATAAAACAGGGAAAAGGATAAAACACAACAGAATTTATGAACCTCAGGGCTTCAAAGTTTTTTCTAATTCTGGCGACATCTATTCTCTCTTTTATGAAAAAGGTTGGCAAGTGATAAAAGAAAAAGGCCACTTGTGTTTTATTACTTCCAACAAATGGATGCGGGCAGGCTATGGCGAAAGTACACGAAAGTTTTTTGCTGAAAATACCAACCCCGTATTACTGATTGATTTTGCAGGGCAAAAAATATTTGAAAGTGCCACAGTTGATGTAAATATTTTACTGTTTAGCAAAAGTAAAAATCAACAAAAGACACTTGCTTGCATTGTTAAAGAAAAGGTGTTAAATAATTTGAGCGTTTTTGTTAGACAACAAGGCTCAGAATGTGGTTTTTTAGGAAAAGAAAGCTGGACAATTCTTAGCCCAATTGAGCAAAGTATTAAACAAAAAATAGAAGCTGTTGGCACACCCCTCAAAGATTGGGATATAAATATTTATCGTGGAATTTTGACGGGCTACAACGAAGCATTTATAATTGACGGAAGCACTAAAGACAAACTGGTAAAAGAAGACCCAAAATCTATCGAAATTATAAGACCGATTTTACGTGGGCGCGATATTAAGCGTTACGGCTATGAGTATGCAGACCTTTACCTGATTGCTACTTTTCCAAGCCTTAAAATTGATATAGAACAGTATCCTGCCGTAAAAAAGCATCTGCTTTCGTTTGGAATGGAACGTTTAGAGCAAACAGGAAAAGAGTACAAAGTAAATGGCGAAACTATAAAAGCTCGCAAAAAAACCAACAATAAATGGTTTGAAACGCAAGATAGCATAAGTTATTGGGACGATTTTAATAGGCAGAAAATCGTGTGGAAACGTGTTGGTTCAATTTTGCGATTTTCATACGATGAAGCGGGAACAATGGCTTTGGATAGTACTTGTTTTGCAACGGGAAAATATATCAAGTTTTTGGTTGGTGTTCTCAACTCTAAAATGGGACATTATTTGATGAAAGATGCGCCACAAACAGGAACAGGAGATTTATTGATAAGCGTCCAAGCTATTGAGCCACTCAAGATTCCTATTCCTGATACAAATACAGAGCAGTCCATTAGTAAACTAATAGAAGAAATCTTGCATAATAAAAAACATGGATTAAGTTCGTATGAGTTAGAGCATAGACTTGATAATGTAGTATACGCTTTATATAACCTTGAAAAAACAGAGATTGATTTTGTTAATATTCTGTAATTCTGCTCAATATGTTTTTTATAGAGTTTTCAATCTCATCTATTTCTTCGTTGGTAAAAAGCATCATTTCATAAACCCATTTATTTACATAAAAAGCATCTATTTTTTTAGACAAAATGTTTTGGGTTTCTTTTAATCTTTTTTCATTAGGTAATGGCAATGGAATATTTTGAAAATAGTCGGTAAAAATTTTAAATCCTGTTTCATCAAAGGAATAAATGTAATATCGAAATAAGAGTATGTTTAAAAATTAAGTATTGTGATTATCTAAAACGATTGAGTATAATTTGGATATTAGTCCACAAAATCCAGTTTTGGGAACTTTTCGCTGTTTTTTCATAATCTTTAGCAAGCCTACGAAAGAAATTATGCCAAGCAAAAGTTCTTTCCACTGCCCACCGCCACTTGACGGGAACAAATCCTTTCCTGCTGGGCGGTACAGCACTACACTCTACTGCTAAACCAAGTATATTAGCTTCTACCCATTGCATAAATCCTTTTTTGTAGGCCGCATCCACCAGTATTTTTTGCATCCTATCTAAATAACCCAAACAGTGTTCTACCAGTAAATGAGCCTTTTGACTGTCATGGCTGTCTGCTCCATGAACAACCACCCCCCAAACTAAACCAAGCGTATCTACTATCACGTGTCTTTTTCGACCATTGATACACTTATTCCCATCAACACCTTTGTCTTTACTGACAAAAGGAGATACTTTTATAGATTGACTATCAATACTGAATAAACTCGGGATAGCCTTTTTCCCTTGCCGTTGGCGTTCGAGTTTATTCAGTTCGCTATTGATTCTTTCTAAGGTGCCATCTTTGCCCCATTTGGCAAAATAATAGTAAACCAATGGCCATGGGGGATAACAAGTTTCCAAATTACGCCATTGCGTCCCTTTCCGAAGAATGCTCAAAATACCATTGACAACCGCACGCAAAGAATATTTGCGCTTTCTTTGCTGATTCAATATTTTACTGATAATTTCCCACGCGGTATCGGATAAATCTTTAAAACAGGTTTGCATTTTACTTTCATGTTTGGTCACTAAAAGTAAATTATCCGATACCCTTTTTTAAATTTAAACATACTCTAAATACCCCAAAAGGGTAGAGTTTAAAAGTAACCAAAGATATTCTAAATCTTTACCAACTAAAAAATAGCAATCATTGCCAAAGAAAAAGTTCTTATCGTTATCTAATGCAAAACGGGGGAAATTATTTTCGTTGCTTTTAGCAATTCTCATAATTCCTGGATAGATAATTTTCTGCCTATTAAAATCGTCCCAATAACTTATGCTATCTTGCGTTTCAAACCATTTATTGTTGGTTTTTTTGCGAGCTTTTATAGTTTCGCCATTTACTTTGTACTCTTTTCCTGTTTGCTCTAAACGTTCCATTCCAAACGAAAGCAGATGCTTTTTTACGGCAGGATACTGTTCTATATCAATTTTAAGGCTTGGAAAAGTAGCAATCAGGTAAAGGTCTGCATACTCATAGCCGTAACGCTTAATATCGCGCCCACGTAAAATCGGTCTTATAATTTCTTCACTTTTGGGGTCTTGCGCAATGAGTTCTTTTCGCTTTGAGCCATCAATGATGAAAGCCTCATTAAAACCTGTTTTTATTCCATAATTGATTTGAATATCCCAGTCCTTTAACGGTGTTCCTATTCTCTCAATTTTTTCTTTTATGCGTTGTTCAATGTCAGAAAGAATAACCCAGCTATCGGCATTATTGAAACTACCCAGATTTCCTGCTTGTCTAACAAAAACGCTCTTTTAGTTGTATAAAATAATTGTCTAAGTTTTTTCTATACAATTTTGGTTTAAATTAAGCAGTTGAATGTAATATTAAGTTAAACAAGAAAAACATTATGATTTACGGTTACATTCGGGTAAGCACCGACAAACAAACAGTAGAAAACCAACGCTACGAAATCAATCAATTTTGCCAAAACAATGTATATGTAGTAGATAAATGGATTGAAGAAACCATTTCGGGAGCTAAAAATCTACAAGACCGAAAACTTGGCAAACTTTTAAAACGAATGAAAAAGGGCGACATTCTTATCTGCTCCGAGCTTTCACGTTTGGGCAGAAATTTGTTAATGATTATGGGCATACTTAACGAATGTATGAACCGCGACATTCAGGTTTGGACGATAAAGGATAATTATCGTTTGGGTAGCGACATCAACTCAAAAGTATTGGCCTTTGCCTTTGGTCTTTCAGCAGAAATAGAGCGCAACTTAATTTCGCAAAGAACAAAAGAAGCCTTGGCGCGAAAAAAAGCGGAAGGCGTAATTCTTGGCCGTCCCAAAGGACGAAAATCATCGAAAACCAAACTTACAGGACAGGAAAAAAAGATAAAGGACTTATTGGATAAAAAAGTTTCTTATTCAGCCATCGGCAGGATATTGGGTGTACACAGGCTTACGGTCAGTAGTTTTGTGAAAGCACAAACAGAATAGGTAATCAAATTGAATGAAGGCAAAATTCTTTTCCCAAGAAAGTAGAAGCAGCCAACAGATTTTTAGAAGGTGCAACATTCAAAACCCCATTGAAATCAAAACCACTCACCGCCAGCGCAACCCGTTGGCGGTTTTTTTATGTCCTTTTTCTCCTTCTATTTCCCTTTAGCTTGCACCTTACAATCCTAACAACCTGTTACTCATTTCTTTTCGGGTATCGTCCTCAAAACTGGCCAAATAGACTTCTGTGATGGTGGTATTGGTATGTCCCAAACTTTCACTAATGTATTCTATGCTTGCCCCTGACCGCTTCAATACTGTTGAGAAACTATGCCGCGCCGTGTAGGTAGTAATATGCTTACTGATACCTAATTCTTGCCCAACCTGCTTCATAAATCTATTGATGGTGGAGACGATATTGTGGGTTTTAACTGCCCTCTTCAATGGTGATTGTTGGTCATTATAAAAAGGAAAAATATAAGTATTGGGTAAGCAGGGTTTCTGTCCCCAACGGGCAATAATATCTTGGGCAATGGCTGGCAAATGAGCCTGAATTAAGCGTGGGTTGCTACGGAGCTTATTAGCTGTTTTTTGTCTCATAAAGGTTAGCCTATCGCCATCTATATTGCTATATTTGAGGTTGCATATATCTTTTACGTTTATCCCATTGCACAGATAAGAAAAGACCCACAAGTCTCGGGCTAAAGCCTCTTTTCCTTGTGGGTCTTGTGGGGTGTAATGTATAATTTTCATAATATCAGCGAAGGGCAAGGCTTTTTTGATATTGACGGATGTTAAGGGTTGGTATTTTTTTCTTCCAAAGGGGTAGAAATCTTTTGAAACAATACCGTCTGCCATGGCAGCATTAAAGACGGTACGAATAGAGGTTGTATAAAATCCAATAGACCCCGCTTTGAGTCCTTTTATGAGTAGAGCCTCTTCGTATTTTTTCAAGAAGGCGGGAGTGATGTCCTCAAAATATAGATTTGTGCCAGCGTATTGCCGCAGGGAGTTGAGAGCGCAAGCAAATCCCCATGCAGATTTAATACGGCCTTCAGCAAATAGATTATCAATAAAAGATTGGAAGTAGTTTATGACCTTACGCGATACGACAGCATTGTTACTTTTTCCATTGTATAGTTCCGTGAATCGCCTAAAAGTAAATACTCCCATAGACTTAAGTATGAGTTGTGCTTTATGCTCTATGGCCGTTATTTTAATTTTGAGCTCTTTAAGTTGTCCGCCGCGCACGGAGGTGGTTTTGAGCTTGTCCCAATCAGCTACTGAAACATATTCTGCAATGCTGATATATTGTCTTTCTTTTCGATAAGTAATGCGTAATTTAAGAGGGAAAGTTCCATCGACTTTTTGCCTTCTTCTGTCGATAACGACGGCAATTGTTGCAGTGTTTTCCATGATATTTACGATAAAATGTAAGATTTGTGTAATGCGTAAATATACAAATAGTACAATAAAATATCAAAGAAAAACGGAATAATTATTATAATAAATAGCTATAAATCAGATGATTAGTAAATTTGTGCAAACAATGAAAAAATAAGTAAAATTACATTTTGCCCAAATGGGTGATTGCTCTAAAAATGTATAAATAAATCTAAATAAGCATGTGTACGGAGAGTATTTAAAACTGCTCAGTATAAAGCTTTGTTAGACACGAGTAATATGATATTTTGAGTAAAAACTTTTCTTTGACGTAAAAAATCGTATTACTTTTGATACACTATTTGATACATGGTGTAGTAAAATAGCGCAAAAAAGTAATAATGTAGAGGAAAGAAAAATTCGTTATTGCATTGTAAATCAATGTATTATGATAGTATTGTAAAATAGCGAAAATATAACTATCCCTTCTTAAAAATAAAATATAAAAATATTTGCAAATATTCTATCTGTTTAAGATTTTGCGTGAGAATGGCAGGCAAGGTGCTTGCAGAATGGAAAAGATAAACGCAATAAGGTGTGTTTATACAAATGTTGTGCATAATTAAACGAAACAGAAATGTCAGATAACAAAGAAAATAAAGCTAACTGGAAGCCCACAGATAAAAGATTTGTAGCATTTTTAGATATATTGGGTTTTAAAGACTTGGTTATGAGAAATACCCATGATGAAATATATCAAATATTAAATCAAATATCAAAAAGCAAAAAATTAATAGAAGAAGCCACAAAGTTTGAAGAAATTTCAAAGGTATTTGGTGATGTTGAAGTTTATGTAGTAAGCTTTTCAGATTCTATTGTAATCTTTTCAAAAAACGATAGTATTGAAAATTTCAAATATTTTCTATTAGCGACTAGGTGGTTTTTTACAGGTGCATTTAATAAACAAATACCTATAAAAGGAGCAATGGCACACGGTGAAATTAGTTTGAATAAGAAGGAACAGATTTATTTTGGGCAACCAATAATTGATGCTTATTTAATGGAAGAAGATGTGAATTATATGGGCATTGTCGCTCATAATAGTATTGACAATTATATTTCAAAAATTGAAGAAGAATCAGTTCTAAAGAGTATTGAGAGATTGTTGTTTGAAGAAAAAACTCCACTAAAATGTGGTAGCTTGACTCATACAAATCTCAATTGGTTCAAGATAATTAAGAAAACCGATGAAGAGTTTAATATTCAGTATTTAAAATCTAAGATTAATTTATTCAAAAAAACGACATCTGGTACTGCAAGAAAATATATTGATAATACTTTTAATATCTTAGAAAAAATAGAGGGTAGTTTATAAATTAACTATGCACAACACACAATATAGCCAATAAGGGTTTCAGTGGTATGCGAAGGTTTGTAGCCCCCTTCAATTTTTCGTGTACCATGATAGGAAATCGCCCGCAATCCCTTACTGGCCAGTTAGCAGCAAGCTTAAAAAAACAAAGCAATCTATGAGAATTTTTATTAGTTGGTCAGGAGACGTAAGTAAGCAAATAGGAGAAGCCATTAAAGATTGGCTACCCGCTGTGTTACAAAATGTCAAACCCTATTTTACTCCAAATGATATTGAAAAAGGAGCACGCTGGAATGCAGATATTTCAAAAGAATTAGAGCATTGTAAGTTAGGAATATTTATATATACAAAGGATAATATTGACAGCCAATGGATGTTGTTTGAAGCAGGTGCAATTAGTAAAATGTTGGACAATTCAAAAGTTTGTCCCATTTTGTTTGGGCTAGACAATGCTGATTTTAAAGGACCACTTACACAATTTCAAACGTCACAATTTCAAAAGACAGATTTTAGAAAATTAGTTTACTCAATCAATAATAGTCTTTCTGAACAAAAACTAGAGGAAAAAGTATTAGATGAAGTTTTTGAAATGTGGTGGCCAAAACTTGAAAATAAGGTTAATAAACTTTTAGATGCTAATAAGGTAGAAAACATTGCTGTTAGAAATGACCGAGAACTTCTTGAAGAAATACTTGCGATTTCTAGAATTACAGCAAAACGTACAATAGAAACAGGTAAGTCAAACTCAAAAAGAAGATATAATACAGAAGTTTATGAAAAACTTGTGTCGAGCTTTATTTTTGGAACAGAAACTATTTTTGAAATAGATTGGGAACATACCAAGTCTTGTTTAGAAGGTGATAATCTTCAATACTTCGTTGCACAAAATGGGGACTTTTTAAATCCTAATGTAAATGATGAAGGAAATAACTGGGCTAATAGGGTTGGGTTTTTAGAATCTTATCGAAAACTTAAGTCATTCATCGAAGAATATGGATTAAGAAAAAGAGATTCATATTTTGACCCTGAAAACGAACCTCCATTTTAATTAAAGCCTGCTGCTAACATGGGTATTTGCAATAGTGCGGCTTGAAGTTAAATGATCAACTTAGGTAATTTTATGTAACTTTAGTGCAAAACTCGGCTGACGGAATACTATTACCGCACCATCGCAAATACCTAATCCGTTGCCTGTAATTGTATACAGACTTCACTATAAACTGAATCACATAAAGTAATGGACAAAATAATCAGCACAGAACCTAATTGGATAATTACAACCTTAATTGGAACTGTTATTGGTTATTTATACCCTTACTTTATTAAAGGAATTATTTACATTGGCAGACTTCTCTTTACTAAACATTATTTAACTGGACAATGGAATAGCTACTACCAAATTTGGGAGAATAATTTAGCAGTAATCAAACACGAAAAATGGACTGTATCATTAGGATACAATAGCAAACTTAAAGTGAAAATAAAAACTGTAGCAGAAGGTAATTTGAATTATTCTGGAGAACTTACAGAAGAAAGGGGACATTTGATTGTAACATTAAAAGCTAAAGAATATGATGAGAGAGTATTTGGACGATACCCAATTCCAATTCCAAGTAATGACGCAACTGTTGTAGGACTTTGGTTGGGAGTTGATTTTAATGCACACGCAACTGTTGGAGCAAACATACTTTCGAGAATAGAGCTTGACAATGAAAAAATAATAATTCTGTTAAGAGAATACACAGAAGTTGATACTGAAAATGAAATGATAAGGCTAAAGCACTAATTCAAGAAACATTTGACAAAACAACTACAGGCAACATTGGGTTTGCTGCAATTTGGGCTTGACGTTGTAAGCATCAACTTTTGTAATTCTATTGGGCATTTGTGCAAATGTTGGGCTGACGTTTTTCAAATACCCCACCATTGCCAATATGTGGATTGTTAGTTGCAAGCATTGTGGGACAATTTTAACATAAAACTATTTAGAAGAAATAAACATTAGTATGAGTAACCTTGACTTTTCAAAAATTGCTTCAAAAGTTTTGACTCAACAACTTGAGACACAAATCAAGGAATACAAAGTATTTTACAAGACGCATTTGCGAAATGTAAAAGACCGACAATTAGTTTTATCACAACTCGACAACCTTTGTATAAGGTTTCAAAAAATATCACAAAAAATAGATTTTCTTTCCGACCCAGAAAGATATAAACTTGAAGAAGAAACTGAAAAACTTTTAAAGAAGTATTTCAATAACGATATTTTTGAACTTTATAACAAAAAAATACCAACCCCTGAAGCGAAGCGAAAAATCCCTAATCCTGAAAATAAATTTTGGCTTACAGTTCTTGACTCAGTTTATCAAGCTGTTGAAGTCACAGCAGAACAGGTAAAACAAGAATTGGTTTATAAGACAGACTTTGTTACTTTTCTAAATAACTGTTTACTGTATTTTGGTTTACATCCAAATATTTTAAAGAGAGATAATACTATTTATAAACGCTATAATTGTGTTTTAGAACATCACTTTAAATCACCAAAGATAAAGCAGACAGAGTCTAAAATTTTATTAAAGAAGGAAATCTTGCAAGCTGAATTTCTAACTCCATATGAAAAGAAATTGCCAATTAGAATAAATGGGAAACTAATTCCATTCGAGGACATTTATCAAATCAAAATCACTTCAACTATTTTACAAGATGACGAGATAGAACTGTTTGCTGCTAAAAATAAATTTACATGGACTGACAATTCTAAAGACTATGTTGCTTTCATAAATAATTGCCATGACGAAACCGAACAACTACATAATAATCCATATTTGATTGGCCAAGACAAAGAGAGATTTAGAAATCATAATACTTTCTTTGTTCATCCAACAAGAATTTTGGAATTACAAAAGATAAAAAACAATAAGTTCGACCTAATAAAACTTATTCAACTATGTGAAGAATTAAATAATGCTTCTTCATCAAAAAATCCATTTAGTTTAACTTTTCTAGCGAGAGCAATTATTGACCACACTCCACCGATATTTGGGTTCAGTAATTTTTCAGAAGTAGCAAATAATTATTCAGGTGGGACAAGAAGTTTTAAGAAATCAATGCAAAACTTAGACAATTCATTGCGTAATATTGCAGACAACAACATACATTCACAAGTAAGAAAAAAAGAAGTCTTGCCAACCACAACTCAAGTTGATTTTACGCAAGAGCTTGACCTGCTTCTGAGTGAAATCGTGAGAATTTTAGAGTAAACAACAACTTCGGACGAACGGTAGCACAGCCATCAACACACTTTTAGCATCAGGAAGGGTAACGTGCAAACTTGAGGTTCTGTACCTTCAATTTTCTACCTGAATGCAAAGCCCGAAATCTTTTTGAAACCCGCCACCAACTTACCCAGTTGGTGGCTTTTTCTTGTCCTTTTGAGTGAATCAATCCACCGATAGATTGCGCCATAAACTTTAATAGTTCATGGCCTCTACCACTCAAGCACAATCACAGATTACCGTTATCACTGATGCCAAACAAAGCATCAATGAGTTAGGACGGCTGCAACTCAAAGCCGCCGATTTTGCCAAAGAAATCAAAGACTCCAAAAAGAGCTTTGATGAGTTCAATCGCTCCAGTACAGCCCTTTCCCGCATGGGCGAAGGCATCAAACGCCTTAGCATAGAAGCCGCTCAATTCAAGCAGGCAATGACCGCCAACAAAACGGCTGCCGAGCAATTCAGCAAGTCCACTGCTGATTTGGGCAAAGTAAACACCGAGCTAAAAAACCTCAAAAGCCAAGCCGCCGAACTCCGTACCGCCATCAAAGGTATGAAAGAAGGCACGGAGGAATACGCACGCGAAAACGACAAGCTCACGGCCATCAAAACCAAAATAGAGTCCCTGAAGACTTCGGCCACGGCACTCAAAGCCCAAATGCTTGAGTCGAAAAATGCGGCCAAAGACTTTGATAAAGCCAATGCAGGATTAGACAAAACGAATGCCACTTTAACCAAACTCACGGCCAAAGCCGATGACTTGGCAGCCGCTACGCTTCGAGCCAAAGCCGAAGCCGACAAATACAGTGCCGCCAAAGAAGGCTTTAAAGCCGTCAATGCTGAAATAGACAAGGAGCGCGAAAAATTGGGCGTGCTGGGCATGACCATGAACCAAATGCTCAAGTACCAGAAGGATTTGAACGCGGCCATCAATACAGGAGCAGTCTATGGAACAGAACGCTACCAACAACTAAACACGAAACTTGTAGAGGTTAATGGCGCGATTCAGCAGCAGAAAAATGACCAAAAACGCTTGCAACAGGAAACAGGTCTTACTGTTGGTTCATTGCGAGAACTGGAAGAACAAGAAAAGCGATTAAACGCTGAGATTAAGAATTTAGGCATCAATACGAAAGAATTTGCGGCCAAAGCCCGCGAGCTTCGCACCGTAGAAAGCCAAATCAGTTCGGCAGAAAATAAACTCAAAGGTTTTGCGGGTTCGTGGGCAAACATGAAAAACAGCATCATGAATGTGGCGGGTGGTGTTATTGGTGGTACGCTGGCCTTGTCTGCTTTTCAGAAGTTGGCCGAGTTTATCCCCAACCTCATTTCTTCACAAGCCAAACTCTCGGACAGTTTCGCCGACATTCGCAAAACTACGAACATGAGCATTGAGGGCGTGAAGGAGTATAACAAACAACTTTCCCAACTCAATACCCGCACGGCCACCGAAGAGCTACGCAAAATTTCCATTATCGCAGGTCAGTTGGGCATAGACCAAACAAAGGTGTTTGATTTTACGGCTGCCGTTGATAAAATGGTCGTGGCTCTTGGTGATGAATTTACAGGCGGTGCGGAACAAATCACCAAAGAAATGGGTGCGTTGCGCAACATCTTTTCCGACATCAAAACAGATAAAATTGATGAGGATATGTTACGCATCGGCAACGCCATCAATCAATTGGGTAGCGAAGGCGCAGCGACAGGGCCAGTAATGGCGGACTTCGCTTCGCGTATCGGTGGCGTTGGGGTTCAATTAGGATTGAGTTCTGGGCAAATATTGGGGCTTTCGGCCACCCTTCAGGAGTTGAACGTAAACGCCGAGCGTGGCGGTACGGCCATCGTTAAAATTTTACAACGCATGGCCTCGACACCAGAGGAGTTTGCCAAAGTTGCCCAAATGTCCGCCAAGTCCTTTACCGAACTCGTGGACAATGACATTTACGGAGCTTTGACCAGAGTCATTGAAAAGGCCAATGAATCAGGGGCAAGTGCTACGGTTTTAGCTTCTATCCTCAAAGAACTGGACGTGGACGGAGCAGGCGCAAGTGAGGTGTTTGCCAAACTTGGCGGAAATATGGATACGTTGGCCAAGAAAGTGGCCAGTTCCAACAGCGCGTTGAAAAGTACCGATTCCATCATGAACGAGTTTGGCATCAAAAACGAAAACTTTGCAGCCAAACTCGAAAAGTTGAGCAAGGCCATCAGCAAAATGTTCACGTTCCCAACGCTCAATAAAGCCATTGAAGATACCGTCGGTTGGCTGTATAAGTTACTGCCCGCCACCGAAAAATTTAGTGCTTCTCTCGAAAAAGAAGCCTACAATTTGGATAGTGCAACCATTGGCATCATGAGCCTCAAGGTAGGCACGGAAGAGCGCACCAGAGCCATCAAGGAATTGCAAGACAAATACCCCGACTATTTGGGTAATCTCAACGCCGAAACCGTCTCTAATGCCGAGCTGAAAAAATCCATTGACAACGTAACCAATTCGCTCATTGAGCAAATTATTATCAAAAAGGCAATGGAAAAAGTGGACGAGCAAGCCAACAAAGCAGCAGAAGCCTACGCCAATTTGATGGAAAAACGCAGAGTGGTACAAGACCGTCTCAATGATTATTTCAATCAAGAAAAAGGCAATACCGAAAAACACAATCAGTTACAATCTATTAAAAATCAGCTCATGGCTTCGGGAATGAGCTTGGAAAAACAATACGAGTTCATTCAGAGCGGACGTGTAAAAGAATTGCCGCGTTGGGGCGATGCTTATCATGAATTGGCTGGTTCTGTCATGTATTTGCGAATAGCCGAACAAGACTACAACAAGGAAGCAGAAAAAACACTTCAGTTTGAAAAAGAACGAACTGAAGTATATAAATCACTTGGCCGTAATGCCAATGGTGAAACCCCCGCCGAGATTGCCGCCCGCAAAAAAGCGGAAGAAGATGCCAAAAGGAAAGAAGAGGAGGACAAGTTAAAAGCCGCAGCCGCCCGTAAAAAAGCCCGTGAGGAGGCCGAGAAAAAAGAGCGTGATGACAACGCCAAAAAGAACAAGGCCGAAGCCGAAAAACGCGCCAAAGAAGCGTTGGAGGCAGAGCGTAAAATCATTGATTTACGTCTTAACCTGCTCAAAGATGAGCGCGAGCGCAAACGAGCCATTGCCACAGAGGAAAATCGCCGAGAAATCCAAGACTTTAAAATGTCAGCAGAAGACAAAGCCAAGCTATCTAAAACCGAGCGAGCCAAACGTAATGCGCAAGAGACAGCATTTGAAAAGCTATCTAAACGAAAACTTGATGAAGAGCTGCACCAAATAGACACCGAGTATTACGAGAAAGCCCGCGAAGCCTACGAGAAGTTGCAAAAGGAAAAAGTAGAAGCCGCCAAGAAAGCCAAGCAACAGGAGTTGGACGATGCGACGGCCTTTGCAGAATTGCAAGTGCTTGTAACGCAAAAGGATACCGATGTGATGGGCTTTGAGGTGCAGAAAAGCGAAGGCATTATCCGAGAGCTAAAACGCCGAAAATACGCCGAGCTTGAAAACACCGAACTCACACAGGAGCAACGCCTTGCCATTACACAACGCTATGACAAACAAATCAATGCGGTAGAAGTGGCAGGCCGTGCCACCAACGTAGAGGCACAAATCGGGCTACTCAATATCCAAATGCAAAAAGAGTTGGCCAAAGAGGAGCTGACTGAGAATGAAAAATATAACATTCAGGCCAAGTACATCGACAAAATCAACCAACTTCTTGACGAGCAGGAAAAACAGGAACAGGAGAATATTAAAAACAAGGTCATTGGTTTTGTAGATGCCTTCAAAACCATCATGGAAGGCATTAATGAACTCAATGCCATTGAAATTGATAATCAGTTCATTGAGCTTGATAAACTCAAGCAATACCAAGACCAGCAATACGAGAACAACAAGCAGCGATTAGGCAACCAGCTTGCGCAAGAAGAGGCCGCCAAAAATGCCCGTTT